>NZ_JBHTAC010000031.1:0-82529 GCF_042663325.1 Catellatospora aurea
GGCTCGGCGACCGGGTCCGCCCGGACCAGGAGCCGTCCTGGCTGTACTGGCTGGACCAGGCGGAACTGGCCGCCATGACGGGCCGGTGCCTGGTCGCGCTGGACCGGCCGGTGCGGGCGCTGCCGCTGCTGGCGCAGCCGGGCCTGCGCCGGCCGCGCCGTGGTCAGCCGCGCACCAGGGCGGTCTATGCGGGCTGGTACGCGCGTGCCCTGCTGGGTGTCGGCGAGGTGGAGCAGGCCTGCGCGGTCGGCGCGGACGCGGCGGTCGAGGCGGTGCGGGCCGGATCGGTGCGGGCGGCCGAGCAGACCCGCGAATTGTCGGTGCGGCTGGCGGCCCGGCCGCAGACCCGGCCGATCCGTGAGCTGAGTGAGCTGATCACACAGCTCACGTCATACCTACCGGGGTCATCCACACGGCCGGGAGTGAACTAAGTTCGTCCCATGACCATTCACCCGGTGGACCGGGCCGCGCTGCGGTCGCGGGTCGAGAAGGCTCTCGCGGTCTTCCTTGCCGACCGCCGGGCGCACATGGCGGGCATCGACGCCGGCCTGGCCCCGCTGGCCGACGCCGTGGAGGCGTTCGTGCTGGGCGGCGGCAAGCGCCTGCGTCCGGCCTTCGCCTACTGGGGTTACCGCGGCGCGGGCGGCGACGACCGCGACGACGTGGTGTCCGCGCTGGCCGCGCTGGAGCTGGTGCAGGCCAGCGCGCTGATGCACGACGACCTGATGGACGCCTCCGACACCCGCCGCGGCGAGCCCGCGGTGCACCGCCGGTTCGCGATGCTGCACGACCGGGAGCGCTGGCAGGGCGGGGCGGCCGGGTTCGGCGCGGCGGCGGCGATCCTGCTCGGCGACCTGTGCCTGGTCTGGTCCGACGAGCTGCTGCACGAGAGCGGGCTCGACCCGGTGACGGTGGCCCGGGCCCGGCCGGTGTTCGACCTGATGCGCACCGAGGTCATGATCGGTCAGTACCTCGACGTGCTCACCCAGGCGTCCGCGGACACCTCGGTGGAGCGGGCGTCGCAGGTGGCCCGGTTCAAGTCGGCGAAGTACACCGTCGAGCACCCGCTGCTGCTGGGGGCCGCGCTGGCCGACGCCCCCGCCGCGCTGAGCGAGGCGTACTCGGCCTTCGGGCTGCCGCTGGGCGAGGCGTTCCAGCTGCGGGACGACGTGCTCGGGGTGTTCGGCGACCCGGTCGCCACGGGCAAGCCGGCCGGGGACGACCTGCGCGAGGGCAAGCGGACCTACCTGATCGTGATGGCGCTCGCGCACGCCGCGCCCGCCGACCGGGACACGGTCGCCGCCACGCTGGGCAGCCCCGACCTCGACGAGGCGGGGGTGGCGCAGCTGCGCCGGATCATCACGGAGTCGGGCGCGCTGGCCCGCACGGAGGCGTACATCGCCGAGCTGACCTCGGCGGCGCTCGCCGCGCTGGAGGCCGCGCCGGTCGAGCCGGAGGCGGCCGAGATGCTGCGCGAGCTGGCCGACGCCGCGGTGCACCGCGCCACCTGAGTCAGCGCAGCACCTGCCGGAAGCTCTCGTAGTGGTCGGCGGTGTAGTAGAGATCGCCGTCGCGGCCCGCGACCAGCCGCCGCGCGCCGCGGTCGCGGGAACCCGGCGTGGGCACCGTGTACTCCCGGTAGTAGCCGCGCGGCTGCCGGGGCAGGATGCCCTCCAGGTTGCCGAAGACGGTGCCGTCCTTGTCGTAGGGGAACGGCCCGTTCGCGTCGATCAGGGCGACCGTGGCGACCGCCTCCTTGGGCAGGTCGCGCAGGGGCACGGTGGGCAGGCCCGACACCGGGGTCCGGACCGCCGACGCCGCAGGTGCGCTGCCGTCGCCTGAGGGCGCCAGCGCGGTGCGCGCGCAGTACCCGAGCAGCGCCATGACGGCGACCAGCAGCACCGCCACCACGGCGGCGATCGTGATGTTGCGCCGCGTCGCGTACCTGTCCACATCAGGGAGTGTGCGGTGTCGCGCGGTCGCGATCAAGGACCGTGGAATCATCGACTGGTGCTCCCCCACCCCACCTCCCGCGCCACGGTCGCCCTGGGCTGCGTCTCGGGCGTGCTGCTGGCCGCCTCCGCCTACCTGGCGGGCGCGTTGCCGGCCGGCGACCCCGGGCCTGGGCTGCGGCTGGGCGGGTTCGGCGCGGTGTCCGGGAGTTTCCTGCTGGGGCTGGCGTGCTGGCTGGCCGGCCTGGCCGGCTGGACGGTCGCGTGGTGGCGGCTGGGCCGGGCCGGCGCGGCCGGACGGTGGCCCGGCTCGTCGTGGCGTCTGCTGGCCGTCGGGGCGGCGTGGGCCGCTCCGCTGCTGGTCGCACCGCCGCTGGGCAGCCGCGACGCCTATGCGTACGCCTGCCAGGGCTGGCTGTGGCGCGCGGGCCTGGACCCGTACGCGATGGGGGTCGCCGACGGCGGCTGCCCCTGGACCGCGGCGGTGCCCGAGCTGTGGTGGCACACACCGACCCCCTACGGTCCGGTCGCGGTGCTGCTCACCGGGCTGGTCACCGCCCTCGGCGGCCTGCTCGGCGCCCTGGCCGGCCTACGCCTGCTCACCCTCACCGCGGTGACCCTGCTCGCCCTCGCCCTACCACCCCTGGCCCGCGCCTGCGGCGTCCCCGTCTCCGCCGCCTACTGGCTGGCCCTGCTCACCCCCCTCACCGCCGCCCACGCCCTCTCCGCCCTGCACAACGACGCCCTCGTCGCCGCCCTCTCCGTCACCGCGCTAGCCCTCGCCCTGCCCCACCGCCCACGGGATCGCGACGGCGGGGCGGCGGCGTGGTGGGGGGCAGTCGGGGCGGGGGTGGTGGTGGCGTGCGCGGTGGGGGTCAAGGTGACCGCGGTCGTGGTGGTGCCGTTCGTGGTGATCCTGTTGGGGCGGCGATGGTGGGGCGCGGCCGTGGCGGGGATCGCGGCGTTCGCGGCGGTGAGTTTCGGGTCGGGGCTGGGGCTCGGGTGGGTGGCGGCGCTGCGGGGAACCGGGGAGCTGGTGCAGTGGAGTTCGCCGCCCACCGCGGTGGGCATGGCCGTCGGTTACGTGTTCCGGCTGGTGGGGCGGGGTGAGTGGGTCGACGCCGCGGTGGCCGAGGGGCGGGCGCTGGGGCTGGTGGCGCTGGCGGCGGTCGGGGTGTGGGGGCTGGTGCACGCGTGGCGGCGGCGCGGTGATGTGGGGGCCGTGGTGCGGGCGTGCGGGTGGGTGATGGCGGCGACGGCGCTGCTCGGGCCGGTGTTCTATCCGTGGTACGCGCTCGCGCCGCTGGCCGTGCTGGCCGCGGCGGAGACGGATCCGCGGCGGCGGCGGTGGGTGGCCGTGGCAGCCGTGGCCTGCGCGGTGCTGACGCTGCCCAACGGGCTGGGGGTGCCGGTGCTGACCAAGGCGGTCGGCGCGTTCGCGGTCACGGCCGCGCTGATCGTCGTCGCCGTCCGGTCCAGACCCAGAGCGACAGCGTGAACAGCACCAGCGCGAAACCGAAGACCAGGTCCTCGACCGGGGCGTACGCGATCCGCACGCCCGTGATCGCCTCCGGCGCGTAGCGGACCACCCCGCGACCGGTCAGCACCCCGTTGCTGAGCAGCTGGAACAGCAGCACGATCGGATACGTCGCCCAGAACACCAGGCTCAGCAGCACTCGGGTGCGCAACACCAGCAGGTCGACCGCCACCGCGCCGGCCAGGCCGAGCACGGCCGCCACCGTGTACGTCACGGACGCCGCACCCGGTCCAGCACCGTGCGCACGGCCTCGAAACCGAGGATCGCGCACAGCGGCACCACCAGGAAGAACAGCAGCTCCTCCAGCGGCATGCCACCGGGCAGCCAGACGCCCAGCACCTGATCATGATCGAACGACCAGTGCCCGGCCGCGATCGCAAGCAGGTCCCACGCGCCGAAGACCAGCACCACGGGCACGGCCACCAGCAGCAGCCGCCGCCACTGGCGCAGCACCCCGACCCGCAGCACCGGCTCCAGCCACAGCGCGCACAGCAGGCAGCCGAGCAGGACCGCCAGGTACGCGTACACCGTCAGAAGGCCACGGCCTGGGCCCGGCGCTTCACCTCGCGGGCCTTGTCGCCGCCCAGCGCCGCCGCGGGCGTCCCCGGAAGCGTGTCGTCGGCGGTGTAGAGCCACCGCACGGCCTCATCGTCGTTGAACCCGGCGTCGCGCAGCAACGTCAGCACGCCGGGGAGGTGCTTGAGCACGATGTCGTTGGCCACCAGTTCCGCGGGCACCTGGCGCACGCCCTCATGGCGTACGGCCAGCAGCGAGCCGTCCTTGATCATCTGGTGCACCTTGAGAATCGGCAGGCCCAGGCGCTCGGCCACGTCCGGCAAGGGCAGCCAGGTCGTGGGTGCGTCGGTCGTCGAGTGCGAAGTTTCGGCCACCTCCACACCTTGCCACGTCGCCGACCGGGCACACCACCGCATCCCCATCCCGAGCGCCGTGCCGGCCGAGGAGAGGAGACCCCGATGAGTCCCTGGCAGACGATCAAACGGGAGATCGACGGCGCACGCCGTTCGCTGCGCTACGACCTCGCCCGGCGCCGGGCGAACGACACCACCTCCGTCATGCCCGCAGTCGGCGACGGGCCGGAGCCACCGCCCCGGACCCGCCACCGGGTGGTCCTGGCGGCCGGCGCGATGATGCTCGCCTCGGTCGGGGTCGGCGGCTACTACGCGGTCGCGGCCGGGGTGGACGCCGTGCTCGGGGACGAGCGCGCACCCGGCGCCCTGCCACGGGTGCCCGCGCCGGCCGGCTCCGCCGAACCCGTGCCGTGGCGGCAGGCCGGTGCGACGCCCAGCCCCACCGATCGGGTGAAAGACGTCCCGGCCGGCCGTCTCGTCACCCCGCGTCCCAGCCCGCGGCGCACGTCCGCACCCACCCCGACGCCGACTCCGTGCGACTGCGAATCGTCGCCCACGCCGTCCCCGTCGCCCACGCCGTCGCCGTCCCCCTCGCCGAGCCCGTCGCCCAGCCCCAGCGCGTCCCCCTCGGCGTCGGCCTCGGCGTCCGCGCTGGCGTCGGCGTCGGCGATCGTGATTCCGGACACCTCGCAGCCGGGTTCGCCGGATGCCGGCGAGGACCTGGAGACCCCCTAGCCATGCAGGAGAAACGCCCGGTCGCGACGCGATCGCACGCGCGGGTGTACGACGCGGGCCACCGCCTGACTTAGACTGCGCTGCGATGGACACTCAGGTCGCCGATCCACTACTCGGCACACTCGTCGACGGGCGCTACCGCATCCGCGGTCGCGTGGCTCGTGGTGGCATGGCGACCGTCTACACGGCTGTGGACGAGCGCCTGGAGCGCACCGTCGCCCTGAAGATCATTCACCCGGCGCAGGTACGCGATGCGGCCGGCCAGGCGTTCAGCCTCGACCGCTTCACCGACGAGGCCAAGACGATCGCCCGGCTGACCCATCCCAACGTCGTCGCCGTCTACGACCAGGGCACCCACGCCGGCCTGCCCTACCTGGTGATGGAGTACGTACGCGGCCGCACGCTGCGCGACATCCTCGCCGAGCGCCGCCGGCTCACCCCGGTCGAGGCCCTCGCGGTGATGGAGCAGGTGCTGGCGGCGCTGGCCGCGGCGCACCGCGCCGGTCTGGTGCACCGCGACGTCAAGCCCGAGAACGTGCTGGTCGCCGAGGCGCCCACCGGCGGCAGCCACAACCTCATCGACGCCGTCGCGAAGGTGGCCGACTTCGGGCTGGCCCGCGCCGTCGAGGCCAGCGCCGACGACCCGAACGGCGGCCAGCTCATGGCCACCGTCGCCTACGTCGCCCCGGAACTGGTCACCGACGGCCACGCCGACCCGCGCAGCGACGTGTACAGCGCCGGCATCGTGCTGTTCGAGATCCTCACCGGCCGCGTGCCCTACGACGCCGAGCGCCCCGTCGAGGTGGCCTGGCAGCACGTGGACCGCGACGTGCCGCCGCCGTCGCGCATCGTCGCCGGCCTGCCCCCGGTGCTGGACGAGCTGGTCGCCGCCGCGACCCGCCGCTCCCCCGGCGGCCGCCCCACCGACGCGGGCGCGCTGCTGGCCGCCGTGCAGGCCGCCCGCGAGAACATCGCCGCGAGCGGCACCACGCAGCGGATGCGCCCGGTCGAGCAGGAGACCGTGATCGTCAGCCACGTGACGCCCGCCGCGCGCCCGTCCTGGGCCCGGCTGCCCGACGCGCAGCCCGCGCCGCGCTCGCGCCGCCGCGCGCCCGCGCCGGCCCCGAGCAGCCCGGTCGACCGGATCAAGGCGCAGTACCGCAAGCTCATGGGCGATCCGCGGGGCCGCCTGGCGCTGACCGCGGGCGCGGTCGTGCTCGCCCTGCTGGTGCTGACCGGCGGCTGGTGGCTGGGCTTCGGCCGGTACGAGGTGACGCCGCAGCTGACGAACCTGACCAAGGACCAGGCGATCAGCACGCTGGCCCAGGCCGGTCTCGAGTACCGGTTCCTGGACCCGCAGTACCGCGAGGACGTGCCCAAGGACGTGGTGCTCGTGCAGAACCCGCCGCCCGGCGAGCGGGTCGTGCGCGGCGGCACGGTGGTCCTGACCCTGTCCGCCGGGCCCGAGCGCTACCTGGTGCCGGACGTGGTGGGCAAGTCGTGGGAGCTGGCCGTCGCCGACATGCAGGCCGCGCCGCTGAAACTGAAGCCGGTCAAGGCCGGGGAGAAGTACGACGACCTCGCCCCGAAGGGCACCGTGCTGTCGACCGACCCGAAGGCCGACACCGAGGTCCCGCCCGGCACCGAGGTCAAGGTCATCGTCAGCAAGGGCAAGGCCCCGCTGAGCGTGCCGTTCGTCGAGGGCAAGACGGTCGCCGAGGCGACCGACATCCTGCAGAAGATGGGCCTGCGGGTCAGCGTCGAGCGCGTCGAGTCGGACAAGCCGTACGACATCGTGGTGAAGCAGACACCTGCCAACGGTGCCGGCGCGGAGCCCAACGACGAGGTGAAGCTGCAGGTCAGCAACAATCAGAACGTGAAGGCGATGCCGGAGGTGCGCAACGCGCGCTGCGGCGACGCCGAGGGCCTGCTCGCCTCGATGGGGCTGCAGGTCGAGGTCCGAGGCGTGCTCGGGGACAAGAACTGGTTCAAGGTCGTGAACCAGAACCCGGCGTCGAACACGGCCGTGCAGGCGGGACAGCAAGTGGTGATCGAATGTCAGCTGGGATGACCAACCAGGTCGGGGCGCACGCACCGGTCGCCGGAGGGCTGGCGAAAGCCGCGCTGCCCTACATCGACAAGGTGTCGGCCGCGGCGGTGCAGGTCTACGTGGGCAACCCGCGGGGCTGGGCCCGCCCGCCCGGCGACCCCGCTCAGGACGAGGCCTTCACGGCGGGCTGCCACACCCGGTCCGTCCCCGCTTACGTGCATGCCTCGCTGCTGGTGAACATCGGCTCCCCCACCGCCGCGACGGTCGAGCAGTCCCGCGAGGTGCTGACGCACGCGCTGCTGCGGGCGGCGGCGATCGGCGCACGCGGGGTCGTCTTCCACGCCGGCTCCTCGGTCGACGCCGAGCACGCCCCGGCCGCGATGCGCCAGGTGCGCGAGGTGCTGCTGCCGCTGCTGGACGCGCTGCCCGAAGACGGCCCGCGGCTGCTGGTCGAGCCCAGCGCGGGCGGCGGGCGCTCGCTGGCGGCCCGCGTCGAGGACCTGGGGCCGTACCTGGACGCGGTGGACCGCCACCCGCGCCTGGGCGTGTGCTTCGACACGTGCCACGCCTGGGCGGCCGGGCACGACCTGGCCAAACCCGGCGGCATGACGCTGACCCTGGACGCCCTGGTCGAGGTGTGCGGGCCGGACCGGCTGGGCCTGGTGCACGCCAACGACTCCAAGGACCCGATGGGGTCCACTCGCGACCGGCACGAGGCCATCGGCAAGGGCCTGATCGGTTCCGAGGCGTTCGCCGAGATGTTCCGCCACCCCGCCGTCGCCGGTGTTCCGATCATCGTCGAGACGCCCGGTGAGACGCACGCCGCTGACATTTCCCTGCTCAGGGGCTTGCGCTAGGCATTTCCTTTAGGGCACCCTTACTGAGGCAAGGCTTGCTTGACCGCGAGCCTCACTCCTCCAGTGCCGAAGGGTCCCTGCTGTGTTCGTGTGCATCTGTGAACGGGTTCGTGAGTGCGAGGTGCGCTCGGCGATCCGCGCGGGCGCGCGCTGCGAGGACTCCGTCGGCGAGGCATGTGGCGCGGGGACCGGATGCGGTTCCTGCCTGGACCGCATCGTGGACCTGATCGACGAGGAGAACACCGACACGCTCGTGGCAATCGCCGTATAACGGGACAACACGCGTAGATTTACCCCCATACGAGAGTTCCCGTGGGGGGTTTCTTCACCATGCAAGGCGACGCCCGAGTCATAGAGTTCCTCAACGAGCAGCTGACCGCCGAGCTCACCGCGATCAACCAGTACTGGCTGCACTACCGCATGCAGGAGAACTGGGGATACACGAAGCTCGCGAAGTACACCCGGCACGAGTCGATCGACGAGATGAAGCACGCCGACCGGCTCGCCGAGCGGATCCTGTTCCTCGACGGCCTGCCGAACTTCCAGAAGCTCTTCGCGCTGCGCATCGGCGAGACCGTCAAGGAGCAGTTCGAGTGCGACATGAAGGTCGAGGTCGAGGCCGTCGAGCGGCTGCGCCTGGGCATCGAGTACATGCGCTCGGTCGGTGACGTGACCTCGGCCAACATCTTCGAGGACATCCTCCAGGACGAGGAGCACCACATCGACTACCTGGAGACCCAGCTCGGCCTCATCGCCAGCCTGGGCGAGGGCCTCTACCTCCAGAACGTCACGGAACACCCGGAGCCCTGAGCTTCCGCGTACACGGCGGGCCGGTGCTGACGCACCGGCCCGCCGTCGTCTCTGCGCCAAGGCGGCTGCAGTTTCCAGGAAACTGCTGCTTGAGCTCAGGTCATTCCCGCAGTTTCCCCGAAAGTGCAAGCTGGGCGGGTGCTCAGAGAAGGCTTGTCAGCACGTCGATGGCCCGGTCGATGGCGGCGTCGTCGATGTCCAGGTGGGTGATGAGGCGGCCGGTGCGCGGGCCCAGCGCGCTGACCAGCACGCCCTGCTCCCGGGCTCGGGCTGCCAGGGTGGGCGCGTCGAGGGCGGTCTTGGCGAGGTCGAGGATGACCAGGTTGGTACGCACCCGGTCCAGGTCCACGACGCCGAACGGGGCCAGCGCCTCGGCGAGCCGCCGCGCCCGCACGTGGTCCTCGGCAAGCCGCTCCACGTGGTTGTCCAGCGCGTAGACACCCGCCGCGGCGAGAATGCCCGCCTGCCGCATCCCGCCGCCCATGCGCTTGCGGATCCAGCGCGCCTTGGCGATCTTCTCGGCGCTGCCGACCACCAGCGAGCCGACCGGCGCGCCCAGGCCCTTGGACAGGCACACCGACAGCGTGTCGAACAGCGCGCCGTACTCGGCCGGCGGCACCCCGTCGGCGATGTGCGCGTGCCAGATCCGGGCCCCGTCGCAGTGCATCGCGATGCCCGCGGTGTCGGCGACCTCGCGCAGGGCGCGCAGCGTCTCCAGTCCGATGACGACGCCGCCGGCCATGTTGTGGGTCTGCTCGACGGCGATCGCCCGGGTCGGCACGGCGTGGTAGCCGTCGGGGCGGATCATCGAGGCGACCTGCTCGACGTCGATCGCGCCGGCCGCGAAGGGCCAGGTGCGGCTGGAGATGCCGCCGATGGCCGCGGCCGCGCCGATCTCGTACGTCACCACGTGCGCGTTCGCATCGCACAGCAGCTCCTGCGCGGGCGGCACGATCAGCTGCAGCGCGATCTGGTTGGCCATCGAGCCGGTCGGAGCGAACAGCGCCGCCTCGTGCCCGAACATCGCGGCGACCTTGCGCTCCAGGGCGTTGACGGTCGGGTCCTCGGCGTACACGTCGTCACCGACCTCGGCGGCGGCCATCGCGGCCCGCATCGGCGCGGTCGGCTTGGTCACGGTGTCGCTGCGAAGATCAACCAGTTGCGTCATGCCTCGTTCCTACCGCATCGGGCCGAGCGGCCGCCGGGCGGTCCGGATCACGGGACAGCGCCGCCGGGTGATTGTTCCTATCCTGCGTGCTGTGACCGACGCCCAGGCCGACAACGGCCCGCTCCCGCACGACGACACACCCGAACCGGCCACGCCTGAGATCGACTTCGGGCCCTCGTCACACGAGGCCTCGCCGCAGGAGGCCTCGTCACGGCAGGGGCGGCGGATCCGACCACGAACGCTGCTCATCGGAGCCATCGTGGTGGTGCTCACACTGGCCGGCGCTGTCGCCGTACGGCAGGTCACGGCGGCGCGCCAGGCCCAGCAGTCCCAGCAGTCCACACCGACCGAGGCCGACGGCTACCGGCTGGCGGCGGGCAGCCTGAGCGGCGGTTCCCAGCACGAGGAGCACCGGGCCGGCGGTGTCACCGAACTGCGCTTCACCTGGGACCCTGCCGTCCTGCACCGCTTCTATTTCCCCATCGCGAACCCCGGCCCGCACCCGGTCAGGATCGAGGAGCTGCGGCGAGACCTGGACAGTTTCACGATCGTGGACGTGCATGTCATGTTCCCGGGCGGGAAACAGCCGTTCCAGCCGGTCGTCATCGCCGCCGGCGGTGACCTGAACCTGGTGCTCACGGTGCGCACCGACGAGCCGCCCGCGCCCTGCGCCCGGACCTGGGTCGAAAGCCTGCCAGTGCGCTACACCGTGCTGGGCGTCTCGCGATGGGAACCGGTGCCGACCCCTCGGGTGATCGGCTTCGCATCGACGGCGAAGGACTGCTGACGCGCGCCGCGGCGGCGCCTGGTGATCACCGTTGCCGGTCATGATCTGCAGTCGGTGCGCAGATCATGACTGGAAACGGCCATCATGGGCCGAGGCGGCTCAGCCGCGGAGCATCTCCGCGACCAGGAAGGCCAGTTCCAGCGACTGCTGGGTGTTCAGGCGCGGGTCGCAGGCGGTCTCGTAGCGGCGCTCCAGGTCGGCGTCGGCCAGGGCCTGCGCGC
Organism: Catellatospora aurea; assembly: GCF_042663325.1. Classification (NCBI taxonomy): domain Bacteria; kingdom Bacillati; phylum Actinomycetota; class Actinomycetes; order Micromonosporales; family Micromonosporaceae; genus Catellatospora; species Catellatospora aurea. Next base: position 10,987 of record NZ_JBHTAC010000031.1, read on the forward strand.
CGCCCAGGCACTCGGTGACGTCCTCGCCGGTCAGCTCGATGTGGATGCCGCCCGGGTGGGTGCCCAGCATCTTGTGCACCTCGAAGTAGCCCAGCACCTCGTCGACGATGCGGTCGAAGTGGCGGGTCTTGTACCCGTTGGACGACTCGTGGGTGTTGCCGTGCATCGGGTCGCACTGCCAGACGACCTTCGCGCCGTTGTCGCGCACCGTCTCGACCAGCTTCGGCAGCGCGTCGCGGACCTGGTGGTTGCCCATCCGGCTGATCAGCGTGAGCTTGCCCGGGATGTTGTCCGGGTTGAGCATCTCGCACAGGCGCAGCGCGTAGTCGGGCGTGGTGGTCGGGCCGAGCTTCACACCGATCGGGTTGGCGATGCGGGAGATGAAGTCCAGGTGCGCGCCGTCGAGGTCGCGGGTGCGCTCGCCGACCCACAGGAAGTGGCCGGACAGGCCGTACGCCCTGCCGTCGGCGATCCGGGTCAGCGCCCGGTCGTACTCCAGCGCCAGCGCCTCGTGCGAGGCGTAGAGCGTGACGGTGCGCAGCGCCTCCTCGTCGGTCATGCCGCAGGCGCGGATGAACGCGAGCGCCCGGTCGATCTCGCGGGCGATGGCCTCGTAACGCTCGCCGAAGGCGGAGGTGCGCACGAAGTCGCGGTTCCAGTCGTGCACGGCGTGCAGGTCGCCCAGGCCGCCGCCGAGGTACGCGCGCAGCATGTTCATCGCGGCGGCCGCGTTGGCGTACGCCCGGATCATGCGCTGCGGGTCGGCGACGCGGGCCTCGGGCGTCGGCTCCAGCGAGTTGATCATGTCGCCGCGGTACGCGGGCAGCCCCAGCGAGTCCAGCGGCTGCGAACGCGGCTTGGTGTACTGCCCGGCGACCCGGGCCACCTTGACCACCGGCATGCTCGCGCCGTACGTCAGCACCACCGCCATCTGCAGCAGCGTGCGGGCGTTGGCCAACAGGTGGCTCTCGGTGTTGTCGGCGAACGTCTCGGCGCAGTCGCCGCCCTGCAGCAGGAACGCCTTGCCCTCGCACACCTGCGCCAGCCGCTGGCGCAGCTGGTCGACCTCGTACGGCGCGACGACCGAGGGCACCGAGTCCAGCACCCGGCACACCTGCTCGACCTCGCTGTAGTCCTCCCACGGCGGCATCTGCGCCCGCGGCAGGGTGCGCCAGTGGTCCAGGCCCAGGTCCTCCGCCGAGGCGACCGTGGTGGGCCGGCCGATGGTGACGCCGGACTCGCCGGGCTGCCGGTTGTCGCCCAGTTCGAGACCGGGGTGCCTGAGCTCATGCCATTCGTGGCGCATGGCCTCCAGGGTAAGGCCGCGTCCGCCGCCGCCCGCAGCCGACGTGGCGCATTCCGCACCCTGAGATCACGCTGCGCGAACGTGTCGCCACCAGGGCGCGGCCTCGTTGATCAGGCATGAGCGAGCGAAGCGGTCCGGCGGTGCAGGGCGATGACGTGCGGCGCGAGATCGGCGCGCTGCCACGGCTGGCCGAGTACACGCCGCACCGGACCGTGGCCGACGTCGACCTCGAAGGCCATGTCGTGCCGGGGCTGACCGGCGAGTTCTTCCGCCGGCCCGAGGACGGGCGCACCGCCACCGTGGGGCTCTACCGCTATCGGGGCACCGAGCTCTTCATGGCCTGGGGGTACGTCGGGGAGGAGCACTGCCGGTGGACGGCGTACCGGCGTACCGACGGAGTCTGGAGCGTGCCGCACGCGGGCTGTCCGCGGGTGCGGCGCAGCGGCGAGCAGCTGGAGCTGGACCTCGACGGCGAGCGGGTGGCCCTGCGCGCAACCGTCCGACCCGGCAGCGGCACCGGATCGGGCGGTTGCGCGGTACCGCCGCCGGCCGTCCGCGACTCGTCGCACACAGCCGACAGCGGGTTCGCACCGTCCGCCGGGTCGCCCCGGCAGCGGGTCTCTCAGCCGGCCGTCTCGACCGCGGCGGCGAGGGCGACCTCGCGCCGTACGTAGACGATCGAGGTGACCGTGATCGCGAGGCTGGTCACGAGTGCGGCCGCGTGCAGCACGGGGTCGGGGATGGGCACGAACGCCAGCACGCCCGCGGGGATCTGCACCAGTCCGATCAGCAGCATCAGCGCTGCCGAGCGGCGGCCGCGGGACCAGGCGAAGGCGGTCCACACCGGAGCGGTGACGACCGCGAGGGTGAGCACGTCGAGGATCGCGTGCAGCACGGGGTTGGTGACCTTGTCGTGTGCGTAGGCGTAGGCCGGGGCGGAGATCATGAGGGCGGCGAGGGTGGTCCCGAGGATCGTTGCTGCGCGTCGCATGGCCGTCTCCTTGCGTGCGGCTCCGGGGGCGGAGCTACGGGGCCGGGGGTTCGGCTCAAACTCCCTGGTCCGAGCCTAAGACGACGCTCCGAACAGCAGGAACCCCCGCAGGCGTGAATGATCCCGCGGGGGTCCTCCGATCACGTGAACGCGCTCAGGACGCCTGGTCGGCGATCTCCTTTGCCCGGTCGCGGGCGGCCTCCAGGGCGGCCAGGAACGCCGCGCGCACCCCGTGGTTCTCCAACTCGCGGATGGCGGAGATGGTGGTGCCCGCGGGCGAGGTGACGGCCTCGCGCAGCTTCACCGGGTGCTCCCCCGAGTCGCGCAGCATGATGGCCGACCCGATCGCGGTCTGCACGATGAGATCGTGCGCCACCTGGCGCGGCAGCCCGAGCAGGATGCCCGCGTCGGTCATCGCCTCGACCAGGAAGTAGAAGTACGCCGGGCCGGAGCCGGACAGCGCGGTGACCGCGTCCTGCTGGCTCTCCGGCACGCGGATGGTGCGGCCCAGCGGTGAGAACAGCTCCTCGGCGATCCCCAGGTGGTGCGCGGTGGCGTGCGGCCCGGCCGAGATCGCCGTCATGGCCTCGTCGACCAGGGCGGGCGTGTTCGTCATGACCCGCACCACCGGCGTGCCCTCGGCCAGCCACTTGGTGAAGAAGCCCGTCGGCAGGCCCGCACACAGCGAGATCACCAGCTTGCCCGCCGGGATCTGCGGCCCCAGCTCGGCCATCAGCGCGCCGGCGTCCTGCGGCTTGACCGCGATCGCCACCACGTCGGCGGCGGCCACCGCCTCCGCGTTGTCCAGCACCCTGATGCCGTACCGGTTGCGCAGCTGCTCGGCCCGCTCCTCCCGCCGCGCGGTGGCGACGATCTGATCCACCGGCCACCCGGCCTTCACCAGCCCGGAGAGCAGCACCTCTCCGATCTTCCCCGCCCCGATCACGGCAACGGTGTACATCCGTACTCCCTCCATGCGCGAAGCGGGTTGATCATGAAGTTAGGGGTGCCGACACGCCGCCGAACACTTCCTTAGGTTCATGATCAACCCGCCGTGGGTCGGGCTCAGCCGAAGAAGGCCTCGGCCTCGGTGTAGCGGTGGAGGGGGACGGTCTTGAGCTCGCGGGTGGCTTCGGCCAGCGGGACGCGGACGATGTCCGTGCTGCGCAGGGCGACCATCTTGCCGAAGTCGCCCTCGTGGACGGCGTCGATGGCGTGCAGGCCGAAACGGGTCGCGAGCACCCGGTCGAAGGCGGTCGGCGTGCCGCCGCGCTGGGTGTGGCCCAGCACGACCGCGCGGGCCTCCTTGCCGGTGCGCTTCTCCAGCTGGTCGGCCAGCCAGTTGCCGATGCCGCCGAGGCGCACGTGGCCGAACGCGTCCAGCTCGCCGTTGAGGGTGATCATGTCACCGTCGGTCGGCATGGCGCCCTCGGAGATCACGATGATCGGCGAGTAGTTGGTCTTGAACCGGGTCTCCACGTGCTCGACGACCTTGTCCAGGTCGAACTTCTGCTCGGGGAGCAGGATCACGTTCGCGCCGCCGGCCAGGCCCGCGTGCAGCGCGATCCAGCCCGCGTGGCGGCCCATGACCTCGACGACCACGGTGCGGTGGTGCGACTCGGCCGTGGTGTGCAGCCGGTCGATCGCCTCCATGGCGATGTTGACCGCGGTGTCGAAGCCGAACGTGAAGTCGGTCGCACCCAGGTCGTTGTCGATCGTCTTCGGCACGCCGACGACGTTCACGCCCAGCTCGGTCAGCTTGGTGGCCACCCCGAGGGTGTCCTCGCCGCCGATCGCCACGAGCGCGTCGACGCCCATGTCGGCCAGGTTCTGCTTGATCCGCTCCACGCCGTTCTCGATCTTGAACGGGTTGGTGCGGGACGAGCCCAGGATCGTGCCGCCGCGCGGCAGGATGCCCCGGACCTCCGGGATGCCCAGCGGGCGGGTGATGCCCTCCAGCGGGCCCTTCCAGCCGTCGCGGAACCCGACGAACTCGTGCCCGTAGGTGCCCACGCCCTTGCGGACCACGGCGCGGATGACCGCGTTGAGACCGGGGCAGTCGCCGCCGCCGGTGAGTACGCCGATACGCATTTTCTCGTCCTCCCGATTACGGGTAGTCAGTTGCCGGGCCCCGGGAGACGAGTGATCACGGCTACGCTGCCGGCCGGGGCGGGCCGCAAATGCGCACTGTACTGGGCTTGCCCGGGTAAGGCCAGCACGCCCCGCCGCTGTCCACATGTCGGGGGCGCGAGCCGGTCACCAGGCCAGCGCAACAGTGTCGTCACGGCAAGGTTACCCGTGCGTGACAGAGCGACGGCAGCCCGGGGCGTGCCGTTCCGGCCCGTCATCGGCCCTTCACCCGGCGTCCACCGCCGGCGGTTTCGCGTCCTTGCGCTTACGCGCCGTCATCGCCTTCCAGCGGGCCAGGTTGTGCCGGGCGTCCACGAGCGCGTCGTGCCGGGCCGTGGCCGCCTCGGGCAGCGTCGGGCGTCCCTTCTCGTCCCACAGCTGGCGCAGCTCCTTGGTGAAGCGCGGAATCGCCCGGGGCAGCGCCACCATCGGCCCCCACAGCTGCGCCAGGCACACGTGGTCGTACGCGCCGTACCAGGCCCACAGCTCGATGGTCTCCTGCGGCCGGCCCTGCAACGGCTCGGTGAGGAACTCCAGCAGCTCGGTGCGGATGCGCTCGCGCGAGCGCCACGCCTTGTCCGCCGGGGACGGGAGCAGGTTCAGCACGTTGTCACGCACCCACGGAATGGCCCGCTTCGGGTCGAACTCGGTGGACACGGCGTAGAACTCCCGGCCGAACTCGTCGACCACGCCGATCGAGACCAGGTCGATGGTGACTCCGTCCTCGATGAACTCGCAGTCGTAGAAATAGCGGTAGGCCACGTCTTCCCCTGTCCCTCTGCGGTGCGTCCGGCGCCGTGGGCCCTACCCTGGGCGCCATGACGTTCTCGATCGTCGCGCGTTCGGCCGACGGGGTCGCACACGGGGTCGCCGTAGCCAGCAAGTTCCTGGCCGCCGGGGCAGCCGTGCCCGCCGCGGAGGCCGCCGTGGGTGCGCTGGCCACCCAGTCCTACGCCAACCTGGCCTACCGCCCGCAAGGGCTGGCCCTGCTGCGCACCGGCACCGCGGCGGCCGACGTGGTGGCCGGGCTGACCGCCGCCGACCCGGAACGCGAATCACGCCAGCTGGGCGTGGTGGGCCGCACCGGCGACGGCGCGACGTACACCGGGTCGGGGTGCCACGGCTGGGCCGGCGGGCGCACCGGCGACGGATACGCGATCCAGGGCAACATCCTCACCGGACCCGAGGTGGCCGCCGCCATGGAGACCGCCTGGCTGGCCGCCGACCCGGCCGACGCGCTCGCGTACCGGCTGCTGGCGGCCCTACGTGCGGGCGACGATGCGGGCGGCGACCGGCGCGGGCGACAGAGCGCGGCGTTGTACGTCGTCGCCCCCGGCCAGGGCTACGGCGGCACCAGCGACATCGTCGTCGACCTGCGCGTGGACGATCACCCCGACCCGTGCGCCGAGCTGGCCCGCCTGCTCGACATCCACACCCTGCTGTTCGGCAAGCCCGACCCGGCGACCCTGCTCCCCCTGCGCGACGCCGTCGCCGACGAGGTCCGCGCCCTGCTGACCGCCCGCGGCCACACCGCGTCCGATCTCGACGCCGCCCTGTCCGACTGGGCCGGCATCGAGAACCTCGAAGAGCGACTGGTCCCCGGCCACATCGACCCTCTCGTCCTCACCCACCTCCGCACCCCCTAGCCCAAAGGAAGGGCACCTTCCCATCGCCATGCGTGGAGGAAGGTGCCCTTCTTGACGCTCAGTCGTCGAGGAGCGCGAAACGGGCCTGGTCGAGGTGGTCGCGCCAGCGGCCGGCGGGGGCGTCGGGGGCCAGCGCCGCCAGGGCGCGGGCGCACGCGTCGGCCTCCAGCGCCCAGCGGAAGCGCAGCAGGGTGTCCAGGCTGCCCTCGATCTCGGCGACCGGCACCGGGCCCGCGGCCTCGTACGCCGCCAGCAGCTCCCGCGCCCGCTCCGGGCCGCCCGCGTGCCGGACGGCCGAGGCCACGTCGTACATCAGCGGGCCGAACCCCGCCCGGCCCCAGCTGACCAGCCCGATGCGGCCGGTGTCGTGGTCGAGCCGGAACGCCGCCGGGCGCGGGTCGCCGTGCAGCGGGCCGACCGTGAGCCGATCGGTGATCTGCAGCTTCGTCAGCGCGGTGACCGCGCCGGTGATCGCCGGCCGCAGCCAGCCCGCACAGGACAGATACGGCGCGTCCGGACGCAGCGGGTGCCACTCGGCCAGACCCGGATGCCGGAAGCCGGCGAGCCCGCGGTGCGCCGCGCCGAGCCGGTCGCCCCACCACTGCTGGTCCACGGGGTCCGCGCCGTCGAGCGGGCGGCCGGGCACGAAGACGAGCAGCGCGAGCACGTGCTCGCCGACGGGCACGCTCAGCGCGCCGTCCGCGGCGCGCACCGGGGCTCCCGTGTCGATGCCCCGCCGGTCGAGATGTTCGGCCGCGGCCAGCCCGGCCTCGAACCGGGGCCGCTCGGCACCCGCCACCAGGACCGCCAGGTACCGCCGGTCACCTACGGCAACCGTCCTGGTCGATGTCGTCGGCTCACCGTCCAGCGGAGTGCAGCCGTCCGGCTGAAGGTGCCATGCCGTACGAAGTGTCGTGCGGATCGTATCGTCAGCCAGCACGGGCGGATTATCACACGTGGCGACACGGTGTCGTATCCGTCGGAGGTGTCTGCGTTACGGCAGATCTGTTGATGGACGGCCTCCGATGGCGACGCACGGAGTGGACGTGGCGGCTCACGCACGCGATGATCTGTCCAGGGTTGCACCGGCCGCCACGACCGTGGATGCCGGTGGGGGTGGGAACACGGAAGGGGTAGGCGGTGGAGATTCGCATTCCGGAAGCTGCGGACGCGCTCACCGGGGTCGACATGTTCGCTGGTCTGGAGCCTGAGGTTCGGCAGCGGGTGATCGCCGCGGCGGTGCCCCGCACCTTCCGCAAGGGGCAGCTGCTGTTTGTCGAGAACGACCCCGGTGAGTCCCTCATCGTGCTCAAGCGGGGTTCGGTGGCGGTCTTCCGCACCTCCCCGACCGGCGAGCGTGCGGTGCTGTCCGTGATGCGCCCACCGGACGTGCTCGGCGAGGTGTCCCTTCTGGACGGTGCGGCCCGCTCGCTCTCGGCCGAGGCGCTGGAGGACTGCACCGCACTGGCGCTGTCGCGCGGCGCGTTCATGGAGCTGGTGCACTCGAACCCGCGCATCCTCGACGCGGTCATGCGCTCGCTGGGCGGGTTGATCCGCCGGCTCACCGAGCAGAACGCCGACCACGTCTTCCTGGACCTGCCGGGCCGCGTCGCGAAGACGCTGGTGCGGCTGGCCGGCGAGAGCCAGGCCCCGATGATCACCATCGAGCTGAACCAGAGCCAGCTGGCCGAGATGGCGGGCGGCTCGCGGCAGAGCGTGAACCAGGCGATCGGCTCCTTCGCCAGCCGGGGATGGCTGCGCACCGAAGGCCGCCGCATCGTGGTGATGGACGTCCCCGCCCTGCGCCGCCGCGCGGGCATGCAGGACCGCTGACGCCGACAGGTCCACCGATCGAGGCTCCTCCCCCACGCAGGGTGGAGCCTCGAGCCGTTCGCGCGCAACGGGTTCGGCCTCTACTGAACCGCTTTACCTGACGAGGGTCGCACCCTAGTATGGGAGCGCTTCCATTGACGGCCGTTCCCATCGCCCGCGATGTGCCCGCATCGCTGAGAACGGCCGCGTTATCGAGGAGACCCCATGCCCCGTTCTCCACGGCGTGCCCTGCTGGCCGCGCTCGCGGCGGTCACGGCCACGCTGGCCCTGGCCATGCCGTTCGTCGGCTCCCCCGCCGCCCAGGCGGCCGACCCGCGCGACAGCTTCGTCACCCGCTGCGGCATCCGCTTCTGCCTGGACGGCAAGCCTTACTACTTCGCCGGCGCCAACACCTACGACGTGTTCACCTTCGGCTACGACTGGCTGCCCGGCGAGCAGTACGTCGACAAAGCCAAGATCGACGCCCACATGACGCGGCTGCAGAGCGACAACGTGTCGGTGCTGCGGCTGTGGATGTTCAGCCACGAGGACTGGATGGGCTTCGAGGCCGCCGAGGGCGTCTACACCGAGGAGGCGTTCATCCTCTTCGACTACGTGATGAAGTCGGCCCGGGACCACGACATCCGGCTCATCCCGGTGTTCGAGAACTTCTGGGAGGCGTACGGCGGCATCGACAAGCGCCTGTCCTGGGAGGGCCTGCCCACCGGGTACGCCAACCGCTGGCGCTTCTTCAACAAGACCGCCTGCCCCGGCTGCTTCACGCAATACCGGAACTACGTCACCAAAGCCCTGACGCGGGTCAACTCGTTCACCGGGGTCGCCTGGAAGAACGACCCCACCGTGCTGGCCTGGGAGCTCATGAACGAGCCCCGCTACCCCGACGCCACGCCCAACGAGAACACCACGGGCACCACCCTGCGGGCCTGGGTCGACGAGATGGGCGCGCTGGTCAAGAGCCTGGACCCGAACCACCTGCTGGGCACCGGCCAGGAGGGCCAGGAGACGAAGTACGGCTACGGCGGCGACTCCGGCGGCCCGTGGACCTACATCCAGTCCTCGCCGTACATCGACTTCACCTCGGGGCACATGTACCCGACCGAGGGCTGGGCCGGCCTGAACTTCGCCTCGGCCCGCGCGCTGCTGCGCCGCTGGATCAGCGACGCGCACACCGTGGTCGGCAAGCCGTTCTTCCTCGGCGAGTGGAACGTGCACGACGACAAGACCACCTGGTGGTCCGAGATGTACGCCGAGATGGAGGCCGCCGGCGGCGACGGCGACGCGTTCTGGTGGTTCCCCGCCAACAGCAACTGCGGCGGCTTCGACTCCGGCCAGGGCTGCCCCGAGCACGCCGTGTTCCGGCAGCACTCGCTGAACATGAAGGCCAAGAGCGGGGTCGTCGACCCCTCGCCGAGCGTCAGCCCGTCCCGCTCGGCGAGCCCATCGCCGTCGGCCAGTGCGAGTCCCAGCGCCAGCCCGAGTCCGAGCCGCAGCACGAGCCCGTCGCCCAGCGCGTCGCCGAGCCCCAGCGCGAGCCCCAGCCCGAACACCGGGACGAGCTGCCGTGCGGTGTACCGGATCGACAACTCGTGGCCCAACGGCTACAACGCCTCGCTGGTGCTGACCAACACCGGCAGCACCACGTTCACCAACTGGGTGCTGACCTTCACGCTCGGCAGCGGCCAGGTGATCGTCAACGGCTGGAACGGCACGTTCACCAGCAGCGGCGGCACGGTGACGGTCACCGCGCCGGGCTGGGCCCCGAACCTGGCGCCCGCGCAGAGCTGGACGGTCAGCTTCACCGGCTCCGGCCCGTCCACGGCCCCGACGAACGTGAAGCTCAACGGGGTGGCCTGCACCGCGAGCTGAGCGAACGGTGAGGGCGGGCCGGATCTCCCGGCCCGCCCTCACGTCAACTCAGGCGGTCACGGCTGCTCGTCGGTCTCCGCGTCCGGGTCGTCGGCCGGCGGCGCGCCGGGGCCCACCCACGCCTTGTCACCGGCGGGCGGCGACCCGGGGCCGACCCACGCCTTGTCACCGGTCGGCGGCGCACCGGGGCCGACCCACGCCTTCTGCGGCTGGTCGGGTGTCGGCTGAATCTCGGTCATGTTCTCCACCACTCCCTGCTCTTCGAGCTCGGCGAGGGTGACCGCGTCGATGTCCACAAGCTCGCCCACGCCGTGCGCGACCCCGAAGGGGTCGGTCCAGGCGAGCGCCAGTCGCACCAACATCGTTCGGCCTCCCACGTACGACCATCGATCGGTTAGCGTCCGCTGGCGTGCGCACCGGCGGCCCGCCTCCGGCGGGACCCCCCGAACGCCTCCAGCGCCACACGAGACCCCGGCGTGCAGGCCGCGGTCTGTCAGTGCACGAAACTGTAGCCGCGCGGCGGTGTTGGTGCGGACCCCTTGTCGCGTTAGCTACAGCGGTAAGGAAACGACCCGGGCGGTCAGGCCATACTGGACCTCCGGCGACCTGGCGGAGACGTGAAGACCCCAACCTGCGCGCACTGCTCCCGCGCGGCCGGCCCGGACGACAGGTTCTGCGGCGGCTGCGGGGCGAACCTGACCCCACCTTGCGTCCATTGCGGACGTACGGTGGCTTTCGGCGACCTCTTCTGCACCGGGTGCGGCAACCCGCTGGCCGCGGGGCAGGGGCCGCCCGCACGGGAGGACCGGCGTCAGGTCAGCGTGCTGTTCGTCGACATGGTCGGCTTCACCACGTACGCCGAGCAGTCCGACCCGGAGCAGGTGCGCATCCTGCAGCAGGAGTACTTCAGCGCGGTGCGCCAGGTGGTCCGGCAGTTCGGCGGCGTGGTGGAGAAGTACATCGGCGACGCGGTGATGGCCATCTTCGGCGCGCCGGTCGCCACCGAGACCGACGCGCTGCGCGCGGTGCGGGCCGGGCTGGAGGCGCAGCGGGTGCTGAGCCGCGGGCCGCTGGCCGCCGCGGCCACCTTCCGGGCCGGGGTGGCGACCGGGGAGGCGCTGGTCGACGTGGGCGCCGCCCGCGACGGCGGGCAGGCCATCGTGGCCGGCGACGTGGTCAACACCGCGGCCCGGCTGCAGGCCGCCGCCCCGCCGCACGCGGTGTTCGTGTGCGCCGACACCGCCCGGGCCAGCGCCGACGACATCGAGTACGACGAGCTGCCGCCCCGCACGCTCAAGGGCCGCAGCTCGACCAGCCGGGTCTTCCTCGCGGTGTCCGCGCGGCTGCAGCGGCGCGACCGGGACGAGTCCACCCCGATGGTCAACCGCGACCACGAGCGCGGCCTGCTGGTCACCGCGCTGCACCGGACCATCCGCGACCGCAGCCCGCAGCTGGTCACCGTATTCGGGCCGGCCGGCATCGGCAAGAGCCGGCTGCTGCGCGAGCTGGCCCGGCACGCCGAGCGCATCCCGGAGACCACGGTGTGCTGGCGGGTCGGGCACTGCCCGCCGTTCGGCGAGAACGTGACCTACGCGGCGCTGGCCGAGATCGTGAAGGCGCAGGTCGGCATCCTCGACACCGACGACGAGGCGACCGCCCGCAACCGGCTGGAGAGCGCGCTGCGGGCCATGTGCGGGGAGCTGGAGGCGGCCCGGCTCGGCGACGCCCTGGGCCCGCTGGTGGGCCTGCCCGGCGCGGGCCTGACCCCCGGCGAGACCGAGTCGGCCTGGCGGCGCTTCCTGCTGGCGATGACCACGGCCAACCCGACCGTGCTGGTCTTCGAGGACATGCACTGGGCCGACGAGGCCATGCTGCGCTTCGTCGAGATGCTGGGCAGCATCGGCCCCGGCGTGCCGCTGCTGGTGGTCGCGACCGCCCGGCCCGAGCTGCGCGAGCGGCGGCCCGGCTGGACCAGCGCGGTCAGCGGCGCCGTCTCGGTGTCGCTGGGCCCGATGCACGACGAGCACATCGCCGCCATGTACCGGCTGATGTTCGGCCAGGCCGTGTTCCCCGCCACCGGGGTCGCCCCGCTGGTGGAGCTGGCCGGCGGCAACCCGCTCTACGCCCACGAGTTCGTGCGCATGCTGGTCGAGCGGGGCGAGCTGCGCCCGGTCGGCGGCAACTGGGCACTGGCCGACGGCGACGCCACCCCGATGCCGCAGACGGTGCAGGCGGTCATCGCCAACCGGCTCGACCTGCTCGACCCGACGGACCGCTCGGTGCTGCAGGCCGCCGCGGTCGTCGGCACCCAGTTCTGGCCGGGCGCGGTGGCCGGGTCGCTGGGCCTGCCCGTCGACGTGGTGACCCGGTCCCTGCAGCGGCTGCAGCAGCGTGACCTGGTCGCCGAGCACCCGACCTCGGCCATGGCCGGCGAGCCGGAGTACGCGTTCCGCCACGTGCTGGTCCGCGACGTCTGCTACCAGCGGCTGCCGCGCAGCGAGCGGGTCGCCCGGCACCAGCGCACCGCCGACTGGCTGGAGCAGATCGCCGACAACCGGGTCACCGACCTCGCCGAGGTGCTGGCCAACCACCGCTGGGCCGCTCACGAGATCGCCCGGACGCTGGGCATGGACCCCGAGCCGTACGCCCCCGCGGCGCGCACCGCGCTGCACCGGGCGGCCCGGCGCGCGTACGCCCTGCATGCCCTGGACGCCGCGGCGACGCTGCTGGACCGGGCGTTCAGCCTGAAGCTGGCGCACGACCCGCTGCTGGACCTGTTCGCCGCCGAGCTGGCGCTGTACCGGGCCGGGGACGAGTTCGCCGACGGCGGCGGCCCGCAGCGGCTCGCCGAGCTGGCCGAGGAGCTGGACCGGCTCGGCGAGCGGGCCGGCGCAGCGCGGGCGCTGACGCTGCTCGGCACGGTCGCCTGGAGCCGCGCGGACCGGGCCGCGACCCTGGCCCACCTGGACGCCGCCGTGGAGCGCTACGAGGAGCTGCCGGAGACCCTGGAGAAGGCCGAGGCGCTGCTGGAGCTGGCCCGGGTGCACATGATGAACTACGAGACCGAGCCGGCGATCGCCGCCGCCGAGGCCGCGGCCGACATCGCCGACCGGATCGGCCTGGCCGAGGTGCACGCCAACGCCCGCATCACCTCCGCCACGGCGCGCTACATCGCGGGTGATCCGACCGGGTTCAGCGAGCTGGAGCTGCTCACCGAGCACTGCCGGGAGCACCGGCTGACCAGCCGCCGCCGGGCGGTGCAGAACTACGCCTGGGCCTGCCTGGAGGAGGGCGACCTGCCCCGGCACCACCGGCTGCTGGACGAGCAGCGCACCGTGGACATCGCGGGCGGGCTGAGCCTGGCCACGAACTTCCACAAGGAGGCCGCCGACGCCTTCTTCGCCGGGGACTGGGACACCCAGGTGCGCGCCATCAGCGAGACGATGCGCTCCAGCGCGGCCGAGTGGGATGCCATGTCCGTGCTCACCTCGTCCTGGATCCGGGTGCTGCGCGGCGAGCAGCCCGACGACGACGCGATCGAGAAGCTGCTCGACTCCGCCCGCCGCAGCGGGTTCCACCGGGTGCTGCGCGGAGCCGTCGCCCCCGCCGCGCTGTGCCGGGCGCTGCAGGGCCGGGCCGAGGAGGCCTCGTCCCTGCTCGGCGAGCTGGAGCAGGACTGGCAGGCCCGGGTGATGCTGCCGTTCGGCGAGTGGGTGGCGGCCGCGGGGCACGCGGCGGCGCTGCTGGGAGCCGTGGACCAGGAGCGGGTGCGAAACATGCTGGCGCGCTCGCCACGGCGTACGCCCTGGGTCCGGGCGGCCCTGGCCACGGTCGCCGGTGATCACGTCACCGCGGCCGCCCACTTCGCCCGCATCGGCGACGCCAGCAACCGGATGCTGTCGCTGGCCTGGGCCGCGCGGGCCGGCAGCCTCGACGAGCCGGGCCTGGTCGAGCTGCGCGAGTTCGCGGCCCGCTACCGGGCGACGGGCCTGCTGGGCTGAACGATCTCTGCTTGGATGGGCCGGTGCCCGAACTCGTGCCGCCCACCCCGCGCGTCCGCGACTCGTACGTCACCGCGATCGGCGAGTACCAGGCCGCGGGCAGCCACCGCAAACCCCGCTACGACGCGGTGCTGGCCGGCGGGTTCGACGCCCACCTGGAGCAGCTGGCGCTGGACGCCACCGAGTGGTCGGCGCGGCGGCGGCGCGCGGACGTGCCGCAGACCACGCTGTGGTGGGTGGACGGGGCGCGTTTCCTGGGTGAGATCCGCGTCCGGCACCGGCTGACCGACGAGCTGCGCCGCGCGGGCGGCCACATCGGCTACGACCTGCGACCGTCGGCCCGCGGGCAGGGCCACGGCGGCCCGATGCTGGCCGCGGCGCTGCCGGTGGCCGCCGGGCTGGGCATCGAGTGCGCACTGCTCACCGTCGAGGCCGCCAACACGCCCTCCCGCCGCATGATCGAGAAGGCGGGCGGCCTGCTGTGGCAGACCGAGGACGGCCGGCTGCGGTACTGGCTGCCGACCTGCTGAGGCTCAGACCGCGGCGGGAGCGGCGTTCTTGATCTTCACGGCGTACGTGTCGACGTACTCGCGGCCGGAGAGCTCCATCACCTCGTACATGATCTCGTCGGTGATCGCGCGCTCGACGAACCGGTCGCCGGCCATGCCCGCGTACCGGGAGAAGTCGAGCGGGGCGCCGAAGCGGATCTTCACCCGCATCACCTTGGGGATCAGCTTGCCGGTGGGCTGCACCACATCCGAGTTGAGCATCGCCACCGGCACCACCGTGGCGCCGCTCTCCAGCGCCAGGCGGGCCACGCCGGTCTTGCCCCGGAACAACCGGCCGTCCGGCGAGCGGGTGCCCTCCGGGTAGATGCCGGCCAGGCCGCCCGCGCGCAGCACGCGCAGCTGGGTGTCCAGGGCGGCCTGCGCGGCGCGGCCGCCGGAGCGGTCCACCGGGATGGTGCCGGTGCCCACGAAGAACATCTTCGTCAGCCGGCCCTTGAGGCCCTTGCCGGTGAAGTATTCCGCTTTGGCCACGAATGTGACCTTCCGCTTGACCACCAGGGGCATGAAGATGGAGTCGGAGAACGAAAGATGGTTGCTGGCGAGGATCGCCGGACCCCGGTCCGGCACATGTTCGAGACCCTCGACCTGCGGCCTGAAGATCAACCGCAGCAGGGGGCCGAGGATGACGTATTTCAGCAGCCAGTAGAGCACTGAGTCCCGTCCAAGTCGATCGGCGAACGTGGTGTGGCGCTTGACGATCCGGCTCGGAGGGGCCGGCCGGGACATACCGTGTTTGTGGCATGCATCGCAGAGCCTACTGCCGGAACACGGGTGTCACGTGTCAGGATTTGAAGCGATGCCCACCGGCCCCACGACGAGCCCCTATCCCGCCAAGGAGTGTGCCAGGTGCCAGCCACGGACGACCCGGACCGCACGCCGGCCGAACCCGCGCGTCCCGGGCCGTCGGGCAACGAGGCGACGCCCGAACAGGTCGACGCGGAGTTCGCCCGCATCGTCGCCGGATTCGACACGCCGCTGACCTCCCGGACCTGGCCCGCCGGCGAGGAGCCGACCGCGGGCCCGACCGCGCCGGCCGGCCCGGTGATGCCCGCCGCGGGCCCGATCCTCAACCGCGCACTATCCGGCGACCCGAGGTCGGTCTCGCCCGGCGACCCGTCGCTGCTCGACTCGCTCGACTCGTTCGGCGGCGGGCTGCCCGACGACACGCCGGAGGAGTTCGTCCCGCCGCCGCCCCCGCCGCTGCCGCGGGTGCCGTTCGCCGCGATCGTCGCCGTGCTGTCGATCGTCTTCGGGTTCGTGCTGTTCTTCGACACCCGGCTGCTGCCCTTCAACGATCGGGTGAGCATGCTGTTCGCCCTGGTCTGCATCCTCGGCGGGGCCACCGCGCTGATCATGCGCCTGCGCCCCGGCGACGAGGACGACGACCTGCCGCCCGACGACGGCGCCGTCGTGTAGGAGCCCGTCGAAGCGGGTGCTCGGTGTTCGGTCGGAGCGAAGCGGAGACCGAACACCGATTAAGGGCGCGTAGCGGGCTCCGCATGATTCAGCAGCGGGCTCCGCATGACTGAGCCTCAGTCGGACTTCTCCAGCCAGTCCAGGATCGCGTCGATGGGCTCCCGCCAGCGGGTGTCCAGCATCAGGTCGTGGCCCATGCCCGGGAACAGCAGCGGCGCGCCGCCGTAGCCGCGGGCCACCCGGCGCAGCGCCGTGTCGGACACGATGCGGTCGTCGGGGCTGCCCACCACGAGCACCGGCGGGTCGCCGACCGGCGGCTGCGGGGAGCGCCCGCGCAGCAGCTGCCACTGGGCCCGGGTCGAGGCCCGGCCGAGGCGGGCGGCGTACCCGCGGGAGGCGCTGGTCGGCAGCTCGCGGCTGAACAGCTGCCCGGCGGGCAGGCGCAGGCCGCCGCCGAACAGCGCGGGCAGGCTGAGCATGGGGTTGCGCAGCGCGGTGCCCGCTCCGCCGAAGACCGGCGACAGCAGCACCGCGGCCCGCGCCGGGTAGCGCGCCAGCGCATGCGCGGTCACCAGGGCGCCGGCCCCGTGCCCCACGATCACCGCGCGGCGCGGCAGGGAGGCTGCCACCTGGGCCACATCGTGGGCGTACGCCCGCAGCGTCGCCTTCGGCGCCTTGGCGCTGTCGCCGTGCCCGCGCAGGCTCACCGCGTACGCCGGGAAGCCCCGGTCGGCGGTGTGCTCCAGCCAGTGCTCGGCGAACACCCACGCGCCGTGGCCGAACCCGGGGACGAACAGCACGGGCGGCTTGCCCTCGTCCACCTCGGGGGTGGCGCGGCGCACCTCACGGCGTACCGCCGCGATCGGGAACGCCCACTCGCGGGCGCGCATGACCTTCACTTCGCCCCCTCCAGGCTGAGTTCGTCGAGCAGGCGCTGGATGGCCTTGAGGTACGTGGTGTGGCTGATCTCGAACCAGTGCCGGGTGGAGTCCTTGACCTTCGCGGTGGTCCACCGCCGGTCCAGGTCGGCCTCCAGCTTGCGCTGCACCGCGACGGCCTTGGCCGGGGCCGCCTCCCGCACCCGCAGCATCCGCGCGAACGCCACCATCTGCCAGTGCACCAGCGGGAACAACCCGGAGTCCGGCTGCAGCAGGCCGGCCACGGCCAGCGTCGGCTGGCGCTTGGGGAAGGCGTGCATGGCCAGCCGCGGGCGGCCCTGGGCGTCGACGCCGAGCAGGTTGCCGTCGATGAACTCGAACGTCGGGTGGTAGCCGGTGGCCAGTACGACCAGGTCCGGCTCGATCACCTCGCCGCCCTTGAGCTCCACGCTGTGGCGGTGGAAGCGGGCCACGTCCGGCACCGGCGCGATCGCGCCGTGGCCCAGGTAGTAGACCAGCTGGCTGTTGACGATGGTGTGCGTTTCGTAGATCTTGTGGTCGGGCTGGGGCAGGCCGAACCGGGTCAGGTCGCCGACGGTCGACTTCAGCGTCCGGTGGGCCAGGAACTGCCGGGCCCGCAGCGGCAGCTTCAGCCACAGCATCAGGTCGTTGACCTGGTCGGCCGGACGGCCCAGGGTGTACTTGGGGGTGTACCAGTAACCGCGCCGGGTCGAGTGCCAGCAGCGCGCGGCCTGCTGGGCCGCCTCCACCGCGATGTCGCAGCCGGTGTTGCCCGCGCCGACCACCAGGACCTTCTTGTTGCGCAGCTGCGCCGGGTCCTTGAACTGCGCGGCGTGGATGACCTCACCCTTGAAGTCCGCCAGGCCCTCGTACTCGGGGCGCTTCGGGGACCAGTTGTGGCCGTTGGCGATGACGACCGCCGCGTACCGGTGGATGCGCTCGCCGCCGTAGCCGCCGGTGCTGCGCGTGGTCACGTCCCAGCGCTCGCCCTCGGCCGGCTCGACCTTGACGACCTCGGTGCCGAACCAGATGTGCGGCTTGAGGTCGAAGTGGTCGGCGTAGTGGTCGAGGTATTCCAGCACCTGGGTGTGCTTGGGGTAGTCCGGCCAGCTGTCCGGCATCGGGAAGTCCGGGAACTGGCTGAACGGCTTCGAGGAGATCAGGTGCGTGCTCGCGTACACCGGGCTGCGGTCGTGCCGCCAGTTCCAGGCGCCGCCGACGCTGGTGTCGCGCTCGTAGCAGTCGACGCCGAAGCCCTGCTCCTTGAGGTTCTTCATGGCGGTCAGCCCGCTGGGGCCCGCTCCGATGACGCAGACCGTGCCGCTGCGGTCGTAGACCGGCCAGCCGTCACGCCACGCGGTCGCGGGGGCACCCGACTCGGGATCGCCGTAACCGGCCGAATACGTCACCCACGACCTCCACGACTAGGTAAGACGCAGAGCATCTTTCCCGTTTGCGGCAGAGGTTGTAAAGCGCGGATTCCTAGCCGATGTCCACGACCAGCGGGTAATGATCGCTGGCCCGATCCGCCGCGTCCGATGTGACGACCTGATATCTGCCCAGCTCAAGCCGGGGGTCGAGGAGGATGGCGTCGATCCGCCGGGTCGGGTTCGGGGTCGGGAAGGTGGGCCGGTCCTCGAGGTCGGCCAGCGCCGCGGCGTCGCCGAGCCGGTCGGTGAGCAGCTGCCAGGAGCCGCCGTCCGGGCACTCGTTGAGGTCCAGCCCGACGATCACCGGATCGTCCAGCGCCAGCGCGGGCTTGAGCAGGGCCGCCTGTGCCGGCCGCTCGGCGTCGTCGGTCGACAGGTGCGACCCGACCACCGTGAACGGTCCCCGCCCCGGCACCTGCAACCGGGCGAAACACGCCCCGCGCATGTGCCGCCCCGGGGTGAGTGGATACCGCATGCACCAGGTGTCCAGCACCCGCACCCGCAGGCTCGTCATGATCACATTACCCAGGCTGGGCATCCCACCCACAGCCATGAACATCCCGAACGACTCGGCCAGATTGGCGCACTTCGTCCGCCAACGCCACCGCCGCGGCGCCTCCTGCACCACCAGCACGTCCGGCGCCACCCCCCGCACCACCGCGGAGAGCGCGGAGAGATCGTCCCGCAACGAATGCACGTTGTACGACATCACCCGCACCGACATGCCGCCCAGCATGCCCCACCCCCACCACGATGATCATGAAGTTATGGCCATGACACGCCGTCGAGCCTTGCCATAAGTTCATGATCAACGTGGTGAAGCGGCGGTGCGGGTTAGAGGCGGGCGAGGTCTGCGGCGCCGACGAGGCCGGCGACGTTGCCCATCTTCGCCGCGCGGAGCTCGGCGACCGGGAGGCGGCCGCGTTGGGCGAGGCTGTCGAGGTAGGACTGGCGGGCGGGGGTCATCAGGAGGTCGCCGGCGTCGATGACGCCGCCGCCCACCACGAGGACCTGCGGGTCCAGGATCTGGACCAGGTCGGCCAGGCCCTGGCCGAGCCAGTAGCCGATCTGGCTGAAGGCGTCGATCGCGACCTCGTCGCCGGCCTGGGCCGCCGAGGTGACGATCGGGCCGGTGATGTTCTCGACCTTGCCGTCCGCCTTGTTCAGCAGCAGGGCCGCCCGCTCCGGCTCGGCCTGCGCACCCGCGCGGGCGAACCGGACCAGGGCGTTGCCGCTGGCGTACTGCTCGATGCAGCCGTGCCGGCCGCACCCGCACACGTGCCCGTCGGGCACCGCGAGCATGTGGCCGATCTCGGCCGCGATGCCGTGCGCGCCGCGCACGAGACCGCCGCCGAGCACGATGCCGCCGCCGATGCCGGTGCCGACGGTGAACATCACCATCGAATCCTCGGCGTCGGCCGCCGCGCCGTAGCGGAACTCCGCCCACGCCGCCACGTTCGCGTCGTTCTCCACCACCACGGGCAGGTTCACCGCTTTGGCGACATAGTCCCGCAGCGGCTCGTCACGCCAGGCCAGATTCGGTGCGAACAGCACCGTGGACCGGGTCGCGTCAATCCATCCGGCGGCGCCGATGCCGACCGCGTCCACCTTGTGCTCGGCGGACAGATCCTTCACCACATCGATGATCACGTCCCGGGTCGCGGCTACGTCGCCGGCCGGGGTATCGCGACGACATGTCGCGATCACGGTGCCGTCAGGATCGACCACACCGCCGAGCACTTTCGTGCCACCGATGTCCACGCCGATGGTGAGTGCCACGGCCGAACCCTTTCTTGCTGGGCTTGCCGGCGGTGACGCTTTTGGGGAGCCCACGCCGTTCTACTGGGCAACACCCTAACGCCGGAAGTACCGCCGACGAGCGTCGCCCGCCGAAGATCGGTCTCACAGCTCCGGCGGCGGGTGCTGCTCCGCCTTGCGGACGGCCTTTTTTGCAGCCTTAACCCGTCCGGGTGACGCGGAGGTTTCCGACTCGGGAACAGCCTGTGTCGGGTTAGTGACAACTTTCTTGACGATCTTCTTGACCGCTTTCTTGGCCATCGGCCGCGCCGCCGGGGCCTCCCCCGGCGTGTCGCCCTCCGCGGCGGCCTCGCGCCCGGGTCCGGCGTCCGGCCCCGCGGACGGCGCGCCCGGGTGGGCCGTGGCGTCGCGCCAGGCGGCGTCGCCGGGCCGGTGCGTGGACACGCTGCGCAGGAAGCTGGCCAGGCCGGCGGCCAGGTCGCCGGCCCCGGTCGCGACCCGCTCCACCAGCTCCGGATCGGGGTCGCGCACGGCCGCGATCACCTTGCAGAGTGGACACACGCAGCACTCGGGCGAACCCGTGGCCAGGTGCGGGTTGGCGTTGGCAGCCAGCGTCGCGGCGGCGAGCACCGCCGCCACCAGCCGCTCCGCCTCCTCTCGGGCCGTGCCCGGTGAGATGTCCATGCTCAGGCCGCCTCGACCTGCTTCTTGAGCTCCTTCAGAGCGGTATCCATGATCGCCTTCTCGGCCTTCTTCTTGAACATGCCCAGCATGCCGATCGAGAGGTCCACCGACAGCGTGTAGGTCACCGTGCAGGTGCCGTCGCCGTTGTCGGTGATGTCATAGGACCCGTCCTGCGCCTTCTGCATCTTGGACGGTGCGACCAGGTGCCACTCGATCCGCGAGATGTCCTCGGCGTAGTCGTAGTGCAGCGTGTACTCGTCCTGCACGATGCCCGCGTCGATGACGAAGCGCACGGTGGCCGGATAGCCGTCCTCGTACTCCTCGAGCACCTCAGCGGCCTTGATGGCCTGGGTCCACCGGGGATACGAGGGGTAGTCGCAGATGACCTCGGCGATACGGGCCGGGTCGGCGTTGATCACGATCGACTGGGAGGAGGAATCCGCCATGAACAGCAGGCTACCCGTACCGGTCGGGGCCGGGCCGACCCGCCACGACGGCGCGATGGCAACCCGTCGGAACAGGGACAGCGTTTGCAGAGGGCCCGGGACGACGTTCTACAGTGCCGGGGGCGGCAGCGGCACCTGCCGCCGGGCGGCGCGGATGCGCCAGGTGCCCGAACGAGCAGCTCAAGGAGCACGTGGTGCGGCAGTTTTCGCAGGCCCCGGCGGTGATCGTCGATGACGTCGACCGCTTGACCGACCCCGTGTGGGACAACGCGGCACAGACGCCCCAGCTGGTGCAGTTCTCCCGCCGCGTCGGCTCCGGCTGGGCCGACGTGACCTGCGCCGAGTTCCACGCCGAGGTGGTCGCGCTGGCGCGCGGCCTGGTCGCCGCGGGCGTGCAGCCCGGCGACCGGGTGGCTCTGATGAGCCGCACCCGGTTCGAGTGGACGCTGATCGACTACGCGATCTGGGCCTGCGGCGCGGTGACCGTGCCGATCTACGAGACCTCCAGCACCGAGCAGGTGCAGTGGATCCTCGCCGACTCCGGCGCGGTGGGCTGCTTCACCGAGACCCCGGCGCACACCGCGACGGTCCGCGAGGCCGCGCCCACGCTGGCCCGGCTCTGGCAGATCGACGGCGGCGACCTGTCCACGCTGGTCACCCGGGGTGAGAGCGTCGACGCCGCCGAGATCGACGTGCGCCGCAAGTCGGGCAGCGCCGACGACCCGGCGACCATCGTCTACACCTCCGGCACCACCGGGCGGCCCAAGGGCTGCGTGCTGACGCACCGCAACATGCTCTCCGACATCGGCAACGCCATCCCGGCCCTGGACATCCTCTTCCGGCCTCGGCCGGAACGGGATGGCAGTCAGGAGGGCGCCTCGACGGTGCTGTTCCTGCCGCTGGCGCACGCGTTCGCGCGGCTGCTGCAGATCGGCGTGGTGCAGGGCCGGGTGCGCACCAGCCACACGCCGGATGTGAAGAACCTCGTCGACGATCTCGGCGCATTCAAGCCGACCTTCCTGCTGAGCGTGCCGCGGGTGTTCGAGAAGGTCTACAACAGCGCCCGGCAGAAGGCGCACGCCGGCGGCAAAGGCGCGATCTTCGACAAGGCCGAGGCCGTCGCGATCGCGTACAGCCAGGCCCTGGAGACGCCCGGCGGCCCCGGCCTGAGCCTGCGGATCAAGCACACCGTCTTCGACAAGCTGGTCTACGGCAAGCTGCGGGCGGCGCTCGGCGGGCGCTGCCACAGCGCGATCTCCGGCGGCGCGCCGCTGGGCGAGCGGCTGGGCCACTTCTTCCGCGGCGTGGGGCTCAACGTGCTGGAGGGCTACGGCCTGACCGAGACCTCGCCCGCGATCACCTTCAACCGGGCGGGCTCGCAGAAGATCGGCACGGTCGGCCAGCCGCTGCCCGGGGTGACCATCGCCATCGCCGACGACGGCGAGATCCTGGCCCGCGGCGAGGTCATCTTCCCCGGGTACTGGAACAACCCCGCGGCCACCGCGGAGGCGATCGACGCCGACGGCTGGTTCCACACCGGAGACCTGGGCTCGCTCGACGACGACGGCTTCCTGCGCATCACCGGGCGCAAGAAAGAGATCATCGTGACGGCGGGCGGCAAGAACGTCGCGCCCGCCGTGCTGGAGGACCGGGTCCGCGCCCACGCGCTGGTCAGCCAGTGCATGGTGGTCGGCGACCGGCAGCCGTTCATCGCCGCGCTGGTCACCATCGACCCCGAGGCGCTACCGGGCTGGCTGTCCGGACGCGACCGTCCGGACACGCCCGTTTCGGCGCTGGTCGACGACGCCGACCTGCGCGCCGAGATCCAGGCCGCGATCGCCGAGGCCAACAAGGCGGTCTCGGCGGCCGAGGGCATTAAGGTCTTCACGATCCTGCCCCGTGACTTCACCGAGGCAACCGGAGAGCTGACCCCGTCGCTGAAGGTCAAGCGCGCGGTCGTGATGAAGGAGTACGCGGAGGAGATCGATGCCATCTACCACCGCTGAGCGCCCGAAGCGCCGCCTGCTGCGGCGCGTCCCGGCCTCACAGCTGATCGCGGTCGCCGTACGCGGCACCATGCTGCTGCTGGTGGGCGTGCTGATCATGGCTGCCACCAAGAACTGGGCGGAGCTGCGCTGGGTCGCCCTGCTGGCGCTGGCCGGGCTGCCGGGCGTGCTCACCCCCCGGCACAACGTGCTCGCCCCGCTGGGCCGGTTCGCCGAGACGGTGCTGGTCGGCCTGGGCGCGAGCGCCGTCGCGCTGGCCGCCGACCAGATGTACTCGCTGTCCGACGGAGCGGGGGCCTCGGCGATCCTGCCGTACCTGGCCGTGCCGATCACCGCGGCGATGCTCAACCACCGCCCGCTGGAGTCGGCCGGGCTGCTCAGCGCGGCCGCGCTGACGCTGGCGGTGGCGGGCTGGCTGACCGTGCTGCCCGACGGCACCCGGCAGCTGAGCCACTTCGGCTACCTGGCGGCCTGCGCGCAGTGGCTGATCCTGGCCGCCGTCGGCACCATCACCACCGGCGCGATGCAGCGGGCCGCGCTGATCCGCCGCACGCCCCAGCCGTACGCCGAGGCCACCCGCCTGCTCACCCAGCTGCGCCAGGTGGCCCGGCAGCTGCCCGGCGCGACCCTGGACCCGGGCAGCATCGCCGAACACCTGCTGGAGGAGCTGCGCCCGATCGGACGGCCGCAGCGGGCCGCGGTGCTCGCGGCCAGCGGCGCGGGCCGCCTGGTGGTGCTCGCCCAGTTCGGGGTCGAGGCCGACGACACCTCGACCCGGGCGGCCTGGGAGACCAGCCTCGACGCGGACTCGGCCATCGCCGACGCCTGGGCCAGCCAGCAGCCGCAGCTCTCCGGGCGCTCCCAGCTGCGCTCCTTCGACCAGACCGGCCCGGTCTCGGCCGTGGTCGTGCCGCTGATCGCCGGCGTGCGCACGGTGGGCCTGGTGGCCCTGGAGCGCGACGGCACCAACGGCTACCCGCCGGCGCTGACCGGCCGGATCGTCTCCGCGGCCACCCCGGCGGCACTGCGGCTGGAGGCCGCGCTGCTGTTCGAGGAGGTGCGCTCGATAGCCACCAACGAGGAGCGCCAGCGGCTGGCCCGCGAGATCCACGACGGGGTCGCCCAGGAACTCGTGATGATCGGGTACGGCGTGGACAACGCGCAGGCGACGCTGCCCGAGGAGGCGAAGGACACCGCCGAGGAGCTGCGGGTGCTCCGCGCCGAGATCACCCGGGTCATCACCGAACTGCGGCTGAGCCTGTTCGAGCTGCGCAGCGAGGTGGACCGGCACGGCGGGCTCACCGCGGCCATCGCCGAGTTCGCCCGCATCTCGGGCAACCAGGCCGGGCTGAAGGTGAACCTGTCGCTGGACGAGGCCGGCCGGCTGCCGGCCTCCATCGAGTCCGAACTGTTGCGGATCGCCCAGGAGGCGATCACCAACGCCCGAAAGCATGCGAATGCCGCGAACCTGTGGGTGACCTGCACCGTCGACCCGCCGTACGGCCTGATAGAAGTGTCCGACGACGGCCGGGGCATACCCGATGAGCGTACGGACGGACGCTACGGTCTTGCGATCATGGCGGAGAGGGCGGAACGTATCCGGGGCCGACTCGAGATCAGGCCTCGAGACCCGGTGGGGACGACCGTCGCCGTGGTCGTGGGCGGTTCCTCTCGACAAGAGGGCCGGGCGACGCGATAACGTGTGTCACCCGCACAGCCAGAGCGCGGGTGCCAGAAGGGGAGAAAAGCGGGCATGTCAACTAGTACCGTGCCGACAGGGCGCACCAAAGTCCTGCTCGTCGATGATCATGACCTGATCCGCAAGGGGCTTCGCCACGCCTTCGAGCGGGACCGCCAGTTCGAGGTCGTCGGCGAGGCGAGCACCGCCGCCGAGGCCGTACGCCAGGCCGGCGCCCTGCACCCCGACGTCGTGATCATGGACCTCCGCCTGCCCGACGGCAGCGGCCTGGAGGCCACCCGCACGCTGCGCAAGTCCAGCTCGACGATGGGCATCGTGGTGCTCACCATGTACGCGGGCGACGACCAGCTCTTCGGCGCCCTGGAGGCCGGCGCGAGCGCGTTCGTGCCCAAGACCGCCCCGGCCGACGAGGTCGTCGCGGCGGCCCGCCACGCGGCCAGCGCCCCCAGCGCGTTCACCGCCGCCGACCTGGCCGAGGCGATGAAGCGCCGGCTCACCCCGAGCGGCCCGCAGCTGAGCCCGCGCGAGGGCCAGGTGCTCAAGCTGCTCGCCGAGGGCATGAGCGTGTCCGGCATCGCCAAGCAGCTGTTCGTCAGTGAGTCGACCGCCAAGACGCACATCTCGAAGCTGTACGAGAAGCTGGGCGCCGCCAACCGCGCCCAGGCCCTGATGACCGCGCTGCGCCTCGGCCTGCTGCAGGCGCCCGACGCCCCCAACCTGTCCTGATGGGCAGGCACGCGCACGCCAGCGGTGACGAGCTGCTCACCGACTGGCGGACCGACCGCCTGGGTGCTGCCCGGCGCGGCGACAACCCCCTCGTCATGGCCAAGCTCAACAGCGGCTACGCCGTCTTCGGCGACACGCAGCACCTGCCGGGTTACTGCGTGCTGCTGTCCGACGTGGACGGCGCCGACCACCTCACCGACCTGACCCGCACCCAGCGGGCGGACTTCCTGGCCGACATGGGCCTGCTCGGTGAGGCCGTCTTCGCCGCCTGCAACGGGTTCGACCCCGCGTTCCGCCGGCTCAACTACGAGATCCTCGGCAACTCGCTGCACCACCTGCACGCGCACATCCACCCCCGCTACTCGTGGGAGGCGCGCGAGTTCCGCGACGCTCCCGTGTGGCGGTACCCGAACGAGGTGCGCTTCGCCGAGGAGCACGACACCCTCGTCTCACCGAAGGCGGAGGAGTACGACCAGCTCCGCGAGGCCATCACGGCCGAACTCGCCCGGCTCGCCTGAGCCGACACGTCCGAAGGGGGTCCGACCGCGCAGCGGTCGGACCCCCTCGCGTGTTCAGCATGTTTGATCCGGCACCCAGCGGGCAGGGATCTATGGGACATTAGCGGAGGATCCCGCTGAGGGGCGGTGAGCACCCGATGGGCGAGAAGGTGCACCAGCACGTCTTCACCCGTGCCGACCGAGCGCGGTACCGGGAGAAGGTGCGCCGGTGC
The DNA here is from genome assembly GCF_042663325.1 of Catellatospora aurea. Classification (NCBI taxonomy): domain Bacteria; kingdom Bacillati; phylum Actinomycetota; class Actinomycetes; order Micromonosporales; family Micromonosporaceae; genus Catellatospora; species Catellatospora aurea. The sequence continues at coordinate 37,123 of NZ_JBHTAC010000031.1, forward strand.
CTGGACGTGTTCGCGCTGATGCTGGGCGAGTCGCAGTTCGAGTTCGAGCGCCCGCTCACCGGGCTGGAGATCGAGCTGAACCTCGTCGACGAGCAGGGCCTGCCGTCGATGCGCAACGCCGACGTGCTCGCCGCCATCGCCGATCCGGCGTTCGTCACCGAACTCGGCCAGTTCAACATCGAGATCAACATTCCGCCGCGGGAGCTCGCCGGCGGCGGGCTGAGCGCGTACGAGGACCAGATCCGGGCGAGCCTGAACGCCGCCGACGGCAAGGCCCGCACCGTGGGCGCGCACACCGCCATGATCGGCATCCTGCCGACGCTGAAGCCGGAGCACCTGACCGAGGCATCGCTGTCGGCCAACCCCCGCTACGCGCTGATCAACGAGCAGGTGTTCGCGGCGCGCGGCGAGGATCTGCGGATCAGCATCGACGGGCCGGACCCGCTCACCGTCACCGCCGACACCATCGCCCCCGAGGCCGCCTGCACCAGCGCCCAGCTGCACCTGCAGGTCAGCCCGGCCCAGTTCGGGGCGTACTGGAACGCCGCCCAGGCCATCGCGGGCGTGCAGCTGGCCATCGCCGCCAACTCGCCCTTCCTGTTCGGCCACGAGCTGTGGCACGAGACCCGCATCCCGCTGTTCAAGCAGGCCACCGACACCCGCCCGGAAGAGATCAAGACCCAGGGGGTACGCCCCCGCGTCTGGTTCGGCGAGCGCTGGATCACCTCGGTGTTCGACCTGTTCGAGGAGAACGTGCGCTACTTCCCCGCGCTGCTGCCGATCTGCACCGAGGACGACCCCGCCGACCAGCTCGCCGGTGGCGAGGTACCCGAGCTGACCGAGCTGCGCCTGCACAACGGCACCATCTACCGCTGGAACCGCCCGGTGTACGACGTCGCCGACGGCATGCCGCACGTGCGGGTGGAGAACCGGGTGCTGCCCGCCGGGCCCACGGTCATCGACATCATGGCCAACGCGGCGTTCTGGTTCGGCCTGGTGCGCACCCTGGCCGAGGGCGGCCTGCCGGTGTGGTCCCGGATGCCGTTCCGGCAGGCCGACGAGAACTTCTACACCGGCGCGCGGCAGGGCATCGGCGCGCACCTGTTCTGGCCGGACCTCGGCTACGTGAGCGCCTACGAGCTGGTGCTGCGGCGGCTGCTGCCACTGGCCCACCAGGGGCTGGAGAGCTGGGGCGTCGACTCGCGCGAGCGCGACCGGCTGCTGGGCGTGATCGAGCAGCGCTGCCTGCTCCGCCGCAACGGCGCGACCTGGCAGATCGACACCGTGCACCGGCTGGAGCGCAAGGGCCTGGACCGGCCGGAGGCGCTGCGCGAGATGCTGCTGCGTTACATGCGCCACATGCACGAGAACATCCCCGTGCACGAGTGGCCCCGCGAGGACTGAGCCGCGCCGCAACCGGTCACGTTTCGAGAAGCGCCCTGCTCACGTGGTCACTTAGTGTGACGGACGTAGACGTCACCACGACTTCAGGAGTTACCATGACCGGCTCGCCCACGCAGGGGATCATGACCGTGCTGCACCCCGTGTCCGATCTCGCCGCGGCCAAGACGGTGTACTCGGCACTGCTCGGCGTGGAGCCGACCGCCGATTCGCCGTACTATGTCGGTTTCGACGCCGTAGGTCAGCACATCGGCCTGGTGCCGGGCGGCGGGCCCCAGGGCATGACCTCGCCGGTCGCCTATTGGCACGTGGCCGACATCGAGGCCAAACTGGCCGAGGTGACCGCCGCGGGAGCCACGCTCAAGGAGGCCGCGCACGACGTGGGCGGCGGCCGCCTGGTGGCCACCGTCACCGACCCCGACGGCAACGTGCTCGGCCTGCTCCAGGACAGCTGAGCACGACACCAGAACCGTCAGCCGCAGGCCGTAGGGTCTGCGGCTGAGGACTGTCCGGCACGCCGCTCGACGCCGGTGGGATCGAGCCCGGTGCGCCGGCCCAGGCCGCGTCAGCGACCCGCCCCCGACCAGATGGAGACACGATGAGCAAGGCCAAGAAGGCGGACACGCCGTCTGAGCTGCACGCCGCCGACAGCCACGACCTGATCCGGGTGCACGGCGCACGCGTGAACAACCTCAAGGACGTCAGTGTCGAGCTGCCCAAGCGCCGGCTCACGGTGTTCACCGGCGTGTCCGGCTCGGGCAAGAGCTCGCTGGTCTTCGGCACGATCGCCGCCGAGTCGCAGCGGATGATCAACGAGACCTACAGCACGTTCGTGCAGGGCTTCATGCCGACGCTGGCCCGCCCCGACGTGGACGTGCTCGACGGGCTGACCACCGCGATCATCGTCGACCAGGAGCGCATGGGGGCCAACGTCCGCTCCACGGTGGGCACCGCCACCGACGCCAACGCGATGCTGCGCATCCTGTTCAGCCGGCTCGGCAAGCCGTACATCGGCTCCCCGCAGGCGTTCTCCTTCAACGTCGCCTCGATCAGCGGCGCGGGTGCGGTGACGATCGAGAAGGGCGGCACCACCACCAAGGAGCGGCGCAGCTTCAGCATCACCGGCGGCATGTGCCCGCGCTGCGAGGGCATGGGCCGGGTCAGCGACTTCGACCTGTCGGCGATGTACGACGACAGCAAGTCGCTCAACGAGGGCGCGCTGACCATCCCCGGCTACAGCATGGAGGGCTGGTTCGGCCGCATCTTCGCCGGCTCCGGCTTCTTCGACATGGACAAGCCCATCCGCAAGTACACCAAGAAGGAACTGCACGACCTGCTCCACAAGGAGCCGACCAAGATCAAGGTCGAGGGCATCAACCTGACGTACGAGGGCCTGATCCCGAAGATCCAGAAGTCGATGCTGTCCAAGGACGTCGAGGCGATGCAGCCGCACATCCGCGCCTTCGTGGAGCGGGTGATCACGTTCGGCACCTGCCCCGACTGCGGCGGCACCCGGCTGAGCGAGGCGGCCCGGTCCTCGAAGATCGGCGAGGTCAGCATCGCCGACGCGTGCGCGATGCAGATCAGCGACCTGGCCGCCTGGGTACGCGGCCTGAACGAGCCGTCGGTGGCGCCGCTGCTGGAGAAGCTGCAGCACACCCTGGACTCGTTCGTGGAGATCGGCCTGGGTTACCTGTCCCTCGACCGGCCCGCGGGCACGCTGTCGGGCGGCGAGGCGCAGCGCACCAAAATGATCCGGCACCTCGGCTCCTCACTGACCGACGTCACGTACGTCTTCGACGAGCCGACCATCGGCCTGCACCCGCACGACATCCAGCGGATGAACAACCTGCTGCTGCGCCTGCGCGACAAGGGCAACACGGTGCTCGTGGTCGAGCACAAGCCGGAGGCGATCGCGATCGCCGACCACGTCGTCGACCTCGGCCCCGGCGCGGGCACCGGCGGCGGCACGGTCTGCTTCGAGGGCACCGTCGACGAGCTGCGGGCCAGCGACACCCTCACCGGCCGCCACCTCGACGACCGGTCCAAGCTCAAGGACAAGGTGCGCTCGTCCACCGGCAAGCTCGCGATCCGCGGCGCGAAGGCCAACAACCTGCGCGACGTCGACGTCGACATCCCGCTCGGCGTGCTGACCGTGATCACGGGCGTGGCCGGTTCCGGCAAGAGCTCGCTGGTGCACGGCTCCATCCCGGACGACGCGGGCGTGGTGTCGATCGACCAGGGCGCGATCCGCGGCTCGCGGCGCAGCAACCCGGCGACGTACACGGGCCTGCTGGAGCCGATCCGCAAGGCGTTCGCGAAGGCCAACGGCGTGAAGCCGGCCCTGTTCAGCGCCAACTCCGAGGGCGCCTGCCCCACCTGCAACGGCGCGGGCGTCATCTACACCGACCTGGCGATCATGGCCGGGGTCGCGACCGTCTGCGAGGAGTGCGAGGGCAAGCGGTTCGACGCGTCGGTGCTGGAGTACCGCTTCGGCGGCCGCGACATCAGCGAGGTGCTCGCGATGTCGGTGACCGAGGCCGAGCAGTTCTTCGGCGCGGGCGACGCGCGCACCCCGGCGGCGCACGCCATCCTGGCCAGGCTCGTCGACGTCGGGCTCGGCTACCTCAGCCTGGGCCAGCCGCTGACCACGCTGTCCGGCGGCGAACGCCAGCGGCTCAAGCTGGCCACCCACATGGCCGAGAAGGGCGGGGTGTACGTGCTCGACGAGCCGACCACCGGCCTGCACCTGGCCGACGTGGAGCACCTGCTGAGCCTGCTCGACCGCATCGTCGACTCCGGCAAGTCGGTCATCGTCATCGAGCACCACCAGGCGGTCATGGCCCACGCCGACTGGATCATCGACCTCGGCCCCGGCGCGGGCCACGACGGCGGCAAGATCGTCTTCGAGGGCACCCCCGCCGACCTCGTCGCCGCCCGCTCCACCCTCACCGGCCAGCACCTCGCCGAATACGTCGCCGCCTGACCCACCCCCACACACGCCGCAACTCTTAAAGAGTCGCGCCTTCCCGCCACTGCGGAGGCCGCGACTCTTTAAGAGTTGCGCCAGGGGAGGGCCCGCCGGGCGGCGGGCGGGCAGGTGGGTGGGGTTAGGCCTCGGGGCCTTGGAGCAGGTCGCGGAGGCGGCGGGCCTGGAGGTCCCAGCCCCACTCCTGCTCGACCCAGGTGCGGCCGGCCGCGCCCATCTTGGCCCGCAGCGCCTCGTCGGACAGCAGCTCGACCAGCCGCGCGGCCAGCGTCTCCACGTCGCGGCCGGGCACCACGAAACCGGTCTCGCCCTCGCGGACCGCGTCCGGCGCGCCGCCGGAGTCGCCGGCGATCACCGGCAGGCCCACCGCGGACGCCTCCAGGTAGACGATGCCGAGCCCCTCCACGTCCAGTCCGCGGTTGCGGGTGCGGCACGGCATCGCGAAGACGTCCCCCGCCGCGTAGTGCATGGGCAGGTCCGCCCACGGCACCGAGCCGGTCAGCACCACGTGGTCGGCCACGTCGAGTTCGCGGGCCAGGCGTTGCACGGTGGGCCGGTGCGGTCCCCCGCCGACGAGCAGCAGCGCCGCGTCCGGGATCGCCTTGCGGACCAGCGGCAGCGCGCGTACCAAGGTGTCCTGGCCCTTGCGCGGCACCAGCCGGGACACGCACACGATCACCGGCCGGTTGGTGAGCCCGTGCCTGGCCCGCACACTCGCGCCGTCGACGTCGGGGTGGTACATCGCCGAGTCCACGCCCGGCGCCAACCGCTGCAGGCTGGTCCGCTCCCCCAGCGCCTTCGCCAGCCGCACCCGCTGGTACTCGCCGAGGTAGGTGAGCACGTCGTTGCCGTCGGCGATGCGACGCAGGGCGCTACGGGCACCCGGCAGCGCCGCCCAGCCGATCTCGTGCCCGTGTGTGATGCCCACGGCCCGGCGCACGCCCGCCCGCTTGCGCAGCCCCTGTGCCAGCAGCCCGAGCGGCGCGGCCGCGCCGAACCAGACCCGGTCGCAGCCCTCCGCACGCGCCAGCTCGGCCACCCGCCGCGCCACCCGCGGCGTGGGCAGCAGCACCCCGGTCCGGTCCCGGACCACCGGGTACGGCTGCTCGGCGTCGAACTGCTTCGGGTCGCGCCAGGTCGAGGCGTAGACGACGAGTTCGCCGTCGGGCTGGCGGATCGCGAGGTTGTGCAGGAACTGCTGGATGCCCCCGGGGCGGGGCGGAAAGTCGTTGGTCACCAGCAGGGTACGCATCCGCGCAGCCTACCGGCCTCGTTATCCCTGCCCGGCAACGCGGAGATCGCGGTTTGGTGTCACGATCCGCGGTCCGCCCCCGGGCCGACGTCGGGTCGGGTCGGGTCGGGTCGGGTCGGGTCGGGTCGGGTCGGCGAGGATATGACGGGACACGGCCACATCATCTTTGATGTACGTACATCAAAGATGATGTGGCCGCATGCGGACGTATGCCCGTCAGCGGCTGCGCGCGAAGGCGCGAGCGGCCGCCATGCGCTCGACGGTGGTCGGGTGGCTGCCGAACAGGGCCTGCTCCCAGGCCGGCGGGTCCGGGTCACCGAGGTTGACCAGGGACAGCCGGCCCTGCATCTGCTCGAAGCCGGCCGGGTCGCCGGTCAGCTCCAGCGCGTGCTCATCGGCCCGCGCCTCGATCAGCCGCGACACGTACGCCTGCGCCGGCCCCGCCAGCAGCCCGCCGACCGTGGCGATGGCCAGCAGCAGCCCGATCGCCCGCGGCTCGGCGATCGACTCGACCCCGGCCCGGTGCAGCAGCCATGTCCACGCCCCCAGCAGGTACAGGCCGACCACGAAGATCGCCGCGCCGAGCGCGCCGATGACCGTGCCGATCACCACGTCCCCGCGTTTGGCGTGCCCCAGCTCGTGCGCGGCGACGGCGACCACCTCCGACTGCGGGGCCTCCCGCAGCAGCGTGTCGTAGACCACGATGCGCCGGGTCGGGCCGATGCCGCTGACGTACGCGTTGAGCGCGGTGGTGCGCCGGGACGCGTCGGCGACCAGCACGTCGCGCACCGGCACGCCGTCGCGCTGGGCCAGCTCCATCAGCTCGGTGCGCAGCGGCCCGTCGGCCATCGGCGTGAACTTGTTGAACACCGGCTCGACCAGCACCGGGAACACGAAACTGAGCAGCACCACCAGCACCGCCGCGCCGACCGCCCCGACGGCCCACCACCAGTTCGGCAGGAACCGGGTCAGGGTGTAGAAGCCGAGCAGCGCGATCGCCCCGAGCACCGCCGCGACGGCGTACCCCTTGAGCAGGTCGACGGCCCAGCCGCCCCAGCCCTGGGTGGACAGCCCGTAGCGCACCGCCACGGTGTGCCGCCACGCGGCGAACGGCAGCGTGATCAGATCCGCGACCAGCAGCACGAGCAGCCCGCCGCCGAGCACCTTGGCGATCCACGGCCCGGGGACCAGCCCCACCAGCCAGGAGCCGAGCGGCGTCAACCCCAGCACGAGCGCCGCCGCCAGCCCGATCAGCATCGCCGGGTAGGTGATCCAGCGCAGCTCGCCGCGCAGCTCGCGGGCCTTGGCAACGCGGTCGGCGGGCAGCTCGGCGAGCGCGGCGAGCTGATCGGCCCGGGGCGCGGGCGGCCGGTGCCACGGCACCAGCACCGCCACGGCCACCGCCAGCGCGGCACATAGGACGAGCAACGTCAGCCAGGCCCAGCCCCGCACCGTCATCGCCCGATCCTAAGCCCGGCCGGGCATGATGGCCGGTTCAGCTGCGGGTGAGGCGGCGGACCAGGGATTCGGAGTTCATCGGGTACGCGCCGTGGCGGCGTACGCCGTCGGCGACCTCGCGGTCGGAGGAGACCACGACGATGGGGCGGCCCGAGGGCTCGGCCCGGACCAGGCGGCGGATCACCTCGTCGGCGGTCTCGCCCTTGCGCGAGAACAGCACCCGCACCCCGCGCGGCGGGGCGGGCAGGCCATGCACCCGCTCGGCCCCGTCGAAGACGACGGTGACCTCGGCGCCGGTCTGCGCGGCGACCCCGCCCAGGCCGGTGACGAGGCGGTTGCGCTGCTGCTCCAGCGACATCTCCGCGAAGCCACGTTTGGTCACGTTGTAGCCGTCGACCACCAGGTGCGCCTTGGGCAGGGCGAGCAGCTGGGCCAGCCGGGCCGGGTCGTCGGCGTCCTGGGCCCGGTTCGCCGCGGTGGGCGCGCCGGCCATGTCGGCGTACGCCGCGGCCACGGTGTCGCCCGGCAGCACCTTCGCCGGGTCCAGCGCCAGTTCCCGGCGCAGTCCGGCAGCGGCCTGCCCGATGGTCTCCAGCAGCAGCCACAGCCGCGCCTCGTCGACGGCCCGGCTCTCGCGGGCGGCCTGGCGCGCGTCGCCCGCCACCGCCTCGGCGTCGGCCAGTTTCGCGCGCAGCCGGCGCAGCTCGGCCTCGTGGTCGCCGTGCCCCTTGGCGGCCCGGCCCTTCTCGATGGCCAGCAGCTCGTTGGCCCGCTTGAGCTGGGCTTGCGTCTCGCGCAGCGCCTTGCCGCTCGCGCGAGCCTCCTCACGCACCTGGTTCAGCTCGTCGCGCACCCGGGCCAGCTCGTCGCGCAGCTTGTCGGCCTCGACCCGGGCGACCGCCCGGTCGTGCTCGGCGCGCGCGGCCCGGGTCTCGGCGTCGCGGATGTGCTCGGCGACGGCCGTGCTCTCCGCCTCGGCGGTGACCGCCTGCCCGGCGGCGTCGAGCAGGTCGCGCCAGCCCTCGGGGCGGGCCAGGTAGGCCAGGGCGGCGACGTCGATCGGGTCGGCGGCGGCCGGGGCCATGCCGCCGAGCACCGCCGCGCCCAGCTCGCCCGCGTCGGCCAGCACCCGGCCGCTGATCCGCTGCCGGAACACCGCGTCGGCGGTGAGCTGCGCCGCGATCGCCGCGCCGCCCAGCCGGGCCCGGCGGTTGGGCGCGAATTTGGCGACCTTGCGTAGCGCGACGGGCATCTCGTCGTTGGGCAGTGCGGTCAGCACTGCCGCGGCCAGCGCGATCACCCGCTGGCGGACCGGCTCGGGCAGGATGGGCTCGGGCACGAAGTCAGCCGCCCCCACCGGGTCCCCGGAGGAGGCGTCGAACGAAAGTTCAGCGGCTGACATGGTCCTAGTGTTCCACCGACTTACCGATCTTGTCGCTCAGGTTCGCGGCTCGGCGTCCGCGCCGACCACCCATGTCGTACCGGACGTTTAGCGTCCGGTCTGTGCCGTCCCCGTCCCAGCTGCCGTCCGCGCGCCCCGCCGCGCCCGGTGACCGATTCGAACAGCCGACCCTCGACGGCATGCTGGCCGATCCGCTGCAGCTCGACCTGCGGCACACCACCTTCGTGGTGCTCGACCTGGAGACCACCGGCGGCGCGCCGGACGGCGCGGGCATCACCGAGATCGGCGCGGTCAAGGTGCGCGGCGGTGAGGAGCTCGGCTCGTTCGGCACGCTGATCAACCCCGGGGTGCCGATCCCGCCGTTCATCACCGTGCTGACCGGCATCACCACCGCGATGACGATCGAGGCCCCGCCGATCGAGGCGGTGCTGCCCTCGCTGCTGGAGTTCCTGTCCGGCGCGGTCCTGGTCGCGCACAACGCGCCGTACGACACCGGTTTCCTCAAGGCGGCGTGCGCGGCGCACGGCTACCGCTGGCCGAATCCGCGGATCGTGGACACCGTGGCGCTGGCCCGGCGGGTGCTGCTGCGCGACGAGGTGCCCAACAACAAGCTGGGCACCCTCGCGGCGTACTTCCGGGTCGGCGACCAGCCCAACCACCGGGCCATGGCCGACGCACGCGCCACCGTCGGGGTGCTGCACGCGCTGATCGCCCGGCTCGGCGGGCACAAGGTGCACACGCTCGGCGACACCATCGAGTTCGTCAAGGCGGTCGCGCCGGTGCAGCGGGCCAAGAAGCACCTGGCCGAGAACCTGCCGCACGCGCCCGGGGTCTACCTGTTCCGGGCCGCCGACGACCGCCCGCTGTACGTCGGCACCTCCAACGACATCGCGACCCGGGTGCGCAGCTACTTCACCGCCGCCGAGCGCCGGGCCCGGATCAAGGAGATGCTGGGCGCGGCGGTGCGGGTGGACGCCGTCGAGTGCGCCCACGCCCTGGAGGCACAGGTGCGCGAGCTGCGGCTGATCGCGGCGCACGCGCCGCCGTACAACCGGCGCTCCAAGCACCCGGAGCGGGTGCAGTGGCTGAAGCTGACCGCGGAGGCCTTCCCCCGGCTGTCCGTGGTCCGGCAGCTGACCGCCGACGGCGCGTCCTATCTCGGGCCGTTCGCCGGGCGGGCGGCCGCCCAGGCGGCCGTGGACGCGATCCACGAGGCGCTGCCGCTGCGGCAGTGCACGCCGAAGCTGTCGCCCCGCAAGGCCTCCCCCGCCTGCGCGCTCGCCGAACTGGGCAAGTGCCCGGCCCCCTGCCAGCTCTCCATCAGCGTCGAGGAGTACGACGCCCAGGCCGCCGCGCCGCTGCGGGCCGCGTTCGACGGCGACCCGGACGCCGTGGTGGACCCGCTGCTGGCCCGCATCCGCAAGCTGTCGGACGCCCAGCGCTACGAGGACGCGGCGGCGGTGCGTGACCGGCTCGCCGCTTTCCTGCGCGCGGCGGTGCGCATGCAGCGCCTGGCCGCGCTCACCTCGATCGAGGAGCTGATCGCCGCGCGGCGCACCGAGCGCAACGCGTGGGAGATCGCGATCGTGCGCCGGGGGCGGCTGGCCGCCGCGGCGACCGCTGAGCCGGGTGTCCACCCCCGACGGACGCTCGACGTGCTGCGGCCGACCGCCGAGACCGTGCTCGCCGCGCCCGGCCCGACCCCGGCGGCTACCCCGGAGGAGACCGAACGCATCCTCGACTGGCTGGAACGGCCGGAGACACGCCTGGTCGAGGCCACTTCCGGCTGGGCCTCCCCGGCCCGCGGCGCGGCCCGCTGGAAGATGCTCCTCCAGGCGAGCCGCTAGCCCCCGCGGAGTCAGTGTCGGCATACCCGTTCGGCCATTACTTGACCGAACGCATGAAAGGTCTTGACCATTCGGCCACGACGTTCGTTACTAGGCTATGGAGCGATATCCAGAGATCTCTCGGAAGTGGGCAGTCGTGACGGGGCGTCGAGGCCTCGTACGCGCCGCGCGACGCTCCACCTCCACGCGGTGAGGGGGGTGTCCTCAGTGGACGCGGAAGCCGCCACGGTGGCGACGGGGATTCCGGTGACCGGCCGGGCCGGGGAGAGCATGCTCACCACCCGGCTGCGGGCGATGCTCAGCTGGCCGAACATGCGCGAGCGGGCCCCGGCCCCCGCCGATCCGGTCACCGCACTGATCAAGGCGCACCACCAGGTGCACTCCGGCTCCGACGTCGCCCTGCTGCGCCGCGCCTACCTGGTCGCCGAGCGTATGCACCGCGGCCAGATGCGCAAGAGCGGCGACCCGTACATCACGCACCCGCTGGCCGTCGCGGAGATCCTGGCCCACCTGGGCATGGACGGCACGACCCTGGCCGCGGCGCTGCTGCACGACACGGTCGAGGACACCAGCTACACCTTGGCGCAGCTGCGCGCGGACTTCGGCCCGGACGTCGCGCACCTGGTCGACGGGGTCACCAAGTTCGACAAGGCGCACTTCGGCGCACGCGCGGAGGCCGAGACCATCCGCAAGATGATCGTCGCCGCGGGGCAGGACATCCGGGTGCTCGTCATCAAGCTCGCCGACCGGCTGCACAACATGCAGACCCTCGACGCCCGATCGGCGGCCTCCCGCGCCCGCATCGCCGGCGCGACCCGCGAGGTGCTGGTGCCGCTGTGCGACCGGCTCGGCATCCAGGCGCTCAAGCGCGAGCTGGAAGACAAGGTGCTGCTCTTCCTCGACCCGGAGGAATACGAGCGCATCGACGGCATGGTGTCCAACCGGCCGGACTGGAACGACTACGTGCAGAACCTGGTCACCCTGGGCCGGGGCGCGCTGCGCCGGGAGAAGCTCGACGGCCGGGTCAAGCCCCGCCCCCGGCACTACTACTCGATCTGGAAGGACACCCAGCAGGCGGGCAGCCCGGTCCCGATGGACCTGCCCCGCATCGTGGTGATCCTCGACGGCGACGACCCCGACTGCTACGCCGCCCTGTGCGCGGTGCACCAGCAGTGGAAGCCCATCCCCGGCCGGTTCAAGGACTTCATCGCCGCGCCCAAGAACAACCTCTACCGCTCGCTGCACACCACGGTGCTGGGCCCCGGCGACCAGATGGTCGAGGTGCTCATCCGCACCGAGCAGATGCACCGCGCGGTGGAGTACGGCGTGGTCGCCCCGTTCCGCTATCCGGCCCGCCAGTCGCGGCGCAGCACGGCGCTGAGCATCTTCAACCCGGTGCGCACCGCGCCCCGCGAGGTGGTGCCGCCGCCCCGCCAGCACGGCGAGCACGCCTGGCTGCGCCGCGCGCTGGACCTGGAGCAGGCCGCCCCGGACGCGGTGCAGTTCGTCGAGACGCTGCGCTGCGACCTGGCCGAGCAGCAGATCCAGGTCTTCGCCTGGGGACGCCAGCTGCTGCTGCCCGCGGGCGCGAGCCCGGTCGACGTGGCGTACGAGCTGGGCACCCGCACCGGCGACCGTTGCGTAGCGGCGACCGTGAACGGCGTGCTGACCCCGCTCAACGCGGCGCTGACCGACGGCGATGTGGTGGACATCCTGGTCAGCCGGGCACGCAACCATCCCGGCCCGCGCCGGGAGTGGCTGGAGTTCGTCAAGTCGCCGAACGCGCGGCTGCGGCTGAGCCGCCGCTTCACCGAGCCCGAGGTCGCCGCGGGCACCGTCAGCGACCGGCTGCAACTGGGCCGGGCCGCGATCGGGCTGGCGCTGCGCCGGCGGGACCGGGCCCTGGCCGACGAGCAGCGCCTGATCAGCCTCGCCCAGGCACTGGACTACCCCGACCTCGACACGCTGCTGATCGCCGTCGCCGAGCACCGGGTGTCCGCGGACACCATCGTCGACCAGCTCATCGCCAGCGTCGACAACCAGAACGAGGCGGCCCGCACGCCCCCGGTGAACGTCGTCCCTCCGCGTCGCGAAGCCGCTGACACGCCGCCGCGGCGCTCGTCGACTAGCCTGGCAAGGTGAAGAACGAGGAGCGAACCGGCGAATCCCCCAGCGCGAACCCGGGCACGCGGGTGAACCGGCGCTCGCCGCTGGGCACGAAGCTCGTCTCCTTCGGCTACGGCGTCTTCTACCGGATCCCGCCGCGCTGGCGCAGCCGCATGGTGAAGCTGGTGACCGCGCGTTATTCGGTGGGCTCGGTGGTGCTCATCTTCGACAGCGAGGCTGCCGGGCCCGAGCGCATCCTGCTGCTGCGCCAGCCCCCGGGACGCGGCTGGACGCTGCCCGCCGGGCTGCTGGAGCGGCGGGAGCCCCCGATCGTCGGGGCATGCCGGGAGGCGGCCGAGGAGACCGGCATCCGGCTCACCATCGACCAGGTCAGCCCGGCGATCCCGAACGCGGTGGTGCACCACCGCGGGCACTGGGTGGACATGGTCTTCACCGCCCGGGTGCCCGCCGCCCGCACCCCGCTCAGCGTGGACGGGGCCGAGGTGTGGGAGGCCCGCTGGCACGCCGTCGACGAGCTGCCGGTGGTGACCCCGGCGACGGCCCGGCTGCTCGGCCACTATGGCATCGGCCCGGAGGCGCACCTGCGCGACAACATGGACGTGGCCCGGTGAGAGCCCCCGACGACGTCTGCGCCGTGGTGCTCGCCGCGGGCCTGGGCACGCGGCTGCGCCCGCTGACCATGCTGCGGCCCAAGGCCCTGGTGCCGGTCGGCAACCAGACGCTGCTGGACCGCACCCTCGACCGGCTGGCCGAGGTCGGGCTGACCGGGCCGGACCGGGTCGCGGTCAACACGCACTGGCTGGCCGGGCAGATCGCCGAGCACGTCGACGGCCGGGTGCGGCTGTCGTTCGAGCCGGAGCCGCTGGGCACCGCCGGGGCGCTGGGCAACCTGCACGGCTGGATCGACGGGCGGGCGGTGCTGGTCCTCAACGCCGACGCGTACGTGGTCGCCGACGCTCCCGAGGACCTGGCCGCGCTGCTGTCCGGGTGGGACGGCGAGCGGGTCCGGATGCACGGCGTCAAGGCCGGGCTGCCCGACCCGTTCGGCGGCTACAACTTCGCGGGCGCGTCGCTGCTGCCCGCCGCCGACGCCGCGGCCCTGCCCGACAAGCCGCGCGAGCTGGTGCGCACCACCTGGCGGCCGGCCGAGCAGGCCGGACGCCTGGACGTGATCCCCCTGCCCGGCCGCTACCTCGACTGCGGCACCCCCGCCGACTACCTGGACGCCAACCTGGACGCCGCCGGCGGCGGCAACCTGTTCGGCGACGACGTGCAGGTCACCGGCGAGGCGCACGGCAGCGTGCTCGGCGCCGGCTCCCGCGTGCACGGCACCGTCCGCGACTGCGTCCTGTGGCCCGGCGCCACCGTCGCCCCCCACGAGAACCTGCATCGCGTGATCCGAGTCGGCTCCGATCTCACCGTCCCCGCGCCACACCCGGTACAGTGATCATGAACTTATGGCACGGCTCGGCGGCGTGTCGCGGCCACAACTTCATGATCGACAGACGCACGGCGTGAGGAGCCCACGGTGATCACAGCGATCGTTCTCATCGACTGCGCGACCGACGCGATCCCGGAGGTCGCCGAGGAGCTGGCCAACCTGGAAGGCGTCAGCGAGGTGTACTCCGTCGCGGGCGGCGTGGACCTGATCGCCATCGTGCGGGTGCGCGAGTTCGACCACATCGCCGAGGTCATCGCGGGCGGCATCTCGAAGGTGCCGGGCGTGCTGAACACCGACACGCACATCGCGTTCCGCTCGTACTCCCGGCACGACCTGGAACAGGCGTTCGCCATCGGCTTCTGAGCGGTGCGAGTGTGACCCCGTCGAGCGGCCCGCGTCACACCTCGCGGTGCTTACTTGTGAGTAACCTCGCGGTCTAGGCTGCTGCCATGCAGCTCACCGTGGACCGTGGCAGCGACCGGATCGGCGTACAGCTCCACCCCGCGCAGGACCCCGACGCTCCCCTGGTCGTCGTCTTCCCCGCGATGGGCGTGCCCGCCGGTTACTACACCCGGTTCGCGCACTCCCTCAACGCGGCCGGCCTCGGCGTCGCGGTGGCCGACCTGCGCGGCACCGGCAACAGCGCCCCCCGCCCCGGCCGGGACAGCCGCTACGGCTACACCGAACTCGCCGACGACGTCCCCGCGGTCCTGACGGCCCTCGCGGAGCACCGCGCCGGACGGCGCACCATCCTGCTCGGACACTCCCTCGGCGGGCAGATCTGCGTGCTGCACCTGGCCCGCGAGGCCGCCCGCGGCACGGGCCACAGCGTCGACGGGTTGGTCCTGATCGCGGTCGGGCTGCCGTACTGGCGGACCTACCCCCGGCAGCGGCTGGGCGTGCTCGCCATGACGCAGTTCGTCAACGCCGTCTCCGCCGTCCTGCGGGTCTGGCCCGGCTGGGGCTTCGGCGGCCGCCAGGCCCGCGGTGTCATCCGGGACTGGGCGCACACCGCCCGCCACGGCGAGTTCCCCGCCCACCTGGGCGCGTCAGCGGGGCTGTCCCGGGTGGACCTGCCGGTGCTCGCGATCAGCGTGGACGACGACCAGTACACCCCGCCGGAGACCACCGATCACCTGGTCGCCGCCCTGACCGGCGCGAAGGTCCACCGCGACCACCTCACCACCGCCGACGCGGCCGCGCCCCTGGACCACTTCAAGTGGGTCAAGGCCGGCGCGGCCCTGGCTCCCCGCATCACCGCCTGGCTCCCGATCCGCCACTGACCACCCCGGACCCCGCCCCGCGCGG
Organism: Catellatospora aurea; assembly: GCF_042663325.1. Classification (NCBI taxonomy): domain Bacteria; kingdom Bacillati; phylum Actinomycetota; class Actinomycetes; order Micromonosporales; family Micromonosporaceae; genus Catellatospora; species Catellatospora aurea. Next base: position 52,348 of record NZ_JBHTAC010000031.1, read on the forward strand.
CGCTGGACCGTCAGGCCGTGATGGGCAGGGTGGCGTAGCCGCGGAAGCCGAGGCGGTCGCGGCGGGTCGGGACGCCTGCCGAGCGCAGGTGGGGCAGCTTCTCCAGGAGCATGGGGAAGGCGATCTGGGCCTCCAGCCGGGCCAATGGCGCGCCGAGGCAGTAGTGCGCGCCCGCGCCGAAGGACAGCGACGGCACGGACGGGCGGTCGGGCAGGAAGTCGGCCGGCGCGGCGAAGCGGCGCGGGTCGCGGCCCGCTGCGGCGAGCACCAGCAGCACCTCCGTGCCCGCGGGCAGCGCCACCCCGGCCAGCTCGGCGTCCTGCCCGGCGTACCGAGAGGTCACCTGCACGGGCGGGTCGAGCCGCAACATCTCCTCGATGTACGCCGGGGACAGCGACGGGTCCGCACGCAGCCGGGCCAGCTGCTCCGGCCGGTCGAGCAGCATGGCCAGGCCGTTGCCGAGCAGGTTGGTCGTCGTCTCGAAGCCCGCGACCAGCAGCAGCACCAGGTGTGAGACGAGTTCCGCCCCGCCGATCCGGCCGTCCGCGCCCGCGGCGAGCAGGTCACTGATCATGTCGTCGCCGGGTTCGCGCTGCCGCCGCGCCAGCAGGTCGACGAAGTACTCGGCCAGCTCGTCGCTCGCCGCGTCGGCGAGGGCCAGCTCCTGCGGGTCGCCGGCGAACACCTCCAGGGCCAGCGTCAGGTCATGCGCCCGCGGCCGAAACCAGTCCCGGTCGGCGACCGGCACCCCGAGCAGGGCGCAGATCACCGACACGGGCAGCGGGTACGCCACCTCGTCCATGAAGTCCACCGGCCCGCCCGCCGCCGCGATCGGCTCGACGAGCTCCTCGGCCAGCGCGGTGACGTCCGCGCGCAGCGCCGCGACCCGGCGGGCGGTGAACGCCGAGCCGGCCAGCCGACGCAGCCGGGTGTGGTCGGGGGCGTTCTGCCAGAGCATGGTGCGGCTCAGCCACTGCCAGGAGGCGACGGTGCGCCAGCCGGGCATCGCCCGGTCCAGCACGACGGCGTCGGTGACCCGGAACGAGGCGTCCCGCAGCACCTGATCGACTTCGGCGTACCCGGTGACGACCGCGAACCCGTCGCCCAGCAGCGCCACCGGACCCGCCGCGCGCAGCCGCTCGTAGTGCGGGTAGGGATCGGCCCGGCCCTCGGCCGTCGCCAGTGCCTGCATCGCCGCCAGCGCGTCCTGCATTCGCCGCTCCCCCTGCCCGCCGTCCTGAGGGGAAGACTACGACGCGGGGGCGACCATGCCGCCGAGCCGCGTGCACGGGCCCGTGCGGGCTACCGGTTGGGCATCAGCGACATCGGCCGGCAGCCCGGACCGGTGTGCACCGTCGCGCAGCAGCCCAGGGTCCACTGCCCGTTGAAGACGGCGTGCCGGGCCAGGCCCGTGGCCGCGACGGGCCGGGGTGCCGCCGGTGCGGTCCGCGGGTCGCGCTTGCCCGCGTGACCTGCTGTGATCATGTGATTGCCTCCTGGAACGAACCGCGCGCCGACGTCTGAAACGCCACGACTATGCCATGGCCGTCCCCCAAGATCTGTGGCCGGCGGCGTCACGACCTGGTGACGGTGCCCACCCGGGCACGGAAACGGCGGAGGGCGCCCACCTCGGGTGGACGCCCTCGCACCGTGCGGAACCGTTGCCGGATCAGCTCTTGCCGCTCGTGATCTCCTCGCGCGGCTGCTCCTCCTGCTGCGGCGGAGCCGGCTGCTCGATCGGCCGGAAGAAGCCGCGGACGGCCGGACCCAGCGCGCCGAGGCGGTTCATCTTCTTCGGCACCGTCCAGCCGACGTACGGCAGGTCGGTGTGGCCGTGCTCGTCCGGCGCGGCCAGCGGCTGGTGCACCTCGACGAAGCGCCCGTCCGGCAGCCGCTTGATGATGCCGGTCTCGACGCCGTGCGCCAGCACCTCGCGATCGTGCTGCTGCAGACCCAGCGCGAGGCGGCGGGCGAAGTAGTACGCCAGCGGCGGCAGGATCAGCAGGCCGATACGGCCGGCCCAGGTCATCGCGTTCAGGCTGATGTGGAACTTGTCGGCGACGATGTCGTTGCCGCCGGAGATCGTCAGCACCAGGTAGAACGCCAGCGCCATGGCGGCCAGACCGGTGCGGTCCGGCACATCACGCGGACGCTGGAGCAGGTTGTGCGAGGCCTTGTCCTTCTTCCAGCGCGCCTCGATCCACGGATACGCCATCGGCAGCACCGTCAGGATGCCCGGAAGCACCACGGTCGGCCAGAACAGCGGTGGGATGTTGTACCCGAGGAATCTGATGTCCCAGGCGGGCATCAGACGGGTCGAGCCGTCGAGGAACATGACGTACCAGTCGGGCTGGCTGCCCGCGGAGACCACCGCGGCTTCGTACGGGCCGAACAGCCAGATCGGGTTGATCTGGAAGAGGCCGCCCATCAGCGCGATGACCGCGAAGACGAGCATGAAGAAGCCGGCCTGCTTGATCGTGTATCGCGGCACGAAGCGCTCGCCGACCACGTTGTTGTTCGTCCGGCCCGGCCCCGGCCACTGGGTGTGCTTCTGGATGAAGACGAGGCCCAGGTGGATGCTGACCAGCGCGAGCAGGATCAGCGGCAGCAGGAAGACGTGCAGGATGTACAGGCGGGACAGGATGATCTCGCCGGGGAACTCGCCGCCGAACAGCGACGTCGTCACCCAGGAGCCGATCACCGGGATGGACAGCATGATCGCCGAGGCGATGCGCAGGCCGGTGCCGGACAGCGCGTCGTCGGGCAGCGAGTAGCCGGCGAAGCCCTCGGTGAAGCCCAGCCAGAACATGCTCAGACCGATGATCCAGTTGAGCTCGCGCGGCTTGCGGAACGCGCCGGTCATGAAGATCCGGAACATGTGCACCACGATCGCGGCCATGAACAGCAGCGCCGCCCAGTGGTGCATCTGGCGCATGATCAGGCCGCCGCGCACGTCGAACGACAGGTCCAGCGCCGTCTCGTACGCCCGCGACATCTGCACGCCCTGCAGCGGCAGGTACGAGCCGTTGTAGTGCACCTCCTGCAGCGAGGGCTCGAAGAACAGCGCGAGGAACGTGCCGGTCAGCAGCAGGATGATGAACGAGAACAGCGCGATCTCGCCCAGCAGGAACGACCAGTGGTCGGGGAACACCTTGTTGAGCATGCCGCGCAGCGGGGTGGCGACGGGCAGCCGGGTGTCCACCTCCTGGGCGGTCTTGCCCGGGAGGGCTTTGAGGTCAACCTTGCGACGCTTCATGGTCAGTCCTTCTCCCAGAACGCCGGCCCGACCGGCACCTTGTAGTCGCCGGTGGCCACGAGGTAGCCCTCCTTGTCCACGCTGATGGGCAGCATGGGCAGGGACCGCGTCGCCGGGCCGAAGATCGGCCGGGCGTTGTCGGTGATGAGGAACTGGGACTGGTGGCACGGGCAGAGCAGGCGGTTGGTCTGCTGCTCGTACAGGCTCGCCGGGCAACCCGCGTGGGTGCAGATCTTCGAGTACGCCACGAAGCTGCTCCAGGTGCTGCCCTGGTTGATCGTGTACAGCTGGCCGTTCAGCTTCGCCGCGTCGTCCTCCCGCAGGTGGATCAGCAGCGTCGGCGAGTCGGCGTGGTGGTTGCTGGCCCCGCCCGGGATGTTCGGGAACACCGTGATCTGGCCGCCGGTGCTCACGTGCTCCGGCCGCACCAGCGTGCCGTCGTCGTGCATCAGCCGGATCGGGTTCTGCGGCGTCGCGCCGGCGAAGCCCGTCTTGAACAGGATGTCCGGGTGGTGCGGGTCCTTGATCAGCGCGCCGATCGGCACCGCCGCGGCCGCCAGGCCCAGCGGGGCCAGGCCCAGCAGCGACCACTTCAGGACCGGCCGCCGGCCCAGGCCCATCTCCTCGCCGACGAACTGCAGCGTGTTGCCGGTGAGCTTCTGCTCCTCCGGCGCCGACGGGCCGTCGTGCCGCTCCTGGATCGCGATCTCGTGCGGGAGCAGCTTCTTGCCCCAGGTGAGGATGCCCAGGCCGACGCCGACCAGGGCCAGGCCCAGGGTCAGGCCGAGGACCGGGGTGTAGTACTTGCTGGCGTGCGGGCCCAGCTCGTACTCCCACGGCCACCAGATGAAGGCGATGACGAACAGGGTCGACATGATGCCGGTGAGCAGGAAGAAGAAGGCGACGATGCGGGTCATGCGCCGCTCGCCCTTCGAGCCCGGCGGGTACTGCGCCTCGTAGTGGACGATCTCCACGCCGTCGCGCCGCGCACCCTCGCGCACGATGTCGAACCGGGTCAGGTTCGGGTTGTCCAGGTCGACGCCCGCGGCGTCGCGCACCTGGGTGTTCGTGTCACTCATGACTTACCCGCAATCCACAGCGCTGCGAAGACCAGTGCCACGACGCCGACCAGGAAGATCGCCAGACCCTCGGTCACGGGGCCGAAACGGCCCAGGCCCCAGCCACCCGGGTCGCTGTCGCTCTTCAGGTTCTGCACGTAGGCGATGATGTCGAACTTGTCCTGCGGCGTCAGTTCGTTGTCACCGAAGACCGGCATGTTCTGCGGGCCGGTCAGCATCGCCGCGTAGATCTGCCGGTCGGTGGCCGGCTCCAGGGTCGGCGCGAACTTGCCGCTGGACAGCGCGCCGCCGCCGCCGGAGAAGGCGTGGCAGGACGAGCAGTTGATCCGGTACAGCTCACCACCGCGGGCGATGTCGCCCTTCGACGCGAAGTCCTCGCCCTCCGGGAGCTGCGGGCCGCCGCCCAGCTCCTGGATGAAGGCGCCGAGCTGCCGGGCCTGGTCGTTGGTGAACATCGGGTCCTTGCGCTCCGCCTGGGCCTCCTGGCGGGCGGCCGGCATGCGGCCCGTCTCCACCTGGAACTCCACGGCCGCCGAGCCGACGCCGATCAGGCTCGGTCCGCGTCCCTCGACGCCCTGCGCGTTCGCGCCGTGGCAGGAGATGCAGCTCACGTCGTACAGCGCCTTGCCGGCCTCGGCGGCCGGGGTGAGCGGGGCGGCGCCCTGGGCTCCGCCGGGCGCGACGATCGCGTAGATGCCGCCCGCGAAGACCAGCGCGGCGAACATGCGCAGCGCCGAGTTCAGCCGCCGGCGTACCCGGCTGCGCTGCTTGGGCGCACCCGCCGCCAGGCGTGGGGTGTCTGGTGTCATAGCCGAGCTCACATCCGCTCCAGCAGGTAGATCATGAAGAAGAGGCCGACCCAGACCACGTCGACGAAGTGCCAGTAGTACGACACCACGATCGCCGAGGTTGCCTGCGCCGGCGTGAACCGACCCATGGTGGTGCGGATCATGTAGATGATGAAGGCGATCAGACCGCCTGTCACGTGCAGGCCGTGGAAGCCCGTGGTCAGGTAGAACATCGAGCCGAACCCGTCGGCGTTGATCTTGATGCCCTCGCTGACCAGCACGCGGTACTCGTTCACCTGGCCGAGCACGAACGTCAGGCCCATCAGGAACGTGATGGTGAACCAGAGCCGCAGCCCGTACACGTCACCCCGCTCCGCGCGCAGCACGCCGATCTGACAGGTGATGGAGGACAGCACCAGGATCGTCGTGAAGAACACCGCGTACGGGAGGTTGAGCACGTGGGAGTGCTGGATCCACTGGTCGTAGTCCGCGGCGCGGATCGCGAAGAACATCGCGAAAAGCGCCGCGAAGAACATGAGTTCGCTGGAGAGCCACACGATCGTCCCGACGCTGACCATGTTGGGCCTGGTCAGGGAGTGGATCCTGCTCTTGTCGATGGCTGAGGCGGCAGTCACGCGGTCATTATTGCCCCCTACCTGCATCGGCGAGCGTCGGGGTGCCTGGTTGGCGGCGTGTCGTGACCCGCCGGACCTCCCGCGACGAGCACGGTCTAGCCTCGGGTGGTGCCGCCTGTCGATCATTTCATCGCGTTGACCTCGAATGTTGCGACCTTGACCGCCGAGACTCCCCCGTTCACCGTGGCGACACTGGTGACCGGTGCGCGGCTCGACTCCTGGCTCGCGGTCGGTCTGCTGCTGGCGGGTGCGCTTTATCTCTACGGCACGCACCGGCTGCGGATGCGCGGCGACCGGTGGCCGGTGGGGCGCACCGTCGCCTTCCTCGGCCCCGGCCTGGGCACGCTGGCCCTGGTCACGGTGAGCGGCGTCGGCGGATACGACACCACGCTGCTGTCGGTGCACATGCTCCAGCACATGGCGTTGTCCATGGTCGCGCCGATCTTCCTGGCGCTGGGCGCGCCGGTCACGCTGGCCCTGCGCACGCTGCCCGCCCGGCCGCGCCGCACGCTGCTGGCGGTGCTGCACAGCAAGGTCGCCGCGGTGCTGGCGTTCCCGCTGGTCGCGTTCGGCATCTTCGTGGCGAACCCGTTCGCGTTGTATTTCACCAGCCTGTACGAGCAGACGCTGCGCCACGAGTGGCTGCACGAGGTCATGCACGCGCACTTCATCGCCACCGGCTGCCTGTTCTTCTGGCCCCTGCTGGGCCGTGACCCGCTGCCGGGACGCTGGCCGTATCCGGCCCGCGCGCTGCTGATGCTGTTGAGTGTCCCGTTTCACACCGTGCTCGGGCTCACCATCATGCAGCAGAAGACCCTCCTCGGCGGCGACTGGTATCCGTCGCTGAACCTGTCCTGGATGGACCCCTGGGCCGACCAGGTGACCGCCGGCGGCGTGCTCTGGGCCGGCGGTGAGCTGGTCTCGGTCACCATGCTCGCGGTCCTCGTCGTCCAGTGGATCAAGCAGTCCCGCCAGGAGGCCGCCCGCATCGACCGCCAGCTCGACCGCGAGGAGGCCGCACAGGCCGCCGCGGAGGCCGCCACAGCGGCCGGGTCGGCGCAGGTCGACGCGGACGGCGCACCGCACGACCACGAGATCACTTCACCGCTTAGGATGAGCGCATGAGTACCAAGACCGTCCTGCTCTACAGCGACGACCCGCAGGTTCGCGACCGGATGCGGCTGGCCATCGGCGAGCACCCGGCACCCGACCTCGATGTCGAGTTCGTCGAGGCGTCCACCTACGCCGAGTGCGTCAAGCTGGTGGACGACTACGAGATCGATCTGCTGGTGCTGGACGGCGAGGCGACCCCGGGCGGTGGCCTGGGCGTGGCGCGTCAGCTCAAGGACGAGATCGACGAGTGCCCGCCCTGCGTTGTCGTCATCGCCCGCTCGGCCGACCGCTGGCTGGCGGCGTACGCCCGCGTCGATGCGACGCTGGTGCACCCGCTCGACCCGATCGAGACCGCGAAGGTCATCTCCAACCTGCTGCACGACGAGACCGTGGCCGCCTGACCCGAGCACCGCGCGCCACGCCCTTCACCCCTGGAGGCCCGATGGGCGACCGGAACACCTGGCCCCACCTGCTCGGCGCGCTGCTGCGCCGCGAGGAGCTCACGCCGGACGACACGGCCTGGGCGATGGGCGAGATCATGTCGGGCGTGGCGACACCGGCGCAGATCGCCGGGTTCGCACTGCTGCTGCGGGCCAAGGGCGAGACCGCCGGCGAGGTGTCGGGTCTGGTCGCCACGATGCTGGCGAACGCGGCCCCGCTGCCGCAGACCGACGAGCAGCGCACGGCCACCCTCGACGTGGTCGGCACCGGCGGCGACCAGGCGCACACCGTCAACATCTCGACGATGTCGGCGATCGTGGCCGCCGGCGCCGGCGCGCGTGTGGTCAAGCACGGCAACCGGGCCGCCTCCTCCTCCTGCGGCACCGCGGACGTGCTGGAGTTCCTCGGCATCCCGCTGGACCTCAGCCCGGAGCAGGTGGCCGCGGTCGCCGAGGAGGCGGGCATCACGTTCTGCTTCGCCGCGACGTTCCACCAGGGCCTGCGCCACGCCGGCGGCGTACGCCGCGAGCTGGGCGTGCCGACCGCGTTCAACTTCCTCGGCCCGCTGACCAACCCCGCCCGGCCCCGCGCGGGCGCGATCGGCTGCGCCGACGTCCGGATGGCCGGCGTCATGGCGCAGGTGTTCGCCGACCGCGGTGACACGGTCCTGGTGCTGTGCGGTGAGGACGGCCTGGACGAGTTCACCACCGCCGCCCCCACGCGCGTCTGGGTGGCTCGTGGCGGGCGCGTCACCCCACTCACGATCGACGCCGCCGATCTCGGCGTGGCCCGTTCCGCTCCCGGGGATCTGCGCGGCGGCGACGTGTCGCTCAACGCCGACGTCGTGCGCCGCCTGCTCGTCGGGGAGACCGGACCGGTGCGCGACGCCGTGCTCGTCAACACCGCGGCCGGGCTGACCGCCCACGACTGGGCGGTCAAGGGCGCGGGCACCGCCGACCCGGACACGCTGGTCGAGGAGCTGACCGACGCGCTGCACGCGAACATGCGCCGCGCCGCCGAGGCCATCGACTCCGGCGCGGCCGCCGCCGCCCTGGAACGCTGGATCGCCGCCGCGTCGGCTGCCAAGTACGCCCCGTAGCGCGGACTCACGAAATGAAACCGGCCCCCTCCGAATCGGAGGGGGCCGGTTTCATTTGCTTTCGGTGCGGAGGATCAGTGCTCCGCAGTACGGCGGGTGCCGGTGTAGTACTCGAACAGCATCGCCGAGGTGGACAGCAGCACGCACACGATGCCGAGCGCGATCAGCCACCACATCCAGAACACCAGCCCGAGCGAGGCGATCAGCGCCGACATCGCGATGCCGAACGGCCAGTAGCTGCCCGGGCTGAAGAAGCCCAGCTCGCCGGCGCCGTCGGCGATCTCGGCGTCGAGCCGGTCCTCCGGGCGCGGGTCGATGCGGCGCGAGACGAACCAGAAGTAGCCGCCGCACATCAGGCAGAGCAGGAACGACAGCGCCAGCGCGGTGGTGCCGATCCACTCGATCCCGCCCATGGACAGGTCCGTCCACCAGCCGTAGACCACCGCGGTGACGATCAGGAACAGCGCGACGCCGACGAAGATGCGGTATTCGGTCTTCATGTCTCCAGCCTCAGTTCGCGGTGCGCAGGGTCGGGAACGGAGTCGTCGTCGTGGCGTAGGGCGTCTCGCCGATCGCGGTCAGCGCCTCGGGAGTGCTCTTGCCCGCCTTCAGCGCCGCCACGAACTGCGCGTACTTCTCCGGCGTCACAGCCCGCAGCTCGAAGTTCATCATCGAGTGGTACGTGCCGCACAGCTCGGCGCACCGGCCGACGTAGCTGCCCACCTGAGTGATGTTGACTTCGAACTGGTTGATCACGTTGCCGGGGAACACGTCGCGCTTGAACAGCAGCTCCGGGACCCAGAACGAGTGGATGACGTCGTTGCTGTGCTCGACGAAGCGCACGGTCTTGCCGACCGGGACGACCACGACCGGGATGTAGTTGCTGTCGCCGGGCGTGCTCTCCACCTTCGTGGCGTCCACCTCGGGGCTGGAGAGGTAGTTGAACTGCCAGTTCCACTTGAACGCGACGACCTCGACGGTGGCGTCCGGGTTCTTGGTCAGCTTGTTCACGTCGGTCTGCACGACGGCGGTGTAGTAGAACAGCACCGCGATCACCAGGAACGGCAGCACCGTGTACAGGATCTCGATCGGCAGGTTGAACCGCGTCTGCGTGGGCAGGTCGGCGTCACCGCGCTTGCGGCGGTAGGCCGCCACGCACCAGAAGATCAGACCCCAGACGAAGAAGCCCACGGCGAAGGCCGCGACGACCGAACCGACCCAGAGGTCGTACATCCGCTCGGACTGCTGGGTGATGCCGCCCTGGGGCCAGCCGAATCCATCGAACGCCGCGCCGACGTTGCACCCCGCGAGCAGGGTCACCGTGATGACCGCCATCGCGCTCAAGCCGACGGCTCGCCTGCGGGCTCGTGTTGCGACCACCTGCTCCTGCCTCCCTTAGCAGCGCCACCTTCGGACGCACCGGTGAGGGGCGTGACCGACGGTCGCAGAGTACTTCACCCCGGGGCCCCGGCCGGGCCTGGGGTCGGCCCGGTGATCCGGCGTGTCCGCGGGAATCGGTGACGGCGACGACTGCCGTCACCGCTAGATCACGATACCGTCGAGGGGTGGGAGATCCCCGGCAGGCCGGACCAATCGATCAGGGCGAAGACGTGCGCGGCGCGTATTTCGATGCGGCGACGGCGACGCCGCTGCACCCCGCAGCACGCGAGGCGCTGCTCGGCGCGCTCGACGACGGCTGGGCCGACCCGGGCAAGCTCTACACCCAGGCCCGCCGGGCCCGCCTGCTGCTCGACGCGGCCCGCGCCACGTTCGCGCAGGTCCTGGGCGTACGCCCGGACGAGGTCACCTTCACCAGCAGCGGCAGCACCGCCGCGCACGCCGCCGTCCTGGGTGGGCTGGCCGGCCGCCGCCGCGCCGGCGCGACCCTGGTCCGCTCGGCGATCGAGCACTCGGCCGTGCTGCATGCCGGCGAGCGGCACGTACGCGACGGCGGCGCCGAAACCGAGGTGCCGGTGGATCTGCTCGGCCGGGTCGACCTCGACGCCTGGACCTCGGCCGTGTCCGCGCCCGGGGCGGCGCTGGCCGCACTGATCAGCGCGAGCCACGAGGTCGGCACGGTGCAGCCGGTCGCCGCCGCGGCGGCCGCGTGCCGCGCGGCGGGCGTGCCGCTGTATGTCGACGCCGCCCAGTCGCTGGGCCGGGTTCCGGTGCCGGACGGCTGGTCCCTGCTGACCGGCTCGGCCCGCAAATGGGGCGGTCCACCCGGGGTCGGCCTGCTGGTGGTACGCAAAGGAACCCGCTGGGTGTCGCCCTACCCGGCCGACGACCGGGAGTCGGGCCGCTTCCCCGGCGCGCCCGACCTGCCCGCGATCCTCGCGGCGGCCGCCTCGCTGCACGCGGTGCACGAGACCGCGGCACAGGAATCAAAACGCCTGTCCGCGCTGGTGGACCACGTACGAGCCGGTGTCGCGGCAACGGTTCCCGACGTGGAGATCGTGGGCGACCCGGCAGACCGGCTGCCGCACATCGTCACCTTCTCCTGCCTGTACGTCGACGGAGAAGCCCTGCTCACCGCCCTCGACCGGCGCGGCTTCGCGGTGTCGTCCGGGTCCGCGTGCACGTCCTCCACACTGCGGCCGAGCCATGTGCTGGCCGCGATGGGCGTGCTGACGCACGGCAACATCCGGCTGTCGCTGCACCGCGACACCACCGCCGACCAGGTGGAACGTTTCCTCGCCGAACTGCCCGGCATCGTCGCCGCGCTGCGGGCGGAGGTGGGCATGTGAACCCGGACACCCCGGTCGACGTATTGGACTGTCTGGGGCAGCGCTGTCCACTGCCGGTGATCGCCCTCGCGAAGCGCCTGCCGACGGTGCCGGTCGGCGCGGTCGTGCGCGTGCTCGCCGACGACCCGGCCGCCGCCGTGGACATCCCCGCGTGGTGCCGTATGCGTGCTCAGGAGTACCTCGGCGCGGTCTCCGTCGACGGCTCCCCCGCGTTCGACGTCCGCCGCCTCAGCTGAGTCCGCTCCGCTCCGCGCCTGATCAGGTATTGGTCCCGCGCGCATTTGCTCTGCACCCAAAAGCTTGCTCTGCACCCACCGACGCAACACGGCACCCGTTCGGCGGCGCTGCGCCGTTGCGTATTCGGGTGCAGAGCAAGCGAATGGGTGCAGAGCAAAGTCGGCGCGGGGCAACGCCCCACGCCGACTTCGATCGCCCTTCCGGGCAGGTCAGTTCAGGTGGGGCCGGATGTCGGCGGCGACGGCGTCGCCGTAGGACTCGGCCAGGCGCTTGAGGAAGTTGTCCGGCTCGACGTCGTACTCCTGGGTGCCGACGGTCTCCAGCACCAGCGTGGCCAGCAGCGCGCCGACCTGCGCGGCCCGCTCCAGGCCCTGGCCCCAGGACAGGGCCGCGAAGAAGCCGGCCCTGAACCCGTCGCCCACGCCCGTCGGGTCGTACACCTGGATCTCGCGGGCGACCGGCACGTGGATCGGCGCGAAGTCGCGGCCGGTGATCCGGACGCCGTTCTTGCCCAGCGTGGTGACCCGCACCTTGACCCGCTCCAGCACCTCGTCCGAGGTCAGGCCGGCCTTCTGCTCCAGCAGCGAGTTCTCGTACTCGTTGGTGAGCAGGTACTGCGCGCCGTCGATGAGCTGCAGCACGTCCTCGCCGCTCATCCGGGCCAGCTGCTGCGACGGGTCGGCGGCGAACGCGTACCCCCGGTCGCGGCACTCCTGCGAGTGGCGCACCATCGCCACCGGGTCGTTCGCGCCGACGATGACCAGGTCGAGGCCGTCGAGGCGCTGGTGCACCGGGGACAGCTCGATGTTGCGGGCCTCGCTCATGGCGCCGGCGTAGAACGAGGCGACCTGGCACAGGTCCTCGTCGGTGGTGCAGACGAAGCGGGCGGTGTGCGCCACCTCACTGACGTGCACCGAATCACAGTCGACGCCGTTGCGCTCCAGCCACGAGCGGTAGTCGGCGAAGTCCACGCCGACCGCGCCGACCAGGGTCGGCTGCAGGCCCAGCTTGGCCAGGCCGAAGGCGATGTTCGCCGCCACGCCGCCACGCCGGATCACGAGGTCGTCGACCAGGAACGACAGCGAGACCTTGTCCAGCTGGTCGGCGATGAGCTGGTCCGCGAAGCGGCCCGGGAAGTGCATCAGGTGATCCGTGGCGATCGATCCGGTAACGCAGATCTTCATGGTTGACCTTCAGGTCGGCGAAAGATGGGCGCGGAAAGCGTACCGGTTGACGCACATACGACAGCGGCACTCCGGCGTGGCCGGAGTGCCGCTTGTGTCGTCGCCCACATCGGGGCGGCGCGAAGCTCAGACGATCAGTGGAACGAGTCGCCGCAGGCGCAGGAGCCGCCGGCGTTCGGGTTGTCGATGGTGAAACCCTGCGCGTCGATGCGGTCGGCGAAGTCGACGGTCGCGCCCGCCAGGTACGGCGCGCTCATCCGGTCGACGACGACCTCGACACCGCCGAACTCCTTGACGATGTCGCCGTCGAGCTCGCGCTCGTCGAAGAAGAGCTGGTAACGCAGGCCGGAGCAGCCACCGGGCTGGACCGCGACCCGCAGCCGGAGGTCGTCGCGACCCTCCTGCTCCAGCAGAGCCTTGACCTTGCCAGCCGCGACCTCGGTGAGGTTGATGCCGGTGGCGTCCGTCTTGCTGTCGGGCGTCGAGATGTCGGGCGTCGTCACGTGGTGCTCCCCAAGCGTGAAGTGCTGATAATCCTTCGAGGTAACGCTAGCGCGCCCCGGTTTGATTCCCCAGAGCGCCTCACGGGCTACTGCCCCAGTGTGGTGTTGATGACTGCGCGGTGGGTGGGCCGCGCCGCGGCGTGCCGTTCCCGCCCGGCCTCGGTGGGATGCACGAACACCCCGCGCCGGTCGGAGGTGCAGAGCTGCCGCTCCACCAGCCCGTCCTTCTCCAGCCGGGCGACGGTGCGCGACAGCGCGCTCTGGCTGAGGTGGATCTGCTCACCCAGCTCCTGCATGCGCAGCCCCGTGCAGTCCTGGGCGCCGACCAGCCGGTCCAGCACCTCGAACTCGCTCATGCCGAGCTTGTGCTGCTCCTGCAGTGCGCTCTCCAGCGCGCACGAGAGCGTCGCGTACTGCCGGGACAGTTCTCGCCACGCCTTCACGGCCACCTCGTCGGGCATGCCCGGAGCATAACATGCAGGTGCAGTAAATGTGAACGCATTTTATGCTTGCGCATTCAATGCACGTGCAACTAACGTACCGACCATGTCCTCCACCGCGACGCTGTCGCCACCTGCCCCCGACACCTCCTCTCCGGCCCCCGCGGACCAGCGCTGGACCCCGCGGCTGTGGGGCACGCTGCTGGTGCTGTGCGCGGTGCTCTTCCTCGACGGCCTCGACGTCTCGATGGTCGGCGTGACTCTGCCCGCCATCCAGTCCGACCTGGGCCTGTCCACCGCGACGCTGCAGTGGATCGTCAGCGGATACGTGCTCGGTTACGGCGGCCTGCTCCTGCTCGGTGGGCGCACCGCCGACCTGCTCGGCCGCCGCCGCGTGCTGCTGATCGCCCTGGCCGTGTTCGCCGGCGCGTCCGTGCTCGGCGGCCTGGTCGAGGACGGCACGCTGCTCATCGCGACCCGGTTCGTCAAGGGCCTGGCCGCGGCGTTCACCGCGCCGGCCGGCCTGTCCATCCTGACCACGACCTTCCGCGAGGGGCCGGTGCGCAACCGGGCGCTGGGCATCTACACCGTCTTCGGGGCCAGCGGCTTCTCCTCCGGCCTGATCCTGGGCGGGCTGCTCACCGAGATCGACTGGCGGGTCACCTTCCTGCTGCCCGCGCCGCTGGCGGTGCTCGCCCTGATCGCGGGCCTGCGGCTGATCCCGCGCGACGGCGCCCGCAACCCCGGCGGCTACGACGTGCTCGGCGCGGCCACCTCCACCGGCGCGCTGCTGCTGCTCGTGTTCACCGTCGTCAACGCGCCCGAGGCAGGCTGGACCTCGCTGCGTACCCTCGGCTCGCTGGCCCTGGTCGTGGCACTGGCCGCCGCTTTCGTGATCGCCGAGCGCACGGTCGCGCATCCGCTGGTGCGGCTGGGCATCTTCGCCAACCGCAGCCTGGTCCGGGCCGACCTCACCGCGATGGCGGTGTCCGGCGGCTACCTGAGCTTCCAGTTCATCGTCGCGCTGTACCTGCAGACCGTGCTGGGCTGGTCGCCGCTGCAGATGGCGCTGTCGCTGCTGCCCGCCGGGATCATCGTGGCGAGTTCCGGCCCGGTCGTCGGCAGGCTGATCACGCGGTACGGCACCCGGCGGCTGATCGCCCTGGGCATGGTCGCGTTCGTCGCCGCGTACGCCCTGTTCCTGCGGGCCGGGCCGGAGCCGGAGTTCGGCACCGTGATCCTGCCGACCGCGCTGCTGCTCGGGCTGGGCTTCGCGCTGAGCTTCTCCGCCCTGAACGTGCAGGCGACCAACGGCGTCGCCGACGACGAGCAGGGGCTGGCCTCCGGGCTGGTGCAGAGCTCGTTCCAGGTCGGCGGCGCGATCGCGCTGGCCGTCACGTCGGCGGTGGTCGGCGGCGGGGCCATCGAGCCGGGTCGCCTGCCGGACACCTTCGTGCCCGCCATCGGCCTGGTCACCGCGATCTCGCTGCTCGGCCTGCTGGCCGCCGTACTGGGCCGGCGGCCCGGCCGCCACGCCGCCCAGCGGGTGGCGCGCGATCTCGTGTCAGAAGGTGCGGCCTGACCACAGGATCCGCCACCGACCGGCGATCATCGCCGACACCGGCGTCAAGAAGGGCACCTTCCTCTACGCGTAGCGATGGGAAGGTGCCCTTCCTTTGCCTCGGGTCAGCGGGACCACTGGTGGGCCAGGCGGGCGGAGAGTTCGCGGAGGCCTCGGGCGGGTTCGGCCAGAGCGAGGTCGACGCTGCCGAAGTGGTCGACCAGGGCGTGGGCCTCGGTGACGCCGGCCGCGCCCTGCTCGCGGCGGCCGGTGGTGACCCGGCCGGCCAGCACCACGCACGGGATGCCGAGGTCGCGGGCCGCGCCGGCCAGGCCGGAGATGGCCTTGCCGCGCAGCGACTGGTGGTCGAACGAGCCCTCGCCCGTGATCACCAGGTCGACGTTCTCCAGCACCCCGTCCAGGCCGGTCAGCTCGCGGATCAGGTCGATGCCGGAGGCGACGGTGCCGCCCAGGGCCAGGATCGCCGCGCCGAGGCCGCCCGCCGCGCCGCCGCCGGGCAGTTCCGCCAGCTTCGCGGGGCAGCCGGGCAGTTCCCGCTCCAGCACCGCGGCCCAGTTGGCCAGGGCGGCGTCGAGCAGCGTCACGTCCTGCGGGGTCGCGCCCTTCTGCGGGCCGTACACCGCCGACGCGCCGTGCAGGCCGGTCAGCGGGTTGTCCACGTCGGTCGCTGCAATCAGCTCGACGCCCCCCGGGAGCAGGCCGCCCCCTTCGCCGAGGCTGAGGGATGCGCAGGTGGTCAGGGCCGCGCCGCCGGGGGCCAGTGGTTCGCCCGCGGCGTCCAGGCCGACCGCGCCGAGCGCGGCGAGCAGCCCTGCGCCGCCGTCGTTGGTGGCCGAGCCGCCGAGCCCGATCACCACGCGCCGGGCCCCGTGCGCGAGCACGGCCTCGATCAGCGCGCCGAGGCCGTACGAGGAGGTGGTCTTCGGGTCCCGCTCCCCCGGCTCGACCAGGTGCAGGCCGCAGGCCTGGGCGCTCTCCACGTACGCCGTGCCCGCCTCGTCCCCGGCCAGCAGCACCGCGCCGAGGACCGGGCGGCCCAGCGGGTCGGTCGTGTCGACCTCGACCAGCTCGCCGCCGATCGAGGCGTGCAGCACCTCGACGAAGCCGGGGCCGCCGTCGGCGATGGGGCGGCAGATCAGCTCGTCGGCCGGGGCGGCCTCCCGCCAGCCCTCGGCGACGGCCTGCGCCGCCTCCACCGCGGTGAGGGTGCCGGCGAACTTGTCGGGACAGATCAACACTCGCATGGGCTGCACGATAGTGACCCGCTCCGGCCGCGGGGGCGACCGGCGTGACCGCGTCCCACGCCCCGGCCGCCGATGAGCGCCGTGGGGCAGGCCACAGCCGTGCGGGCGAGCCTGTCGCGCCCGGTTGGTGCGACGATGGGAGGCGTGACTGCTCCCGTACTGCTGCTGCTCGGCCGCGGCAAGGACTCGAACTCCGAACGCGGCGTCGACTGTCCGGGCGACCTGCCCGCGCCCAGCGACCCCGGGCTGGTCGAGCGTGCCGCCGCCGCCAAGGCCGCGCTCGGTGACCGGGTCTTCGTCCTCGGCCACCACTACCAGCGCGACGAGGTCATCCAGTTCGCCGACGTGACCGGCGACTCGTTCAAGCTGGCCCGCGAGGCCGCGGCGCGGCCCGACGCCGAGTTCATCGTGTTCTGCGGCGTGCACTTCATGGCCGAGTCGGCCGACATCCTCACCTCCGAGACTCAGCGCGTGGTCCTGCCGGACCTGGCCGCGGGCTGCTCCATGGCCGACATGGCCGTGCTGGAGCAGGTCGAGCAGTGCTGGGACCTGCTGAGCGACCTCGGCATCGCGGACTCCGTGGTGCCCGTCACCTACATGAACTCCTCCGCCGACATCAAGGGCTTCGTCGGCCGCAACGGCGGCGTGGTCTGCACCTCCTCCAACGCCAAGCGCGCGCTGGACTGGGCGTACGCCCAGGGTGAGAAGGTCCTGTTCCTGCCGGACCAGCACCTGGGGCGCAACACCGCGGTGCTGGAGATGGGCTACTCGCTCGACGACTGCGTGCTCTACGACCCGCACAAGCCGAACGGCGGCCTCACCGACCAGCAGCTGCGCGACGCCAAGATGATCCTGTGGCGCGGGCACTGCTCGGTGCACGGCCGGTTCACCCTGGAGAACGTGCTGGCCATGCGCGAGCAGGTGCCGGGCGTGAACATCCTGGTGCACCCGGAGTGCCGCCACGAGGTGGTCACCGAGGCCGACTACGTGGGCTCGACGGAGTACATCATCAAGAAGCTGGAGGCGGCCGAGCCCGGCTCCGCGTGGGCCGTGGGCACCGAGCTGAACCTGGTCCGGCGGCTGGCCGCCGCGCACCCGGACAAGCAGGTCATGTTCCTGGAGAAGACGGTCTGCTACTGCTCCACGATGAACCGCATCGACCTGCCGCACCTGGTCTGGGCGCTGGAGGAGCTGGTCGCGGGCCGGGTGCCCAACCAGATCACGGTCGACCCCGACACCGCGCACCACGCTCGGGTGGCGCTGGACCAGATGCTGGCACTCCCGTAGGCGACTGGTTACTCTGAGTGCGAGCACCGCGTCCGAATCGCGGTGCTCGTACTCATTTAAGCTTCCCGTGTTCCGTCACACATCACGCAGCGCTATGCTGCCGGGGTTTGCAATTAACTCGCGCCACACCCAGGAGGTCGCCTTGTCGGACGACGTGCTCATCGTCAGCGGAGGTAGCCCGCTCAAGGGCGAGGTGCGGGTCCGCGGGGCCAAGAATCTGGTCTCCAAAGCCATGGTCGCCACCGTGCTGGGCGAGAGCCCGAGCCGGATGTACGACGTCCCGCGCATCCGCGACGTGGAGATCGTGCGCGGTCTGCTGGAACTGCACGGCGTCAAGGTGACCAACGGCGACCTCGACGGCGAGCTGCGGTTCGATCCGTCCAACGTCGAGCGCGCCGGCATCGACGAGATCAACGTGCACGCCGGCTCCAGCCGGATCCCGATCCTGCTGTGCGGCCCGCTGCTGCACCGGCTCGGCCACGCGTTCATCCCGGACCTGGGCGGCTGCCACATCGGCCCGCGCCCGATCGACTACCACCTGGAGGCGCTGCGGCGCTTCGGTGCCGTCGTCGACAAGACCCCGGAAGGCCTGCACCTGTCCGCCCCGGACGGCCTGCACGGCATCAAGTACGAGCTGAACTACCCGTCGGTCGGCGCGACCGAGCAGATCCTGCTCACCGCCGTCCGCGCCGAGGGCGTCACCGAGCTGAGCAACGCCGCGGTCGAACCGGAGATCATCGACCTGATCTGCATCCTGCAGAAGATGGGCGCGATCATCAAGGTGCACACCAACCGGGTGATCGAGATCGAGGGCGTGCCGCGCCTGGGCGGGTTCTCGCACCGGCCTATCCCGGACCGTATCGAGGCCGCCAGCTGGGCCTCGGCCGCGCTGGCCACCCGGGGCGACATCACCGTCAAGGGCGCCCGCCAGGCGGACATGACGACGTACCTCAACGTGTTCCGGTCCATCGGCGGCGAGTTCGAGATCGACGACAACCCGGTCGACGGCGGCATCCGCTTCTGGCACCCCGGAGGCGACCTGCGCCCCGTCGCGCTGGAGACCGACGTGCACCCCGGCTTCATGACCGACTGGCAGCAGCCGCTGGTCGTGGCGCTGACCCAGGCCAACGGCCTGTCCGTGGTGCACGAGACGGTGTACGAGAAGCGCTTCGGCTACACCAGCGCCCTGAACCAGATGGGCGCGCACATCCAGGTCTTCCAGGACTGCCTCGGCGGCACCCCGTGCCGGTTCGGCCGGATGGGCTTCCGGCACAGCGCCGTCATCGCCGGCCCCGCCAAGCTGCACGCGACCGACCTGATCATCCCGGACCTGCGGGCGGGCTTCAGCCACCTCATCGCGGCACTGGCCGCAGAGGGCACCTCCCGGGTGCACGGCGTCGACCTGATCAACCGCGGCTACGAGGACTTCGAGGCCAAGCTCGCCGGCCTCGGCGCGACCGTCTCCCGCTGACCACCCGCACCACCCGCCCCACAGGCACCCCGTTTTTCGTGGACGTTGGCCTATCTCATCGAGTTTGATCTGCAAAACTCGACGAGATAGGCCAACGTCTGTTCAAGGCGCAGGCGCCGAGCGCGCCCCGGGCGGGGCGGCGGCCTGGGTGGGAGCTGTTCGTCACAGGTCGCCACGCGGTGGCCGTCGGCTGCGGCCGCGGGTCGGCTACCCTTGCTGCGTGCCGTTGTTCTCCCGCAAGACCACCGACGTTTCCGCTGCGACCCCGGCCGAAGAGCCGGAGGCCACGGAGATCGTGCGCGCCTCGCGCTCGTACACGCCCGCCAAGGGCAAGGCGACGCCGAAGCGCACCGAGGCTCAGCGCCGCAAGGCCGAGCCGCCGCCGGCGAACCGCCGCGAGGCGATGAAGCGCCAGCGCGAGAAGATGCGCGCCGACCGGGCCGAGTCCATGGCCGGCATGAAGAAGGGTGACGAGCGCTACCTGCTGCCCCGGGACAAGGGACCGGAGCGCCGGCTGGTGCGCGACTACGTCGACTCCCGGCGTACCGTCGGCACCTGGTTCTTCGGCGGCGCCTTCCTGATCTTCTTCCTGATCCAGGTCCGCGACCCGCGCATCGCGCTCGCCGCGAACGTGATCTGGCTGCTGCTGGCGCTGGCCGTGGTCGTCGACAGCGTCTTCATCTGCCGGAAGATCAAGAAGCTGGTCAAGGCGAACTACCCCAAGACCACGCAGCGCATGGGCTCCCTGTACATGTACGCGGTCATGCGCGCGATCACGTTCCGCCGCATGCGCATGCCGAACCCGCAGGTCAAGATCGGTGACCCGGTCGTCCCCACCAAGGCCTAGGACATCTGTCCTGCCGGAGTCGGGATCGCCGGATCTGACCGGCCGTCCCGGCTCCGCCTAGCGTCGGACGCATGACGGAAGCGGTGCGGCTGCAAGCGGTCGCGAAGAACTACGGCCCCGTGCGGGCGGTGGACGGCATCGACCTGTCCATCGCCCGCGGCCAGACGGTGGCGCTGCTCGGCCCCAACGGAGCGGGCAAGTCCACCACCATCAACATGCTGCTCGGCCTGCTGGAGCCGACGGACGGCACGGTACGCGTGTTCGGCGCCAGCCCCACCGAGGCGGTGCGGGCCGGCCAGGTCGGCGCGATGCTGCAGGAGTCGGGTTTCGCCGCCAACGCCACGGTCCGGGAGCTGGTCGAACTCGCCCGCGCGCTGTACCGCGACCCGCTGCCCACGGCGGAGATCCTGGCCACGGCCGACCTCACCGAGCTGGCCGGGCGCCGCCTCGACAAGCTGTCGGGCGGCCAGACGCAGCGGGTGCGCTTCGCGTTCGCCCTGGCCGGCAACCCCGAACTGCTCGTGCTCGACGAGCCCACCGCCGCGCTGGACGTGGAGAGCCGCCAGGCGTTCTGGGCGGCCATGCGCCGCTACGCCGCCACCGGCCGCACCGTGCTGTTCGCGACGCACTACCTGGAAGAGGCTGACGACTTCGCCGACCGGGTGATCGTGATCGCGCGGGGCCGGGTCGTCGCCGACGGCAGCGGAGCCGACATCAGGCAGCTCACCGGCGGGCGTACGGTCGGCTTCGACCGCGCCGGGACCGACCTCGACGTGCTGCGGCGGCTGCCCGGCGTGGTCGAGGCGGAGACGCGCGGCGAGCGCGCCCTGCTGCGCTGCGACGACTCCGACCGCACTGTGCGCGCCCTGCTCGCCGACGGCCACGCCTGGCGCAACCTGGAGATCACCGGAGCGGGCCTGGAAGAGGCCTTCCTGTCCCTCACCGCAGCCGCAGGCAAGGAGTGACCGTGCGCGCCTATCTCGTCTTCGAACTGCGCCGCCTGATCCGCGAGCCGCGCATGGCGATCTTCACCGTGGTGCTGCCGGTGCTGATCTACACGATCAGCAGCGGCAGCTCCGGCGACGCCGGCCAGGTCGGCGGGGTGGACGTCGCCGCATACCTGATGGTCAGCATGGCCGCGTACGGCGCGCTGGTCGGCGCCCTGTCCGTCGGTATCGCGGTGTCCCAGGAGCGCGCCTCCGGCTGGCTGCGCCAGCTGCGCATCACGCCGCTCGCCCCGACCCAGGTGGTCGCCGTGAAGGCGCTGCTGGCCTCGCTGCTGGCGATCCCGCCGGTGGTCTCGGTGGGTTTGGTCGCCGCGTTCGCGCACGGGGTGTCGTTCAGCGCCGGGCAGTGGGTCGCGCTGGTCGTGCTGATGTGGCTGGGCAGCCTGCCGTTCGCCGCGTTCGGCCTGGCGTTGGGCTTCACGCTGCCGCCGCAGCTGACCCAGCCGGTGAGCATGCTGGGCGTGTTCGGGCTGGCGTTCCTCGGCGGGCTGTTCGTGCCGGTCGCGGTGATGCCGCACGTGCTCGCGTCGATCGCCACCTGGCTGCCCAGCAACCGCTTCGCCGAGCTGGGCTGGTCCGTGGTCGCCGGGCAGGCGCCGCCCGTCGGCGGGGTAGCCATCCTCGCCGCCTGGGCCGTGGCCTTCGGCGGGCTCGCGGCGTTGGCCTACCGCCGCTCGGCGGCGCTGCGGTGATGTCGGGGTTCCTGGACGGCCTGAGCCGGGCGGGCGCGATCTCGTCGCACCCGCCCGGCTCGGCGGCCGCCGCGGCGGTGCGCCGCCGTGGGCGGCGCCGGGGTGCGCTGTTCGCCGCGCTGTGGCTGTGGCCGCTGGCCCCGACCGCGCACGCGGTGCTGGCCGGCGACGTCTCCGCGCCCGTGGCGGCCGGGCTGGGCCTGGCCGTCTTCGTCGGGCTGTACCTGTTCGTCGTCGTGCAGGGATTCAGCTCCGCGGCCCGGCCCGGCGTGCGTGATCAGGCGCTGCTCGGGCTGGTCACGGTCGTCGGGCTGGCGCTGGCCGCCGCCTTCGGCGGGCAGCCCGGCGGCTGGGTGGGACTGGTGCTCTACCTGGCCGCCGCCGGGGTGGCGCTGTACGCGCTGCCCTGGGCGTACCTGTGGCTGGCCGCCATGGTCGCGGCGCAGATCGCGCTGGGTCTGCTGCACGGCGAGCCCGCGAAGGAGATCGCCGAGTCGGTCTTCAACACCGTGATGGCCGGCGCGCTGATCATGGTGGTACGCCGGATGATGCGCCTCATCCGCGAGCTCAGCGCGACCCGCGAGGAGCTGGCCCGCGCCGCCGTGGAGGGCGAGCGCCTGCGCTTCGCCCGCGACCTGCACGACCTGCTCGGCCACAGCCTCTCCCTGATCGTCGTCAAGGCCGAGGTGGTACGCCGCACCGCCGGGCGCGACGCGGCCGCCGCCGCCCGCGAGGCCGCCGAGATCGAGCAGATCGGGCGTACGGCACTGGCCGAGGTGCGCCAGGCGGTGAGCGGCTACCGGGCCCGCGCCTTCGCCGCCGAGCTGGCCACGGCCGGTGCGGCGCTGTCCGACGCGGGCATCGAGCCCACCGTGCGGGCCACGGCCGAGGCGATGCCGGCCGCCGTCGACGACGCCTTCGCCTGGGCGGTCCGCGAGGCCGCCACCAACGTCATCCGGCACAGCGGAGCCGGCTCCTGCGTGATCGCGCTCAGCCGCACCGACCACTGGCAGCTCGAAGTGCGCGACGACGGCCGGGGCGTCCCCGCCGACGCCATGCCCGGCAACGGCCTGCGCGGTCTGGCCGAGCGCCTGGCCCTGGTCGGTGGCACGCTGTCGACCGTGGACCTGTCCGGCGGCGGCTTCGTGCTGCGCGCCACCGCGCCCGCCGGAGCCCTGGCGTGACCCGCCTGCCCGCTCACGATCAAGGTGCTGCCCGGGGGCCGTCGGTGATCCGGGTGCTGCTCGCCGAGGACCAGGGCATGATGCGCGGCGCGCTCGCGCTGCTGCTCGGCCTGGAACCCGACATCGAGGTGGTGGCCCAGGTGGGCCGGGGCGACGAGGTCGCGGCCGCCGCCGTCGCGGCGTCGCCCGACGTGGCGCTGCTCGACATCGAGATGCCCGGCCTGTCCGGCCTGGACGCCGCCGCGCAGCTGCGCACCGCCGTGCCGTCGTGCAAGGTGCTGATCCTGACCACCTTCGGCCGGCCGGGTTACCTGCGCCGGGCCATGGACGCCGGGGCGCGCGGCTTCCTGGTCAAGGACGGGCCGGTCGAGGAGTTGGCCGAGGCGATCCGGCGGGTGCTCGCCGGGCAGACCGTCATCGACCCGGCCCTGGCCGCCGCCGCGCTGGCCGCCGGCCCCAACCCGCTCACCGAACGCGAACGCGAGGTCCTCGCCAGCGCCGCCGACGGCGCGACCATCGCCGACCTCGCCACCCGCCTGCACCTGTCGGAGAGCACCGTGCGCAACTACCTCTCCGCCGCCATCGGCAAGACCGGCACCCGCAACCGCATGGAAGCCGTCCAAACCGCCCGCACCCAAGGCTGGCTCTGACCCCCACCCGCCCGCCCACCCGCGTTGATCATGAACTTATGGGCGGGTTCGACGGCGTGTCGCGACCCTGGCACCGTGATCGATCCGGAGCATCGCCGAACAGCGGGCAGGCGGGGCGGACCGGCGCGGTCAGGGCAGGCCGGCGGACCAGAGCGGTCAGGGCAGGCCGGCGAGCCGGAGCACGGCCGCGGTCCCGGCGGCGGCCACCACCACCACGACGAACGGCGCCTTCCGCCACGCCAGGACCGCGCCGACCAGCACTCCGAGCGGACGCGCGAAACCGACGGACAGCCGTCCCGCCTCCGTGAACACCGCCGTGGCGACCAGGGCGGCGAGCAGTGTCGTCGCCGCGATCGGCAGCAGGTGCCGCAGCCGTTCGGGCAGCACCAGCCGGTCGTGCAGCAGCACTCCGGCGATGCGGGTCGCGTAGGTGCCCGCGGCCAGCGCGAGGACCACTAGCAGCATCGTCATCGCGGCCCCCGGGTGTCGGCGGGCGTGGCTTCGTCCTGGCGTACCGTCGCGCCCTGATCTTCGGAGTCCGGATCGGCGGCGGAGCGGTGCGCCGGGGTGGGCAGCAGCACGGCAGCGCCGACGCCGAGCAGGGCCGCCAGCACCGGCAGGCCCGCGGGAAGCAGGGGCGTCGCCGCCACGGCGAGCAGCGATCCGGTGATCGCGGCGGCGCGCGTGGCACGGTCGCGCAGCGAGGGCAGCAGCAGGGCCAGCAGGCCGGCCGGGAACGCGGCGTCCAGCCCGTACACGGCGGGGTCGCCGACCGCCCCGCCCAGCGCGACGCCGATCAGCGTGCCGATGTTCCAGGTCACGAAGATGGTCACACCGACGGTCCAGAACGCTCGTCCCCGGCGTTCGGGGTGGTGCTCGGCCAGCGCGAAGGCCGTGCTCTCGTCGATCACCAGGTGCGCGCCGGCGAACCGGGCCGGGCCGCTCCTACCGATCGCCGGTCCGACGGCCAGGCCGAACGGCAGGTGGCGCGCGTTGATCAGCATGCCGCCGACCACCGCCGCGATCGGGCTGCCGGTCATCAGCGCCACCGCGAGGAACTGCGAACCACCGGCGAAGACGAGCACCGACATGGCCACGGGCACCCAGGCGGGCAGTCCCGAGGCCACCGCGATCGCGCCGAACGACAGGCCGATGACCCCGACCGCGGCCCCGATCGCCGCCGCGTCGCGCCACAGCACGCTCTCGCGCCCGCCTGCCCGCCCCATATCGGTAATCACCTCAAGCCGTTTTGTCAGTTACCTCCACGGTAAACGCCGACGGCGGCACCCCTGCGGCCGCCGTCGATCCGCCCATCCTGTGGACGCCCGCGCCGCTCGGGCCGCGCCGCGCCGGGTCGCCGGGCCGGGTCCCGCTGTCGCCGGAAAATGTGCGCAGGACTCAGGCTGAGGTCAGGGCGGCGGAACGGGATGCCGGGTGCGGGGAGGTCACGGCATCGGCGCGGTCCGCGGCGTGCACCGCGCGACGCAGCCCCGGCGTGACCAGCACCGCCAGCAGCAGCCCCAGCACGGCGGCCGCGAGCGGCACCGCGAACGCGCCGCGGTGGCCGTACGCGTCGGCGAGCCGGCCCGCGACGGCCGCGCCCAGCGAGACCCCCGCGACGACGCCACTGGCCAGCAGGGTCATCACCATGCCGGCGCGGCGGGGCGGGCACAGCCGGCCGGCCAGGGCGTACCCGGAGATCAGGTACGGCGCGGCGGTGACGCCGAGCACGACGACGGCGGCCAGCGCGGTGAGCGTGGAATGGGCGAGCAGCAGTGCCGCACTGCCGCCGACGAGCGCGGCAGCCGACCAGGCGTACCGGCTGACCGGGCCGAGCGACTCCGGCAACCAGGCCACGGCCAACCCGGCGACGGCGCTGCCGACGCCCAGCACCGCGTAGATCAGGCCGGCCGAGCCCGCCGAGCCGATCGAATCGGCGAACGCGGTCACCCCGGTCTGGGTCGCCCCGAACACGATCCCGATCACCGACATGGCCGCGACCAGCACCGCCACCCGCGAGAGCGGCATCCGCCCCGCGTCGGCCAGCTCAGCGGCAGCGGGTCCCGCCGACGCGTCGGCGCGGGGTGCGCGCAGCACCGGCGGCACGGTGCGGTGCAGCGCGAACGGCACCGCGGCCAGCACGGTCAGCGCGGCTCCGACGAGCAGCGGCGCGCCGGCCCAGCCGGACAGTGCCAGGATGCCGACCAGCGCCGGGCCGGCCAGGAACGAGGCCTCGTCGGCGGCTCCCTCGTACGCCATCGCGGTGGGCAGCCGCCGCTGCTGTCCCCGGTCGCCGAGCAGCACCGCCCAGCGCACCCGGACCAGTGGCCCGACCTGCGGCATGGCGAACCCGGCGAGCGCGGCGAGCGGCAGCACCGCGGCGGACAGGCCGCCGGTGACGGCGAACACGAGGGCGGCGTACGCGGCGGCGTCGACGATCGCGGTGGCGATGCCGACGGCGCGCTGGCCGTACCGGTCGGCGAGGGCGCCGGTGACGGGACCGCCGAGCGCCGCGCCGACGCCGAACGCGGCGGCGGCCAGCCCTGCGGTGCCGTAGCTACCGGTGGCGGCGACGACGAGCGTGATCACGCCGAGCGGGCCCATCGCGGCGGGCAGGCGCGCGAAGAACGCGAGGAGGAGGAACCAGGGTCCGGTGATCCGGACGAGGTCACGGTAGGAGGCACGGGCAGACATGAATTGCTCCGGGTACAGCGCGGTGAACGCGCGCCGTCCCACCCAACCAGCGTGCCCCTTGCGGCCCTGTGCGCCACCGAGTGTAACCGAGCAAGATCCGCTCCCGGAAGCGGATGTCACCAGCGGCACAGTCGGCCGTCGTTAAGAAGGTGCCCTTCCTCTACGAAAACCGTTGTGAAGGTGCCCTTCCTTCGGAGCGGTAGAGGCGGGCGATGACTTCTTCGATTTCGGGTTCGGTTACGGATAGGTCGCGGAGGTTGCCGAGGGTGGTGAGGGTGGAGATGAGGGTGCCGACGGAGGCGGAGGTGTCGAGGGTGAAGGTGAGGCGGGGGCCGGTGGTGGTTTCGAGGTGTACGCCGGGCAGGTCGGGCAGGGCCGGGGGCGGGGTGTCGAAGTCGACGGTCACCCGGCGCTGCGAGCCGTAGCGGGCGTGCAGGGCGTCGATGCCGCCGTCGTGCACCACGCGGCCGTGGTCGATGACGACGATGCGGCGGCAGAGCCGTTCGATGTCGGCCAGGTCGTGGGTGGTGAGCACGATCGTGGTGTCGCCGGTCTCGCCGAGTTCGGCGAGGAAGCCGCGGACGGCCTGCTTGCTGACCACGTCCAGGCCGATCGTCGGCTCGTCGAGGAACAGCACCTCGGGGCCGTGCAGCAGGGCCGCGGTCAGCTCGCCGCGCATGCGCTGGCCCAGCGACAGCTGGCGCACCGGGGTGTCCAGGAACGGGTCCAGTTCCAGCAGGTCGCGGCAGCGGCGCAGGCGGGCGGCGTGCTCGGCGGCGGGCACCCGGTAGATGTGGCGCAGCAGCTCGTACGAGTCGCGCAGCGGCAGGTCCCACCACAGCTGCGAGCGCTGCCCGAACACCACGCCGATGCGCCGGGCCAGCAGGATGCGCTGCGGCACCGGGGTCAGCCCGCACACCGACACCCGCCCGCCGGAGGGGTGCAGCACGCCGGTGAGCATCTTCAGCGTCGTGGACTTGCCCGCGCCGTTCGGGCCGAGGTAGCCGAGCAGCTCGCCGCGCTGGACGGTCAGGTCGACGCCGTCGACCGCGGCGACGTCGCGCCGTTCCCGGCGCAGCAGGCCTTTGCGCACCCGTACGGTGAAGTCCTTGCGCAGCCCATGTGCCTCGATCACGTTCACGCCCCGTGCCTCCCGTCGGTGTTCATGAGCCGGTGCTGCGGTAATGCCGTACCCCGGTGCGCCAGACCAGGGCGGCCAGGGTCGCCGCGACGGCGGCCAGCAGGGGGCCGCACCAGCCCAGCCAGGCGGGTGCCCCCAGCGGATCGGGGCGGTCCAGCAGGAGGAGCGCCGGGTAGTACGCCACCAGGCCGAAGCCCAGCCCGAAGGCGAGCAGGTGGCGGAACCAGCCGCCGTAGACGGTCATCGGGTACGAGGTGAAGTCCCGCCCGCCGTAGGTGAGCGCGGCGCTCAGCTCGCCGGAGTCCACCCACCAGAACGCCACGGTGGCGGTGGCCACGAACACGGCGCTGAAGAAGACCGCCCCGGCCACCGGCGTGACCGCCAGGAGCAGCAGGTTGGCGGGCGTGAGCGGCACTCCGGCCAGGCGCACCGCGATCGCGAGCACCACCACCCCGGAGAGCACTCGGCCGATCCGCCGGACGCCCACGTCCATCACCAGCAGCTGCCACAGCACACCCAGCGGGCGGATCAGCACGGCGTCGAGCAGCCCGGTGCGCACGTGCCGCTGCACCCGGTCGATGTTGCCGACAGCGAGATCGGCCAGCGAGAACGCCAGGGACGACAGCCCGAACACCAGCAGTGCGTCGCCCAGCGAGAACCCGGCCAGCAGCGGCACCCGCTGGAACACGACCAGCACGGTGAGCAGGTCGGCGCCGGTGAACACCACGTTGGTCAGCAGGTCGAGGGTGAAGCTCACCCGGTACGACGCCTGCGAGCGCACCTGGGCGGCGATCAGGCGGCGGTAGATCGCGGCGGTGGCGGCCCTGGGCTCAGCCACCCTGCACCACCAGCCGCCGCTCGGCCCGCCGCTGGACGACGACGCACGCCGTGAACAGCAGCACGGCCCACATCGCCTGCAGTCCCAGCAGCGCCAGCTGACCGGCGGGCGGGTCTCGTTCGACCAGCACGTCCAGCGGAACCTGTAGCAGGGACGGGAAAGGGGTGCCCAGGTAGACGGCGGTCGCCGCCCAGTCCGGCAGGAAGCGGATCGGGAAGTACAGCCCGCCGAGCATGCCGGCGCAGACGGCCCAGCCCATCAGCACGCCGCGGGTGTCCAGCAGCCAGTAGCCGGCCGCGTTGGCCAGGTACCGCCCGGCGAAGCAGACCAGCACCGCGAGCAGGACCGACACCGCGAACAGGGGGTAGGTGGCGGCCCGGCGCGGCAGGTACATGTCGAACGCCAGCGCGCCGACCGCGATCGGCACGACGAACCTCGTGAGCAGCGCGTACGCGGCCCGGCCCAGGTCGGGCAGCAGGTAGCCGAGCACGGGGTGGACCGGGCGCAGCAGGTCGGTGACGACGTCACCGGAGCGGATCCGGTCGGCCAGGTCGGTCCAGCCCCACATGGCCACCACGCCGATCAGGCCCTGCCCGGCCCATACGTAGGTGACCAGTTGCGGGGCGTCGTAGCCGGCCGCGTGCCCGCCGAGCGCCGCTGCGGAGCCGGCCACGGCCAGCATGACGTAGGTGCGCACGAAGCCGAACATGGTGTTGGTGGCGGTGGCCGCCACGGTCGCCTGACGGTATGTGGCGAATCGCCGGAATCCCGATGCACCTAATGTCCGGAAGAGCCCTGCCGTCTCGGTGAAGTTTCGGATTGTGAGCCGATCCGCAGTGGCGGTGACGAAGCCCACCCCGTACCCTCCACTCGCAACCGCATTCATTTTTCGGGCCGGGCGCGACCATACCTTCGTGGCGAACCGGTTCGCGATGCATTTGTGCCATAAGCGACTCAGAACCAGGCGAGGTGGGGCGTGACCGACGAGCGCACCGACGAGCGGCACCGCGGCACGCCGGCCTGGGCCGGTACGCCAACGTCGCCGTGGTCGCGCGTGCCCGGACAGCGCCCGCCCGCGGACTCCCCCGACCCCGCCGCGCAGCAGCCCGCCAACGCGCAGGCGCCGCAGCAGGGCGGCCCGCAGCAGCCCGGCCAGTACGGCCCCGGCCAGCCGCACCCCAACGGTCCCCAGCAGTACGGGCAGCCGCAGGCCGGCCAGGGCCCGCCCGGGCCGTTCCCGCCCGCCAACGGGCAGCGCCCGCCGCAGCAGGGCCAGGGCAACTGGGACCCGAACGCGCAGCGCGGCGGCCGTCCCGGCCCGATGCCGCCGCAGCCCGGCCCGCAGTACCGCCCGAACGGCCCCGGCCCGCAGGGCCAGGTCTACGGCGGCCCCCACCAGCAGCACCCGCAGCAGGGCCCCGGCCCGCAGGGTCAGTACGGTCCGCCCCAGCAGGGCCGCCACCCGCAGCAGGGCCCCGGCCCGCAGGGTCCGCGCCCGCCGCAGCAGGGGCAGGTCTACGGCGGCCCCAACCAGCACCCGAACGGCCCCCAGCAGTACGGCCAGCCGCACCCCGGCCAGGGCCAGTCCTACGGGCACCCGCAGGGCCAGCCGCCGTACGGCCCGCCGCAGGGCCGTCCCGGCCAGCCGCCGCACGGCCAGGTCTACGGCCAGCCCGGCGTGCCGCCGCAGGGTCACCCCGGCGCGCCCGGGCAGGGCCAGCAGGGCTATGCCCCCGCACCCGGCCAGCAGGCGCCCGGCCAGCCCGTGGCGCCGCAGGTTCCGCAGGCCGCTGCAGCCGCCGCGCCGCCCGCGCAGCAGGCCGCCCCGACGTCTCCCGCCCAGCCCGCCGCCCCGGCCACGCCGGCCCCGGCTGCCGCTCCGACGGCCGCCGCGCCTGCGCCGGCCGAGCAGGCGCAGGCCGCACCGAGTCGCCGCGGACGCCACTCCACCTCGGACACCGGCATGATTCCCGCCATCACCGACGACACGCCGGCTCCCGCCGAGGCCGCGGCCCCTGCTGCC
>NZ_JBHTAC010000032.1:0-79267 GCF_042663325.1 Catellatospora aurea
TGCCCGACGCCGACCTCGACCTCGCCGCCGAGGTCGGCGTCGGACCGCTATACCACGCACGGCTGCTGCAGGCCCGGCCGCTGCCCGAGTCGTACATGGAGCAGGTCCTGGACCTGGTTTCCGACGGGCTTAATCCGGGCGAGGCCGGCACAGAGACGGCGGCCGTGAACGCGCCCCGGCGGCGGGGCGTCTAGCGGCGCCCTATGCGTCGGCAGCGGCTTGGACGAAGGCGCGGACCAGGGGAGTCTCTCCACCGCTGCGCCACACCGGGGCGTACCGCAGCACCGGTCCGTCGGTGATGGGCAGGAAGGTGATGTCACCTCGCTGCCGGGTGGCGGCCACGTCCGACCCGATCGGGGACACGACGCCACCGCCGGCGATCGCTCGGAAGGCCTCCTCCAGGGTGGCCACCAGCAATCCGCGCGGGATGGGCCGGCCGGCCGGTGTCACGGCCGGGGTGTGCTCCTGCCACATGTAGTCGGGGATGGGGCCGTCCGGAACCACCACCGGGTGATCGCCGAGGTCCTCCAGCTCGACGCTGTCTCGCTCGGCCAGCCGATGGCCGGCGGCGACGGCCAGCACCATCTTCTCGGTGTGCACCACCGGACCGACGACCAGGTCAGGTTCGCGGACGGGCAGCCAGAGCAGGCCGATGTCGACCCGGCCGGCCCGCAGTTCCCGGAGCGGGTCGGTCGGCAGGATCTCGCGCAGGCGCAGCTCGCACTGCGGATGCCGCTGCCGGAACAGGTCGAGCACGGCGGTGATCGCCTGGTAGTGGGTGGCCATCGTGCCGACCGTCAGCACCCCGGTGTGCCCGCGCGCCGTGGCGGCGGCCTCGTCGATGCCCGACATGATCTCGTCGTAGCCGGTGCGGAGCCGGTCGCGCAGCCGCTCGCCGAGCGGGGTGAGCCGGACGCTGCGGCTGGTCCGCTCGAACAGGGCGCCACCGATCCGGCGCTCCTGCTGTTTGATCGACTGGCTCACCCGCGCCTGGGACACGTGCAGGCGTTCGGCCGTACGCCCGAAGTGGAGCTCCTCGGCCAGCGCCAGGAAGATCTCGATATCACGCAGCTCCACCGGGCACGATCCCTCTCGTTGCGGCATGCGGGCCGGTGTCGGGCGCGGGTCTCCAGCGCCACCGGCGTACGCATGGCGGGATCTTAGCGGACAGCGGCGTTTTCGCTGCTTCTGACCGTCCTGCGTGCTCGACAGGATGGATCAGGTGATCAACGGGAAGGGTCCCGGCCCGCGGAGTCGAACGATAACCGGTGGCTTATGCGGCGGTGCGTTCTTCGGCGTTGTTCGGCAATGGCGGGCTGGGCGATCGTGGTGCCATGAGCGAGCGCTTGATCGACATCGTGACGGTACCGGACCACCTCGGGATCGCGGGCTGGCAGGCGATGGCGGCACCGGGCCTGGTGGCCGGGGCGGCCGGCCTGCGACCGATCAACCCGATCGAGCACGGTTCGCTGCCGTCGGAGCCGGCGACCCGGCCGGACGCGGTCGAGCTGAGCCTGTACGTGGAACCGCAGTGGCGGCGGCGCGGGATCGGGTCGCGGCTGCTGGCGGCCGTCGGCGCGGACACCGCGCGGCGGCACCTGGTCGCGGAGGTGGTCGCCGGTTCCGCCGGGGAGGCGTTCTGTGCCCGGCACGGCTTCCGGCGCACCGGATCCCGGCGGCACGACCTGCTCACCTACTGCGATGTGCACCATGCCTGGCTGGGTGAGCTGGTCGACGTCGAACACCCCGGATACCGGCTGAACCACTGGACCGGAGAACTGGCCGACGCCACCCGGGTCGAGGAGCTGCTGCGACACCCGAGCCGCCCCGGCAACGCGGTGCTGAGCGCCGCGGAGGCGGACGGCGGCCTGGTGGCGTACGCCGTGGCGGCCGTGGGCGGGCTGCCACAGCGCCGTGTCCGGCAGTACGGACCGTCCGTGCTCGCCGGCCATCGCGGGCAGGGGCTGGGGCTGTGGGTCAGCGCCGCCCTGATCCAGCGACTGCGTGAGATCCACCCGCACGTCGACGAGATCGAGGCGCGCACGGGCGAGGACGACCCCGGTCTGCTCGCTTTACACCGCCACCTCGGCTTCCGCCACCTTCGGCGAACCCGGCTCTACGAGCTCGCC
The DNA here is from genome assembly GCF_042663325.1 of Catellatospora aurea. NCBI lineage: Bacteria > Bacillati > Actinomycetota > Actinomycetes > Micromonosporales > Micromonosporaceae > Catellatospora > Catellatospora aurea. The sequence goes on from NZ_JBHTAC010000032.1 coordinate 2,130, forward strand.
CTGCCCTGACCCCGACCCGATCCGACCCATAGAACGGGCGGCACCCGGAGCCAATCCGTGCCGCCATGAGGAGGTTTGTCATGAAAAGTCAGGCAGCTCGGCGAATCTGCAGCGGTCCAGCCGGAGCCAGGGGACCTCCGCACGGCACCGACAAGCGACCACCCACCGAACTGTTGCGACCAGTCCTGTTCACACATGTATCCAAGGAGTCCACCCCTCATGTCCGTCACTTTCTCTGACCAGGACAAACTCACGTTGCGGACCGCCGCGTACGGTGCCGTCGCGCTGCTGTCGGCGGCCGGGGCCGCCAGCGGCTCGCCCCACCGGATCGCCACCGACGGGTCCATCGCCCTGTCCTCGGCCACCGGCCTGATCGGGCACGTGCTCGCCGAGAAGCCCGGCGCCGTCGACCTGGGCGGCAAGTCGGTGGCCGCGATCGCCGACCGGGTGCTGCCCGCGCTGACGGAGGCGATGCGCCTGCTGCAGGAGCAGGCGCCGGCCGAGGCCGGCAACTTTCGCCGTACGGTCGTCGTCGCACTCGAAGCGGCCGTCCGGCGTGGTGGGCCCAGCCCCACCGTGTCCGACATGACCAACAAGATCATCGCGGCTCTCGACGCCGCTCCGGCGGCATCGGAGGTGACCGCATGACGATCCCGGCGATCGAGGTCTCGGGACTGCGGAAGGCGTACAAGGACAAGGTCGTGCTCGACGGCATCGACTTCGAGGTCGGTGCGGGCACGGTGTTCTCGCTGCTCGGCCCGAACGGGGCGGGCAAGACCACCACGGTCAACGTGCTGACAACGCTGATGCGGGCCGACGGCGGCACGGTCCGCGTCGCCGGCCACGACATCGCGACCGAGGCCAAAGCGGTGCGCGCCGCGATCGGCGTCACCGGCCAGTTCGCCGCCGTCGACGAGCTGCTCACCGGGCAGGAGAATCTGCGGCTGATGGCGGACCTCCACCGTGCGGTCACCGGTGACGGCGAGCGGATCGTCGCCGAGCTGCTGGAGCGGTTCGAGCTGACGGAGTCGGCGGACAAGGCCGCTTCGACCTACTCCGGGGGTATGCGCCGCAAGCTCGACCTGGCGATGACCCTGGTCGGCAACCCGCGCATCATCTTCCTCGACGAGCCGACCACCGGCCTGGACCCGCGCAGCCGCCGCACGATGTGGTCGATCGTGCGGGACCTGGTCGCCGACGGGGTCACCGTCTTCCTCACCACGCAGTACCTGGAGGAGGCCGACCAGCTCGCCGACCGCGTCGCGGTGCTCGACCAGGGCCGCCTGGTCGCCCAGGGCACGCCCGACGAGCTCAAGCGCCAGATCCCCGGCACCCACATCCGGCTGCGGTTCACCACCGTCACGGAGCTCGACGCCGCCGCGCGGGCCTTCCCCGACGCCACCCGCGACGACGAGGCCCTGGCCCTGCGGGTGCCCGGCGACGGCGGCACCAAGTCGCTGCGAGTCCTGCTGGACCGCCTCGACGACCACTCCCTCAACGCCGAGGAGTGCACCGTGCACACCCCGGACCTCGACGATGTCTTCCTCGCCCTGACGGGCCACACCACGGAGGTGGACGCGAAATGAGCGCCAAACCGCAGTCGCTGGTCATGCTGCGCCGCAACTTCAAGCACATCACCAGGAATCCGACGTCGGTGTTCAACGCCGTGCTGATGCCGATCATCATCATGCTGATGTTCGTGTACATGTTCGGCGACGCCTTCGACGTCGGGGTGGACTACATCGACTACGCGACACCAGGCCTGATCCTGCTGGCCGTCTGCTACGGGCTGGGCAGCACCGCGACCTCGGTGAACTCGGACATGACCAAGGGCGTCATCAACCGGTTCAAGGTCATGGACGTGTCCCGCGGCGCGGTGCTCACCGGCCACGTCGTGGCCAGCGTGCTGACCAACCTGATCGCCATCGCGGCCCTGGTCGGGGTGGCCTTCCTGCTGGGCTTCAGCCCCGCCGCGAGCCCGCTCGAATGGCTCGGCGTGGCCGGGGTGGCCGTGCTGCTCGCGTTCGCGGCGGGCTGGTTCACGGTCGCGCTGGGACTGTCGGCGAAGTCGCCGGAGACCGCGGGCATGGCCGCCGTGCCGCTGGTCATGCTGCCGTTCTTCAGCAGCGCGATCGTCCCGGCCGAGAAGATGGGCCCCGGCCTGCGGCAGTTCGCCGAATACCAGCCCTTCACCCCGATCATCGAAACCATGCGCGGGCTGCTGAACAGCGCACCCGACACCACCGACGCGGCCGTGGCCGTCGCCTGGTGCGTGGCGATCGCGCTCGTCGGCTACCTGTGGGCACGCTCCACGTTCACCAAGCGCGCCTGACCTGGACGGGGCACCCGACCGGCTGACCCCCGGCCGGTCCGGGTGCCCCGCCGACGCCGTCTCGGCAAGGACGCCGCGGCGGCGTCACGGGTCTGCCGGCGTGGAGCGGATCCGAGCGGCGGGGGCGGGCGCTCACTGACGCTGCAGCACGGTCCCCACGCTGTCGGCCGCCGCCTCGCGTTCGCGCCGCCGTGCACGTGTCCCCAGCACGATGAACATAGTGGCGACCGCGCCGAGCACCGCGCTGGCGACAACGGCTTGGAGCAGGTGCGCGGACGTCTGCTCGACAGCGGCCGCGTGTGCCGCAGCCACGGCCGGGGTGGCGTCCTGCGGCGGGATGGACGTGCCCGCGTGATCGGCGAAAGCCAACAGGATCAGCGCCACCGCGGTGAGGTCCAGCGCGACGGCGGCGGCGAAGAACAGGTGAAAGCGGCGCACGCCGCGAGTGTGCCAGCCGCCGTCAAGCCGCGCCACAGTACGGCCACCGTTCCCGGCCCGTCAGCGGTGACGTGCCGACCGGCCCGTCACCACGGTCTCACGGCACCGTGAACGGCTCGCCGCAGACGATGGTCTGCGGGCTGGCGGGCGGGTAGAGCCCGTCCGCCGCGGGCGGGTCGTCGCCGGTCACCTCGGTGAACCCGACGCAGAAGACCACGGTCCGGCCGCTCAGCGGGATCGGCGTGCCCTGGGCGGACGCCGGATGATCGGGCTCCACCTGAAGCGGCACCCGGAAACCGTCCGACCTGTCGGCGCCCGGTTCGAGCACGGAGCCGCGGATCCGCACGGTGGGCAGCCGTACGCCGCCGCAGTCGCTGGTGTCCGGGGTCTGGCAGGGGTGGATGATGCGCTTCGACAGCTCGATCACCCCGTCCTCGCGGACACTGACCTCCACCGGCCCCCGCGACCAGCCGGGCCGCTCCGGATCGGTCCAACCCCCGTCGTAGACCACCATCGGCGTATCGGACCGGTTGGCCAGCGTGTACTCGACCGCGACGTCGCCGCCGGCGACCGAGGTCCGCACCGTCAGCTCCAGGTCCGGGTCGCCCGAGCAGGCGGCCAGCGCCGCCGTGACGAGCAGCAGTCCGGCGACGCGGCGGAGACCGGTCACCAGCCGTCCCCGGAGTAGGTGGCGTAGGTGTCCCGCTCGCGCATGCCCATCTCCCGGCGCAGCCCGTTCTCGGTGTACTGGATCGGGTGGTCGGGGTCGAGCTGGTCCGGCGTCGAGGAGTCGTCGTCGTGGTCGAAGGGCAGCCCCGTCGCCTGCCGCTCGCCCTTCTTGATGCCGTCGTCGGGCCCGCCCGCGATCAGGTCGGATTCGAAGGTGTCGTTCCAGTAGTCGTACACGTGCCCGAGCTCGTGGTAGAGCACCACCGACGGCCGGCCGCGCTCGGCGTCGAAGGTGAAGGCCGGGTTGTACTGGATGACCGAGTCGGAGTTGGCGAGCTTGTGGCCCTTGCTGGCGTAGCCGTTCTCGTCGTCGAGCTCCTTGATGGTCAGCGTGTTCTCGCCGAGCCAGAAGTTCGGGTCGCGCTTGTCCTGGAGGTTGTCCAGCATCTGCTGGCCGGTCGGCGAGGCGCGGTACATGTCCAGGTCGGCGAGCACCCGCTCCTTGAACTCGTCGGAGCCTTCGATCTTGATGAACTGCGCCTTGTCGCTGATCTCGACCTTGACGTCGGAGGCGACGCCGTCGACGGTGTCCTCGTCCTGCCGGTACGCGGTGTCCCGGCCGCCGCCCGCGGTGATGCTGTCCTTGCCGTGCCCGCCGTAGTAGACGTCGTCGCCGGTGCCTCCGGCGAGTCTGTCGTCGCCGTGGCCGCCTGACACGACATCGTTGCCCGCGCCGCCGTGCAGCGAGTCGTTACCCTTCGCGCCTTCGAGGTAGTCGTCGTCCTCGCCGCCGGACAGTTGGTCGTCACCGCCCAGGCCGTACAGCGTGTCCTGGCCCGCGCCGCCGGCCAGCACGTCGTTGCCGTCCTGGCCGTCGATGTAGTCGATGCCGGCGCCACCGGAGACGTAGTCGTCGTTGCGGCCGCCGTAGAGGTCGTCCGTTCCGCGCCCGCCGAAGATCTGCTCGGCGCCGTCACCGCCGCGGATGGTGTCGTCGCCCGCGCCGCCGAGCAGCGTCACGCGGATGTTGGAGCCCTTCGGCACCTCGATGGTGTCGTTGCCCTCACCGCCGCGGATGGTGACGGGCGTGCCCGGCGGGTACCAGTAGTCCGCGCCGTTGACCGAGACGATGACGTCGCCGGTCTTAGGGTCGATCCTGACCTTGACGTCGTCGTTTCCGGTGCCGGTGTTCACGACCGCCCGGCCGTCCACCATGATCACCGAAACGCCGTCGGTCGCCTCCGCGGGCAGCGTGAACGGGTCGGTGTTGCCCGTGGCGATCGCGCTCCAGTCGGCGGCGACGGTGTCCCAGCCCGACTTGTCGAAGCCGCTGAGCTGCTGGGCGAGCGCCTGCTCCAGCTCCTTGCGCAGCGTCGCGGCCTCGGCCACGGCGCCGCTGATCAGCTTCTGCTCCTCCTCGCTGCGCGGGTAGAACGTGCCCCCGACGTCGCGGAACTTCACCTTGGCGTACTCGGCGTCGAGCAGCCCTTGGTAGCGCTGCAGCAGGTCGGCGACGCCCTCGAGCTGGCCGGCCAGCTTGTCCGCGTTCGTCTGCAGCGCGTCCACACCGGCCGTCAGCTTCGTCTTGTGGTTGACGTAGCTGTCGCGGGCCGGGCCCGACCACTGGGAGCCGACCAGCTTCTTGGCATCGGCGTCGATGTCGTCGCCGAGGGCCGTGGCCGACTTGGCGAACCGCCGCCACGCCGACGCGGCATTGTCGATGCGCCCCGGGTTGGCGTGCAGCTGCCAGGTCGATTCGGCCGCCGTGATCGGCGGGAAGTGCTCCTGGTCCTCCGGTGGAATCCCCATCGGCGACCTCCCCCTGGTCAGATCGGAATGTTGCGGTGCTTCTGCCGCAGCTTGCGCTCGGCTTCCTCGTCGGCCTGCTGGTAGGCGAAGGCCACCCGGAGCAGGCTCTCGTTGTCCACCTCGAGCACCGTGACCAGCCGCTCCGTCGCCGTGCCCGCGCTGCCCTCGACGCCGTGGTAGGCCTCGCTCTGCTTGCCCGCGTTCGACACGTTGCCGAAGTCGGACGTGGACAGCACCGCGTCGGCCCGGACGGCGCGCAGCGCCGCCGCGAGATCCTGCGAGCCGTCCAGACAGGACTGCGCGACCCGCGCCAGCTCGACGGGATCGGCCCGTACCTCCCCGCTCATGGATGGCACCCTATACCGCCACCGCACCGCGCTCCACCGCTGTGTGCTGCCCGGCCGTCGGTCTACCGCGCCCAAGGTATCGCTCATTTCGAGAAAAACAGCCTGATCGCCGCTTGAGGGACAGTCGGTGAGGATTGCGTACGTGCTGTGAGGTGGCACGTACGACTGCTCAATGACGAGCTGCTGACGCGGGAATGACTTTCCCATCGATCACGCGTTTCCGAAGGCATGCGTCGGCAGTTTCATAGCTGCACAGGTTCGGATCTTCAGCGTCGCGCAACTGAATGCGCCGCCAATCGGCGACCACGATCACCGAGGTGTGCGCCTGCCGGCCGGCACTCGCCACCGCCTACCTCGGTCGGGCCGATGCGCGGTGCGGGATGGCGCAGCCCCGCGACTAGCATGGCCAGCCTTGGGGCGGGCAACTTTCGGGCCTGACGTTCCATTCACGTCTCCGTCCCCACCGGCTGAACCCGGGTGCTATGGAACCTCGCCAGGGGTAGGCGTGAAACGCACATCCAACTTCCGATGTCTCAGCGCTGCAGCTGTTGCCCTTATGGACAATGTCGACACTAACCGGTTCGACGGTAACGTTCTCACCCTGAGTTGCGTGACCGTCACATGCTGCGGGAGTTCCGATGTCGCTGAACCCAAGACTGCTCCGCATCGTCGGAGCCGCCTTGGCTGTCGCACCGTTGGCAGCGGTGGCCGCGTTCTTCCGTGACTTCGCCGTCCGGCACCCGGTTGCCCTGCTCGTCGGCCTAATCAGTTGGGAACTTCTTCTGCTCATCGGCGGGTTGTTCGCCAAAGTCTTCGGCAAGCTCGAGGAACGCTGGGTCGACCGGCTGGCAGGGTGGATCGACGCCGCTCTCCACCGGATGGTCAGCCGGTACCCCCGCCAGTACCGCTACTTCCTGTCTCGCATGCACCACGACGTCGACCTGCGAGGCCTGAGCACCTGGGGCGTGCACGCGCTCGCGATGGAAGAGGTTTTCGTCGACCTATCGTTGCGTCCGCAGGCCGTCCATCGGGTGCCAGCCGGGCCGATGGACGAGCACGAGTTCGAACGGGCAGCCCTCGATGAGGAGATGGAAACGTCGGCTGACAATGTCCGCCGGTCGATCTGGGAGACGCTGGACCGCTACCCCGACGTGCCGTTGGCGATCCTGGGGCCGCCCGGAAGCGGTAAGACCACCCTGCTGCGCCATGTCACCCTGGCCCTCTGCGGCACCCGTAGGCGCCGCAGACTTCCTCGTGCCTGGCGGCACAAAGTTCCGATGCTGCTTTTCCTGCGGGAACATGTCGCCGTGATTCTGTCCGAGCCGCAGATCGACCTGGCCGATGTGGTTCGGCGCACGTTGACGCGCCTCACGAAAACCGAACCCAGCGGCTGGCTCGAGCGGCAGTTGGACATGGGTCGGTGCGTCGTCATGTTCGACGGACTTGATGAAGTGGCCAGCCCCGAGGACCGCATCGTCGTGATGCGGTGGGTGCGTCAGCAGATTGACCAGTACCCGCGCAATCGCTACCTGCTGACCTCCCGGCCGTTCGGCTTCGAGAACTTCCCGCTCGCCTCGGCGACCGTCGTGCAGGTCCGCCAGTTCACTGACGTGCAGGTCGAAACGTTCGTCCGCGGCTGGTACCTGGCTGTCGAGAAGCGTAGCGCCAATCGTGACGATGTCGGCGTGCGCGCCCGAGCTGACGAGGGATCAGGCAAGCTCCTCGCCCGCGTGTATGCCTCCCCAGCGCTGCTGGGCCTGGCCACCAACCCGTTGCTGCTGACGATGATCGCGTCAGTGCACAAATATCGCAGCGCGCTTCCGGGTAGCCGGGCAGAGTTGTACCGCGAGATCCTCCAGGTTTTTCTGGGCAAGCGGCAGGAGGCTAAGGAACTGCCCAGCGACCTGTCCATCGATCAGAAGATGGTGGTACTGCGTACACTCGCCTTCGTCATGATGGAGCGGCGTATCCGCGACATCTCCGCGACGACGGCCGCGACGATCATCGCTCCGGCGCTGGAAAAGGTCGGCTATGGCCGTACCCCAGCAGAGTTTCTCGCTGAGATCGAGCAGGTCACGGGCCTACTCTTGGAACGCGAAAACGGCGTTTACGCATTCGCTCACCATACGTTTCAGGAGTACTTGACTGCGCTGCACCTAGCCGAATCCGAGACGATCGGCTACCTGGTCGACAATCTGCTCGATTCCTGGTGGCGTGAAGTCATCCTGTTGCGGGTTGCCAACGCCGACGCTACGCCGATCGTGCGCGCAGCGCTGGACGCCGACCCGCCATCGATCCAGATGCTGTCGTTGGCCGCGGACTGTGTCGACCAGGCACGTGAGGTCGAGGCAGCGGCAAAGCGGCAAATCATTGAGGCATTGTCATGGCGTTCATGGATAGGTGACTCCGCCCGTAGGCGGCTCGCCGCTCAAGTCCACCTCGATCGCAAGCTCCGCCGCGTGGTCCGCGCCAGAACCGGGGTCTTCGTGTGTGCCGAGCCGGTGACCGTTGAGGAGTTCGGCTTCTTTCTGGCCGACGGGGGCACGCCATATATCGAACCCGGCAACTGGGCCGAACAGATCGCTGGAGATCAGACTTCCCCCGTGAGTGGTGTGGGGCCCGTGGCGGCTCTGCAGTTTGCCGATTGGGTAAAGGCGCTGGGAGTTGAAGCGCGACTGCCGGCGCCTGGGGATCTCGCGGTCGACGACTGGCGGCGTGTCCTCTCCCCGCCAATGACACGCTTCTGGCAGCTCGACTCGGAGCTGAGATGTTCCTTGTCGGGTCTTCTGAACGTAGGGGCCGAACAGCTAAAGCGCGAGCTTGTCGCAAAGTGGCTCACTGACCAGATCATCAAGGATTCAATCGTACTTAGCGAATCGATCTCGCCGATCGACGCCGCTGGACTGGGTCTATTTGTCGGAGGTCGTTTTTTCGGGAGCGACGAGGTATTCGACCAGATTTTTCTTACCTATCTCGAGGCAGCCTCGGAGGACTTGAAGAAAGCGGCAGAAGGCGGTTCAGGCCATGCGAAAGCCAGAAAGGCAGCATTTCGCGCGTGGTTCGATACTGTGGTGAATGCTGTCGACCCGAATGCGAATGTCCCGTTGCACACCGAAGCCCACGACCTCACTCCTTATGCGCAGGGGATGCCGCAGCTCGCGATAGCAGTTGAACGTGTGTTTGCCGAGATGGGATCATGGCCCGAGGCGGCCGGCGGACTTCGAATATCCGATCTTGTGCAGTGTTTCCTGGCTGAAGCGCAAGGGCTCGACACCACGTCCACAGTCGTGCGCGCCTACCTGCGAACTACGCACTGGGCTGCCATCTCGGATGTGCCGAGCGAAGCCAGGCGAACGTTGGCTGATCGGATCCGCCGCCGGAATTGGCAGCGTAAGCCAGTGGACTGGTACCTATACGACAATCTTGCAATGACTTACCTGGCCGAATGGCGGACAAATGGGCTGCTGCCACGCAACGAGGGGATCGTCCTCGTCCGTGGCTGAGGTGGCGGTGTTCGTGCGGAGACGGGTTAGCCCCAGTGCTGCTTGGCCGGGCGGATGAGGCGGTCCTTGAGCACGCGGGTGTGCCGCCGGGCCACCGGCAGCTGGTGTCCGCCGACGGAGACGACGTAGCCGGAACCGGTCAGGCGCAGTTCGGTGACCAGGTCCAGGCGTACCAGGTAGGAGCGGTGGATGCGCAGGAAACCGGCGTCGGTCCAGCGCTCCTCCAGTTGGGTGAGCGAGACGCGCACCAGATGCGAGCCGTCGGTGGTGTGCAGGCGGGCGTAGTCGCCCTGCGCCTCCACCCAGCACACCGACGAGCGGGGCAGCAGCCGCACCACGCCGCCCAGCTCGACCGGGATCATCGGATCCCCGCCCGCGGGCGCGGCCTCGGGCGGCGCGGCGGGCCGGTCCTCGACGGCGGCGCGTTCGGACAGCACGCGGCGCAGCGATTCGGCGATGCGCTCGGCGCGCACCGGTTTGCGCACGTAGTCGACCACGCCCAGGTCGAAGGCGTCCGCGGCCCGGTCGTCGTACGCGGTGACGAAGACGACCGCGGGGGAGCGGGCGAAGCGCTGCAGGACCCGGGCCAGGTCCATGCCGTCCAGGCCGGGCATGCGGATGTCGAGGAACGCCACGTCGACGTCGTTCTCGTGCAGCACCCGCAACGCTTCGGCGGCGTCGGCGGCGCTGTGCACGTACTCGACACGCGGGTCGTTGCGCAGCAGGTAGAGCAGCTCGTCGAGGGCCGGCGGCTCGTCGTCGACGGCCAGCACCCGCAGCCGCGGCGGGTTCGCGGGCCGGCCGGTCATGCCCGCCGCCCGTCGCGCCCGGCGGCGGGCCGGCCGCCCGGCGCGATCGTCGGCTCGCTCATCACGGCGCCGCCGCGGAACTTCGGGATACGCAGGCTGACCCGAGTGCCGGCCTGCGGCGCGGTTTCGACGACCAGGCCGTACGCGTCGCCGAACACCGCGCGCAGCCGGTCGTCGACGTTGCCCAGGCCGACGTGCTGGCCGCCGTCGCCGTCCGCGGTGCCGTCGCCGTCGAGCAGCACCGCCGGGTCCATGCCCACGCCGTCGTCCTCCACGATGATCTCGCAGTCCGCGCCCGCGTCGGCGGCGATGATCCGGATCGTGCCGACCCCGGGCTTGGGGTGCAGCCCGTGCCGGACCGCGTTCTCCACCAGGGGCTGCAGGCACAGGAACGGCACCTCGACCGGCAGCACCTCGGGCGCGACGCGCAGCCGCACCTGGAGGCGTTCGCCGAAGCGGGCCCGTTCGATGGTCAGGTAGCGGTCGATCGAGCGCAGCTCCTCGGCCAGCGTGGTGAACTCGCCGTGCGCGCGGAAGGAGTACCGGGTGAACTCGGCGAACTCCAGGATCAGCTCGCGGGCGCGCTCGGGGTCGGTGCGCACGAACGACGCGATCGCGGTCAGGGCGTTGTAGACGAAGTGCGGGCTGATCTGCGCGCGCAGCGCCCGCACCTCGGCGCGGGCGGACCGGGCCCGCTCCTCCTGGAGTTCGGCCAGTTCCAGTTGCAGCCCGGCCCAGTGCGCGGTTTCGAGGACCACGCGGACCAGGCCGGGTGTGGGCCGCGCCTCGGTGACGGCGATCAGCGCGGCACCGGTACCCCCGTCGGGTTTGGAGACCGGGGCGGCGACCGCACCGCGCACCGGGCAGTCCAGGCGCACGCACGTCAGCTCCTGCGGCCGCAGCAGTACCGGCCGCCCGCTGGACAGGGCCCGCTGCGCCGCGGCCAGCAGCGCCTCGCGGTGGTGGCTGCCCGCGCCGTCGTGGGCCAGGAAACCGCTGCCGTCGGCCAGGGCCAGCCCGGCCGCGCCGACCAGGGTGCGCAGGTGCCGCAGCGCGGCGGCTGCCGTCTCGTCGCGCAGGCCCTGCCGCAGGGGTTCGCTGGCCAGCGTCGCCAGGTGCAGCACCTGGTACGTGGCGCGCTCCTCCGGGGTGACGACCCTGCGCCGCCCGCGCATCATCACCACCGCGGTCGCGGCGATGACGGCTGCCACGGCGGCGGCGCCCAGCGCTGGGTACATGGCAGCGATCGTGCCACGCCCCGCCGCCCCGCTCCACCCCCGGCCCGACCCCCGCTCGATCATCCGACTTGCCAGGCACCCGTGCGTATCTTGGACCGCGATACGCCCGTATGCCTGGCAAGTCGAGTGATCTTGAGAGGCGATCAGCCGCCGTCCACCGACCGAGGGATAACGGGCTGCGGCCGTGGACTCGCCGATGCGACGATCCAGCGATGGTGGTGGCGAGCGGAGTGCGTATCGGCTGGGCGGACGTGCCGGAGCACGTTCAGGCGCGGGTGGAGTCGATCCTCGGCGACCGAGTCGTGTCCGCGTACTCGCAGCGCGGCGGGTTCTCGCCCGGCACCGCCGACCGGGTGCGCACCGCGTCCGGCGGCCGGGCCTTCGTGAAGGCCGTCAGCCCTGCGCAGAACGAGCGCTCGGTGCAGCTGCTGCGTCGGGAGGCGCTGGTAGCGGGGGCGCTGCCCGCGGGCATACCCGCTCCGCGCCTGCTCGGCTGGCATGACGACGGTGAATGGGTCGCGCTGGTGCTGCAGGACGTCGAAGGCAGGCACCCGGTCACCCCCTGGACGGCGGCCGAACTCGACGCCGTACTCGGCACGCTGCGGATGCTGGCCGACGGCACGACACCGTGCCCGATGCCCGAGTTGCCGGCGGCGGCGGTGTCGCTGGGCAAGGACCTGTCCGGCTGGGAGCGGCTCGCGGCCGACCGGCCCGACGACCTCGACCCGTGGGCCGCGGCGCGCCTGCCGGAACTGGTCGCACTCGGGGCCGCGGGGGTGGCGGCGCTGGCGGGCGACACCGTCGCGCACACCGACCTGCGCGCCGACAACCTGCTGGTCGGGCCGGACGGCGCGGTCACCGTCGTCGACTGGCCGTGGGCATGCGTCGGCCCGGCCTGGCTGGACACCGCGATGCTCATGGTGAACGTGAACCTGTTCGGCGGCCACGACGTCGATGCGCTGCTGACCGCGTACGCCGTGCCGCTCGGCGCGGACCCGGCCGAGGTGACCGCGCTGCTGGCCGGGATGACCGGCTACTTCCTCGACGCCTGCCGCCAACCCCCACCGCCCGGCCTGCCGACGGTCCGTGCCTTCCAGCGCGCTCAGGGCGAGGCCACGCTGCGCTGGCTGCGCACCCGCCTTTCCTCTTGATCTCGGCATACCCGCAGCTCAAACGGCCGCAGCGTTAAGAAGGTGCCCTTCCTTCACGTATCTGGTTGGTAAGGTGCCCTTCCTTCGTTCGGGAGCTGGTGGGGCGGGGTGGGGGTCGGTAGGATGCTGCGGCTGTGAATGCCTACGCCCTGTTCGCGATCGCGACCGTCACCGTGGCGACGGTCGCCATCGGCGCGTGGGGGATACGGCTGGTGCGGGGCACGTCGGATCTGCTCGTGGCGTCGCGCATGGTGAGTCCTACGCAGAACGCGGCGGCGATCGGCGGGGAGTACCTGTCGGCGGCGAGCTTCCTCGGGGTTGCCGGGCTGATCCTGGCGTACGGCGCGCAGATGCTCTGGTATCCGGTCGGGTTCGCGGCGGGGTACCTGGCGCTGCTGCTGTTCGTGGCCGCGCCGCTGCGGCGGTCGGGGGCGTTCACCCTGCCGGACTTCTGCGAGGCGCGGCTGGCCTCGCCCCGGCTGCGGCGGCTGGCGACGGCGTTCGTGCTGTTCATCGGGTGGTTCTACCTGCTGCCGCAGCTGCAGGGGGCGGGGCTGACGTTCCGGATCGTGACCGGTGCGCCGAGCTGGGTCGGGGTGGTGCTGGTCGGCGCGGTGGTGACCGGCAACGTCGCGTTCGGCGGGATGCGCTCGGCGACGTACGTGCAGGCGTTCCAGTACTGGCTGAAGCTGACGGCGATCGCGGTGCCCGCGTTCTTCCTGCTGGCCCGGTGGAACGACGACGGGCGGCCGGCGATCCCGGTCGACGACGCGTGGCTGGCCCCGTCCGGCGGCATGGTCGCCACGTATTCGCTGATCCTGGCGACGTTCCTGGGCACCATGGGGCTGCCGCACGTGCTGGCCAGGTTCTACACCAACCCCGACGGCGGCTCCGCCCGGCGCACGACCACCATCGTGCTCGGCCTGGTCGGGCTTTTCTACCTGTTCCCCACCGTGTACGGGGTGCTCGGCCGGGTCTACACGCCCGAGCTGGCCACCGGGCGCAACGACACCGTCGTGCTGCTGCTCCCGGCGGCCGCGCTCGGGCCGGGTCTGGCTGCCGACGCGCTCGGCGCGCTGGTCGCGGCGGGTGCGTTCGCCGCGTTCCTGTCCACCTCGAACGGGCTGCTCACCAGCGTCGCCGGAGTGCTCGCCAACGACGTGCTCGGCCGGGGGCGGCTGGCGGTCTGGGGGCCGCTGCCGCTGTTCCGGGCCGCGGCGCTGTTCGCGGGCGCGGTGCCGATGGGCCTGGCGCTGGCCGTGCACGGGCTGAACGTGTCGCAGGTCGTCGGGCTGGCGTTCGCCGTGGCCGCGTCCAGTTTCTGCCCGATGCTGGTGCTCGGCATCTGGTGGCGGGGGCTGACCGCGGCGGGTGCGGCCGCGGGCATCCTGGCCGGGGGCGGCAGCGCCGTCGTGGCCGTACTGTGGACGATCTTCCTGCCGCCCGCGCCGGGCCTGGCCGCGGACCTGCTGGCGCAGCCCGCCGCGTGGACGGTGCCGCTGGCGTTCGCGGTGATGGTGTCGGTGTCGCTGGCGACCCGGCGGCGGGTGCCCGGGGCGGTCGGGGCGATGCTGCTGCGGCTGCACGCGCCGGAGACCCTGCACACCCCGCAGACGCAGCGCGAATCCGAAACATCGCGGTTGTAGCGTGGCTGCCGTGGGTGATCGGGTACGGGTCGACCTCGCCGCGCACCGCCGCGTCCGGCCGCGCCCCGGGGCGCATGACGAGCTGGTCGAGCAGACCCCGATGGGCGACGCGCTGGTGCGGGAACTGATGCGGGTGCAGCTCGGCCTCGCGCTGCGGCTGGCCGCGGTCGTCGCGGTCGCGCTCGGCGGCCTGCCGCTGCTGTTCAGCCTGTGGCCCGCCGGCACCCACGTGTCGGTGGCCGGGATGCCGCTGCCCTGGCTGCTGCTGGGCGTCGTGTCGTTCCCGTTCCTGGCCGGGGCCGGCCTGGTCTACACCCGGCTGGCCGAACGCAACGAGGCCGACTTCGCCGCGCTCGTCGGTCGCCCGGCCGACCGCGCCGCCGGCTCCGAGCTGTCGCCGCAGTGACATCGAAAGATCTAGACGCGCTGACTCACCGCCGTTAGTGTGACCTTTCTGACCTCGCAGAAGGGGCCTCGGCTGTGGACAACGACGTGGCAGCCCGCAGTTATGTGTGGCGTGCGCTGGACCAGTTCGCCGGTTACGGAGACGCCGAGGCCATCTGCGCCCCCGGCCGCACCCTGACCTATCAGGAGCTGCGCACCGCCGTGCTGACCATGGCGAACGCCCTGCACGAGCAGGGGGTGCACGCGGGCACGTCGGTGGCGATCCTGGTCGGCAACCCGCACGAGGCGATCTTCCTGCAGCTGGGCCTGCACCTGCTGGGCTGCCGTTCGGTGTGGATGATCCCGTCGGCGCCGCACCGGCACCGGGTCGAGTTCCTGCGCCTGGCCGAGGCGGACGTGTTCGTCTACGACGCCCGCACCCACGATCAGCTCGGCCGCGAGCTGCTGGCCGAGGTGCCGCACCTGTCGGTGCTGTGCTTCGGCGGCGGCGGCCTCGGGCCCGACCTGCTCGCCCGCCCGCCGGTCGACGCCCCGCCGATCGGCCGGGACGGCCCGGACGCCGAGCCGCACTCGCTGTTCCAGACCGGCGGCACGACCGGCACACCGAAGCTGGTGCTGCACCGGCACTCGTTCTTCCAGACCCTGATGCTGTTCTCCGACCACTGGACCGCCTCCGGCGGGCACCACCTGCGCCACCTCGCTGTGTCGGCGTTCTGGCACGTCAGCGCGCAGGTGCCGGTGCTGATGACGCTGTTCACCGGCGGCACCCTTGTCATGCACGACCGGTACGACACGCAGCCGTTCCTCGACGCGATCACCCGGGACCGGATCACCAGCATCCTGCTCCCGCCGCCGCTGCTCTACCAGCTGCTCGACGACCCGCGGCTGGCCGACACCGACACCAGCACGCTGCAGATGATCTCGTGTGGCGGCAGCGCCGCCGCGCCGGCCCGGCTCGCCCAGGCCGTCGAGCGCTTCGGGCCGGTGCTGCGCCCGGTGTACGGCATGACCGAGGCGCCCTTCATCACCGCCCAGCCCAACCTCACCGTCGACCCGGCGCACCCGGAACGGCTCGGCTCCTGCGGCCTGCCGTTCGGCGACATGCGCGTCGAGATCCGCGCCGCCGACGGCACGGTTCTGCCCGCCGGGGAGACCGGCGAGGTCTGGATCAGCGGCAGCCTGATGATGGACGGCTACTTCGGCGAGCCCGGTCTGACCGCGCAGACCCTGTCCGGCGGCTGGCTGCGCACCGGCGACGTCGGCCGCCTCGACGCCGACGGCTACCTGTTCCTGGTCGACCGCCTCAAAGACATGATCATCACCGGGTACGGGTCCACGAACATCTACACCCGCCCCGTCGAGGACGCGCTCGTCGCGCACCCGCAGGTCCGCGCGGCGGCCGTCATCGGCGTGCCCGCCGACGACACCGGCGAGGCCGTGCACGCGTACGCCGTCGTCGAACCCGGCTCCGGCGTCACCCCCGACGAAGTGCGTGACTTCGTCATCGCCGAACTCAACGAGATGTGGGCGCCGCGCACCGTCGAATTCGTGGACAGCCTGCCGCTCACGGCAATGGGCAAGATCGACAAGAAGGAGCTGCGGGCCCGTTACCTGGCCACGGCCCCGGCGACGGCGTGACCGCCGAGGCCGTCCCGCGCCGCCGCGGCGGCCTCGTCGGCGTCCTGCTCGCCGAGACGATCTCGCAGGTCGGCACGAAGATGACCTTCGTGGCGCTGCCGTGGCTCGTGCTCGTCGAGACCGGCAGCCCCACCATGATGGGCCTGGTCGCCGCCGCGGAGATGGTCCCGTACGTGGCCGTCGGCGTGCTCGGCGCGCCGTGGATCGACCGGCTCGGCGCGTGGCGGGTCACCGTCGATGCCGACCTGCTCAGCGCGGTCGCGCTGATGGGCCTCGTGCTCGGCTACCGCGACCTCGGGTTCGCGGCGCTGCTGGTGCTCGTCGCCGTCGCGGGCGCGCTGCGCGGGCTCAGCGACCGGGCGCGGGCCGTGCTGCTGCGGCCGATGATTGAGCAGGCCGGGGCGGAGACGACCCGGATCACCGGCCTGTACGACGGCATCGGCCGGTTGACCACGCTGATCGGGGCACCGGTCGGCGGGCTGCTCATCGCGTGGACGGACCCGCTGACCGTGATGGGCCTGGACGCGGCCACGTTCGCGGCGTCCGGGCTGATCGTCGCGGCACTGGTGCGGATGCCGCCGCCGGTGGCCGCTGCGGACGAACCCGGCCCGCGGGAGCCGTACCTGGAGTCGCTGCGCGGCGGGTTCGGCTACCTCGGGCACGACCGGCTGATCCTGGGCGTGCTGGTGATGCTGTTCGTCAGCAACCTGGCCACGCAGGCGCATCAGGTGGTGTTCGTGCCGCTGTGGGTCAGCCAGCGACTGGGGACACCGGCCGGGCTGGGCGTGGTGTTCGGGTCGTTCGCGCTCGGGGCCGTGGTCGGCAACATCGCGTTCACCGCCATGGCCAAGCGGCTGCCCCGCTACCTGACGCTGACGGCGGGATACCTGGTCGGTGGCGCGCCGCGGATGTTGGTGCTGGCGTTCGCCGACGAGCTGCCCGTGGTGGTGACGGTGCTGTTCCTGTCGGGCGTCGGGCTGGCGGCGGTGAACCCGATCATCGGGGCGGTGCTGTACCAGCGGGTCCCGGCGGCTTACCAGGCGCGGGTGTTCGGGCTGGCGGCGGCGTTCGCGTACGCGGGGCTGCCGGTCGGGAGCCTGGTCGGCGGGTGGCTCGCGCAGGGGGCGGGGCTGACCGCCGGCTTGGTGGTGTGCGGGCTCGTGCTGCTGGCCGCGACGTTGAGCCCGGTGTTCGGGTACCGGACGTGGAAGCAGCTCGACGACACCAGCACTGCGTTCGACGTGCCGGAGACGGTGCCGCCGTTGACGGTGACGCTGGCATACGCCGGCGGGACCTGGCGGGTCCTGGCGACCCGAGGGCGGACGGAGCTGGCCGCGCCGCGCGAACTCGACACGGCCGCGGCGCTGCGCACCGTGGGTGCGCTGGACGTCCCCGAGGCGTACGCCGCCGCGGAGCGCATCGTCGCGGGCGAGCGCGAGCAGGCCCAGGCGGAAACCGACCGGCTGCGGGCACTGCTCGCCGACGCGCAGGCGAGACTCGCCAGGCTGGACGTCGGGTATCCGGCCCCCGAACTCACTGCGCCCGGTGAGCCACGACCTCCCCAGCGCTGATCTGGGGCGGGTTCGGCAGCAGTGACGCCAGGTTGTCCTTCACCCAGTCGGCCGCCATCCGGTTCGACTCGTCCGCGCCGTCCCGGCTCGCGAAGACGCTCGTCGAGACCATCACGCCGTTTCCGGCGTCGACCCAGTAGTAGGCGAGCAGACCCGGAACGGCGCTGATGATCGGAACGAACCCCTCCGCCACGCGTCGTGCCGCCTCACGGGGGTCGGTCACTCCTTCGTAACGACGTACGGTCGCATACATATGAACCTCCCTCCTGAGATCGATTCTGGCATGGTGTGATCCCGGATTCTGCTGCATAGGCGCTTGTCAGATCGCGTCCCATTCGGCGTTGTGGCAGGTCAGCGGGTTGCGTCGCATTGCGCGTCGCTGTGGTGCGCCATCCATTCCGGGCCGATCGGCAGCCCTGTCGACGGTAGTGAAAGGATCTCGGGGTGGGTCCGGCTCCCCATCGGACCACTGACGACGAAGGAGTTGCCATGCCGGTTTCCGCCGACCTCGCCAAGCTGCTGGACAAGGAGTACCAGGACAAGCCCCTGGAGGAGATCGTCAACGCGCCGGTCGCCGCGCTCGCGGGTGTGAGCGAGCGTGCCGCCGCCGCGATCAAGGACGCCCTGGGCGTCAAGACGATCGGCGAGCTGGGCCGCAGCCCGTACTTCCGCGCTGCCCGGGCCATCGTCGACCTGACCGACGCCAAGTAGTCGCGTCGCGGGCCGGCCGCCGGTGACGGTGGCCGGCCCACGCCTACCCCCCGGGCCTTTCGCGACTGTGGCAGGATGCGCGGGACCCAGGGGCGGGGCCATGCTCAACCGTTTGACCGAGGAGGCGCGCCAGGCGCTGGTGATGGCGCAGCAGGCGGCACGCGGCCTGCGCTACGACAGCCTCGACAGCGGCACACTGCTCCTCGGCCTGCTCACCGACCACGCCGACGCCGCGATCCGGGCGCTGGCGCAGCAGGGCATCACCTTCGAGGCGGTACGCGGGAGCTGCAGTCCCGCTGTCCGCCGAGCCACCCGGCCGAACGCAAGGGCGCGGTGCCCTACACCGCCGATGCGAAGGCGTTGCTCGACGCGGCCTTCGGGCACTCTCATCGGCTCAAGCACGAGGGCGTGCTGCGCGATCTGGCTTCGCGACGACTACCGCCTCGACGACCACGCGATCCGCATCGGCTCCTGGGCGCGCATCGGCGTCTCGCGCGAGGTCTTCCACCGGCCCGCCGAATCCGGCTACGTGATCGCGCGCGAACTCGCCCACCTGCTGCGCAAGGACCCGGCCCGGGGCGCGGCCGCCCGCTGGCGGGAGCGCAGCCTCATCCTGCCCGCCGTCCTCACCTTCACGCCGTGGATCTGGGGCGTCGCCGCCGCGAGCATCCTCCTGCACCGGGTGGTGAACAACTGGACGGCCGAACTCGGCAGCGACCACATCGCGGTGACGCTCCACGGTCCTGGGCAGATGGCGTCGTGGGTGAAACGTACCTTCACGTCGACCGCCTGGCCGTCGATCACCCATCCGCCCTATGCCTGGCGGCTGTGGCTGGCCCGGAGAAGCCGCGGCACGGTGTACGGTCCGAGGCCCGACCTCCTCGAACCGTGACCATGGTGATCACTACTCATGGTGTCAAGGCGGCGACACCGGTCTGACGATCATGATCCTGCCGTGGCGGCGGAAGCGGGGTGCGCGGTACTCCACGACCGTCTGCCCGCCCAGCTCGACGACGGCGCTCGCCTCGGCCTGGCCGAAGGGCTCGCCGTTCCTGTGGACCACCCGCACTTCGACCCGGTGCGGCCCGGCGGCGACGGCCACGGTGTGGATGCCCCAGCTCCGGACGAGCTGGTCCACCCCGTCGATGCTCAACCGCGGCGTGCTCGTCCGGTATACCCGAGTGAGGTGCGGGTGGGCCAGCGTCACCCGCAGCGTTCCCTGCCCGATCGACACGATCACTCCCCTCCGGCACCATTGTCTCCGCGACCGGCCGATCGGGGGGCCTGATCGGCCGCCGCCGGGTGGCCGTCGTGGCGAGACGGCGGCGTCACGCGCCCAGGATGCGCGCCTAAGCTGCACCGGCTCAAGCAGGCGGGCGCGGCGCGTCAGCATAGGAACGGCCGGCAACACGAGCAGCGGTCGTCGGCCTTCGCCGCGGGTGCCCGCCGATGACCGAGCAGAGCGGCCCGTTCGACCTGGTCACCGGCGTATGGAGCCGCCACCGCGTCAGCGGTGCCTGATCCTGTTCGTCATCCCGTGCACCTGCCCGGCAAGGTGGGGGCATCGTGCGGCCCCTCATCACGCTATGACCAAACTGGAATGGTCCCCGGACCAGTGCGAACGCGGTCCGGGAGAGTGAACTGTCTTGATGCGACAGCTCGGCTCTTCTGCCCGTGCGCCGCGACCCATAGCATTCTGGCCATGAATATGTCGAAGCTGACTTCCGTCGGCGGCAAGCGGCTCGCCGTCGCGCTGGCCGCCGCGGTCGCCGTCGCCACGGGCGTCGCCACCATGTCGGCTTCGGCGGCGGCTCCGCTGACCGTGGCGGCGGCACTGTCCGCACAGGACGGACGCTCCGCCACCGTGCTCGGCTACATCGTCGGGCAGCCCACCGCGACGAACACGGTGATCAAGTCCGGGTTCACCGGCGACACCGCGATCGCGATCGCCGACTCGGCCGCCGAGTCGAGCACCTCGCGCATGCTGTACGTGCAGGTCACCGCCGCCTACCGCAGTGCCTTCGGGCTGCAGAGCAACCCCGGGCTGATGGGCCGGCAGGTGACCGTCACCGGGACGCTGACGGCGTACTTCTCCCACGGCGGGCTCAAGGACCCGACCGCGATGAGCCTCGGCGGCGGCTCGACGCCGTCGCCCGCGCCCAGCGCGTCGAGCGGACCGTACGACCCGACGTACTACGCGAGCGCGCTCGGCAAGACCGGCCCGGCGCTGCGCACCGCGCTGCACGACATCATCAAGGTGCAGACGAAGATCACGTACGCGCAGGTGTGGGACGGTCTGAAGGCCACCGACCAGGACCCCAACAACGCCGACAACGTCATCCTCATCTACAGCGGGCGCTCGCAGAGCAAGACCACCAACGGCGGCGGGGTCAACGACTGGAACCGCGAGCACGTGTGGGCGCAGTCGCACGGCGACTTCGGCACCGCGACCGGCCCCGGCACCGACCTGCACCACCTGCGGCCCGAGGACGTGACGGTCAACTCCACCCGCGGCAACAAGGACTTCGACCTCGGTGGCTCCGCGGTGGGCGAGGCGCCCGGCAACTACACCGACACCGACTCGTGGGAGCCGCGCAACGCGGTCAAGGGCGACGTCGCCCGGATGCTGATGTACATGGCCATCCGGTACGAGGGTGAGGACGGCTGGCCGAACCTGGAGCTGAACAACTCGACCAGCAACGGTTCGGTGCCGTACATCGGCAAGTTGTCGGTGCTGCTGCAGTGGAACCTGCAGGACCCGCCGGACGCCTTCGAGAAGCGCCGCAACCAGGTCATCTTCGACAGCTGGCAGGGCAACCGCAACCCGTTCATCGACCACCCGGAGTGGGCGACGGCGATCTGGGGCTGACCGCCGGGGTGGTCAGCGGACCAGGCCGGCGATGAGGTTGATGGCGCCCGCCACGATGACCACCCCGAACAGGTACGCCACCAGCGCGTGCACCAGCACCGTCCGCCGTACCCGCCGGTCGCGCAACGTCGTGTCCGACACCTGGTACGTCATCCCGATCGTGAACGCCACGTAGGCGAAGTCGCGGTAGTCGGGCTGGTCGGACTGCTCCGAGCCGAACTGGATCGCGCCGCCCGGCGAGCGGAAGTACAGGTGCGCGTAGCGCAGCGTGAACACCGTGTTGACCACCACCCACGACACCAGCACCGTCGACCCGGCGATCGCGACGTACAGCCCGCGCAGCGAGCCGCTGGACAGCCCGGCCAGGCGCAGCGCGACGAACACCCCGGTCAGGCTGGCCACGCTGGCCGCGAGCAGCAGCAGCGTGGCGGAGCCGCGGCTCTCGTCCTCCCGGACCGCGAGCTTGCGGGTCGTCGTGCCGTTCGCCCGCAGGATCATCGGCCAGGTCGCGGCGAGGAACGTCAGCGCCATCACGTTCCAGCCGCCGATCGCCGCCAGTTCCCAGGTCGTGGTCATCGCCAGCCCCGCCCCCGCCAGCAGCCCGAGGCAGGCGACGACGGCCGCGCGCCGCAGCGCGGGGGCGTGCCAGCCCAGCCAGCGGTGGTAGAACGTCGGGGACGGTATGCCGGGCATGCGTCCAGTCTCCACGGTCACCCGGCCGGCCACACCGCGTACTGCGGGTCCTGTTTGGCCGTGTACATGGCCAGGTCGGCGCGGCGCAGCGTCGCCTCGGCGGGCTCGTCGGGGCGGCGCAGCGCGACGCCGACGCTGACCGCGCTGCCGCTGTCCCGCGCGGCGGCCACGAGCCGGTCGGCGACCCGGATCGCCTCGGCGTCGTCGCGTACCTCCAGGACCGCGACGAACTCGTCGCCGCCGACCCGGAACAGCTCGTCGCGCTGGCGCAGGCAGTCGCGCATGCCCGTGGCCAGGTCCACGAGCAGCCGGTCGCCCGCGGCGTGCCCGAGCCGGTCGTTGACCTGTTTGAAGTTGTCCACGTCGATGACCAGCAGCGCGGTGCGGCCGGCCCGCGCGGCGGCGAGCCGCTCGGTGAACGGGCCGACGTGGCGCAGCCCCGTCAGCGGGTCGGTCTCGGCCAGGGCCTGCATCTGGTGCAGGGCCCCGAGGCGGTCGTAGCACTCGGCGGCGTTGGCCATCAGCAGCTCCAGCACGGTGACCGTGCCCGCGTCGACGCGCACCCGCAGCTCGTCCATGACCAGCATCGCCACCTCCAGCCGCGGGTCGGGGGCCGTTCCGCGTACGGGGAAGGCGAGCAGCGTACGCACGCCGGCCTGGACGAGCGGTTCGAAGCCGCGTACGTCCTCGCCGGACGGGTCGCCGAGGGTGTGCGAGGCCCCGTGCCGGCAGACCGCGTCCACGAGCGCCGACAGCACGTCGGGCGGCAGCTCGGCGACGCGTGTGGGCAGGTCGGCTGCCCCGGCGGCGGTGTACACGGCGGTCTGCCGCAGCGGATGCCGCGGCTCGCCACGGGGTGTGGCGCGCCTTGTCAGCACCGTCGCGCCGCCCAGGCCGGTGAGTTCGACGGCGGCCCGGCAGGCCAGCTCGGCGAGCTGCCCGCCGCTGTGCGCGCCGGCGAAACCGAGGGTGTGGCGCAGCAGCAGCTCCGCGCGCGACTCGGCGGGCAGGCCGCCCAGTTCGTCGATGCGCCGCCGCAGCCGCAGGCCGACCTCGGCCAGCTCGTCCGCCCACAGCACGGGGTCGGTGACGACATGGTCGAACTCGATGTTGACCACGCCGATGGGCGGGTCGGGCGGCGCGCTGAGCGGGGCGCAGACCACGGAGCCGACGGGGCGTCCGGCATGCAGGCCCGAGTACGCGATCGAGGCGTCGTCGATCGCCGCCGGGCGGCCCGTGGCCAGCACGTGGCCGACGACCCCGTAGTGGCTCGGCACCGCCGCGGGGGCCTGCCACGCGCCGCTGAACGCGACCACCGCCAGCTGGCCCGGACCGAGCAGCAGCACGTCGACGGCCGCACCGGTGTGGCCGTGCAGCACCGACACCGCGGCGTTGCAGGCCCGCGCCACCGAGTCGCAGCCGGCCGCGACCTGCGCCACGTCCTCGATGACACCTTTGCCGAGCCGGGGAGCCATCACATCCCGCCATGCCACGCCGCCTGCCGCGGACCGATATCCAGCCTAATCCCGGGCACCCGCCCGGCGGCCCGGTTCCGGCACGGCCGACGCCCCACCGGTGCGCGCGTGGCGGCTATTCTGCGCCGATGACGGGTTCCACGGACCGGCCGCTGCTCTTTCTCGACGTCGACGGGCCGCTGATCCCGTTCGGCATCCCGGTGCCGGCCGCCACTACGGAGCCGCCGCTGGACGACGCACATCCGCTGCTGGCGCGGCTCGATCCTGGACACGGCCGCCTGCTCGCCGCGCTGCCGTGCGACCTCGTGTGGGCCACGACGTGGCTGGACGACGCCAACGAGGTGATCGCGCCGCGGCTCGGGCTGCCGCGGCTGCCGGTCGTGGACTGGCCGGACGACGAGGACGACTCGCCGGGCCGCGTGCACTGGAAGACCCGTGGGCTGGTCGCCTGGGCCGCGGGGCGGGCGTTTGTCTGGGTGGACGACGAGCTGACAGACCACGACCGTGACTGGGTGGCGGCGCACCACGAGGGCCGGGCGCTGCTGCACCGGGTGGACCCCCGCCGGGGCCTGGAGGCCGCAGACTTCGCCGCCATCCGCGACTGGCTGGCGGCCCTGGAACGGTGAAGATCGCCGTTTCCGGTCGGAAGATGAGGCCGGACCTCAGGATGTGACCGGAAACGGCGATCTTCGCCCGGCCGGCCCGCCCACGGCCCGGGGGAAGGTGGGACGTGGGCGGGCCGGCGGGTCAGATGCGGTAGATGGCCAGGCCCATGATGGCGGGCTTGCCGTACGCGCCGGTGACGTTGATGTTGAGGACGCCGTCGGACACCGTCACGGTGTACGCGCCGTTCTCCCGCCAGTGGCTCAGCGCCAGGTCACCGAGGTTGCTGGCCTTGAGGATGCCCTCCAGAGTGACGTTGAACCGGCGCGTGTTGCCCTGCACCGACTCCATCTCCCAGACGTACACCTGGTAGGTGCCGTTGGCGACGGTCTGCGACATCGAGATCGTGCCCAGGTCCGTGCCGATCAGGCCGGTGTGGAGCATGTCCACGGTGGCCGCATCGGGCAGCGGGCTGGGCGTGACGGTGTTGGTGTGGGCGGTGCCGCCGGACACGGTGAACCCGGTGGACTGGGCCGTGGTCTGGCTGACCCACTGGTTGCCCTCGATGACGACCGCCGGCCCGTTGAGGTTGATCCCCTTGACGAATCCGGTGGCCGGCGGCGTGGACGGGGACGGCGAGGCGGGCGGTGCGGACGGCGACGGGGAGGTGGTGGACCCGCCGGTGACCACGGCCCGGTCGAGGGTGACGACCGTGCCGGAGGCGCTGGCGTTCTTGGTGCCGGTGGTGCGGATCCGCAGCGTGTGGTTGCCCGAGGCCAGCACCGGGCTGGTCCAGACCGCCACGTCGCCGGTCTTGGTGGCGGCGTAGAGGTCGACGTTCACCTCGGTGCCGCCGTCGATCGACACCGCGGCGATGCCGTGGGTCGAGCCGGTGACGGCCCGGTAGACGACCCGGGTGCCGTTGAAGGCCAGGGTCGCGGTCTCGCCGGCATTGAGGCTCCAGCTCTGGCTGGCGTTGTAGAACACCGCCGGGGCGGTCTCGTTGCAGGCGGTGCAGTGGACCCAGCCGCTGTAGTTCCACTGGTTCTGGCCGGTGCCCTGGACCGAGTCGTCGATGTTGACGGTGCCCGGCGGCTGCGGCGACGCGCTGGGCGACGGCGACGGCGAGGCCGGGGGAGACGGCGGCGGCGACGACGGCAGGACGCCGCCGTTCTTGGCGATCAGGCGCGCGGCCTGGGTCGCGAACATCTGGTACGCCGGGTCGTACTGCGCCTTGGACGTGTCGGGTTCGCCGTAGATGGAGAAGCCCTCGCCGTTGTCGGGCGGCCAGATGAACGTGGCCGGGTCGACGGTGTCGTCCTGCGGGTGCGGCCTGGTCGCCGGGGGCACGACCTTGCCTTCGACCCGCCAGGACAGCCAGCCGGCGCAGTCGTTGTTGTTGTAGATCGTGTCGGCCCAGCCGCTGTAGATGCCGGACCGGGTGACCTTCTCCGCCGCGCTGCGGGCCGGGTAGGCGAACTCCTGCATGAGGACCGGCTTGCCGGAGGCCACCGCCGTCGCGCAGTGCTGGGTGATCAGGTTGTTGACCTGCGCGGGGGAGATGTTGTGGTACGTCGGGTAGGTGTGCCAGGTCTGGAAGTCGATCGCCGGCACGTTGGCGGCCTCGGTGTTCGGGTCGGAGCCCGCCTGCCCGCCGTAGAAGCCCTCACTGCCGGTGGTGACCAGCTGCTGGGCGCCCTGCGCCTTGATGTAGGACGCCATCTCCTGGTACCAGCCCTGCGCCAGCGACACCGAGCTGACCTCGGGCTCGTTCATCAGGTCCCACGCGAAGATGGTCGGGTCGTCCTTGTACTTCACACCCGTGATGCTGTTGGTGCGGTTGAGCACGAAGCTCACCCAGTCCTTGTACAGCTGCTTGGTGCGCGAGTCGCTGTAGAAGAACGTGTAGCGCTGCGCGTGGTTCGACCCGTTGTAGCCGGGGATGTACCACGAGTTGATCTGCTGGGTGCCGCCCGCCCACTGCCAGAAGTCCATCATCGCGATGTTGAGCTTCAGGCCGAGTTGCCCGGCCCTGGCGATGACGTAGTCCCAGCGGCCGAGCCCGTTGGTGGTGCTCGGGTTGAACGCGTAGGTGTTGGTGGCGGTGTCCCAGTAGATCAGGTACGTGCCGTGCATGCCCATGTTGGACGCGTCGCCGGTGCTGGCCGGGTTCCAGATGTGCGGCTTGGTGGTGCCGTCCAGCGACCCGATGACCGAGTGCAGGATGCCGCGTACGACGTTGTAGTTGCTCGCGTCGGCGTAGCCGAGCATCGAGTCGACCTCGGCACGGGTGCCCCAGCCGAGGTAGTGGCTGTTGGTGCCCGCGACGTAGAACGGCTTGCCGTCGAGCATGAACTTGGTGCCGGAGGTGGTGACGAAGCCGGGGGCGGCGTTCGCCTTGTTGCCGACGAGCAGGGGTAACGCCACGGCGAGGACCATCGCAATCATGAGCGGGATGGTGAGCCGGTTGAGCCGAAGAGCTTTCATGCCAGGTCTCCTACCTGTGTCTCTCCTGGTGCTCTGGGGGAGCGCCGCGTCCGGGGCCGGGCGCCCCGAACGCGACGTGCTTCGATTAATGCGCATCTTTCAAACAAGCCGGACACAGGCGTCCCCGCGTTCGGTTCTAGCGACGCCCGTCAGCCGGCTGCGGGCGGGTCCAGTGGAGGGATGGCGTTCGCGGCGATGACCTGCCGGAACCAGTGGCCGCTGTCCTTGACGGTGCGGCGCTGGGTGTCGCGGTCGACGTGGATCAGGCCGAAGCGCTGGCTGTAGCCGTACACCCACTCGAAGTTGTCGATCAGTGACCACATCACGTAGCCGCGCACGTCCACGCCGTCGGTGATGGCGTCGTGCAGGGCGGCCAGGTGCGCGTGCAGGTAGGCGACCCGGCCCGCGTCGTCGACGCGCCCGTCCGGGCCGACGATGTCGGGGGAGGCGACGCCGTTCTCGGCGATGACGATCGGCACCGGGCCGTAGTCGTGCCGGATGCGGTTGAGCAGCTCGCGCAGCGCGGCCGCGTCGACGACGCCGTGGATGGTGGACGGGCCGTCGGCGGGCGCGATGTGCACCAGGCCGTCGCTGCCGACCCACCGGTTGTACGGGTCGGCGGGGCCGGGACCGGCGGCGACGTACAGCGGCGTGTAGTAGTTCACGCCCAGCACGTCGATCGGCGCGGTGGCGGTGGCCAGGTCCCCGTCGCGCACGAAACCCCAGTCGGTGATGTGCGCCGTGTCGGCGATCAGGTCGGCCGGGTACTGCCCGCGCAGCAGCGGGTCGAGGAAGATCCTGTTGCGGAGGGCGTCGGCGCGGCGTACCGCGTCCTGGTTTTCCGGGGTGTCCACCGGCGTGCGGACCGGGGCGGGGTTGAGCGCGATCGAGACCTGGGCGGTGCCCGGCAGCGCGGCCCGCAGCGCCTGCACGCCCAGGCCGTGGGCGAGGTTGAGGTGGTGCGCCACGGTCAGCGTGGTGGCGTCGTCGGCGACGCCCGGGGCGTGGATGCCCGAGGCGTGCCCGAGGAACGCCGTGCACCACGGCTCGTTGAGGGTCACCCACAGCGGCACCCGGTCGCCCAGCCGCGCCGCGACCAGCGACGCGTAGTCGGCGAAGCGCTCGGTCATGTCCCGGTTCGCCCAGCCGCCCGCGTCCTGCAGCACCTGCGGGTGGTCCCAGTGGTAGAGCGTCAGCATCGGCTCGATCCCGTTGGCCAGCAACTCGTCCACCAGCCGCGAGTAGAAGTCCAGCCCCTTGGGGTTGGCCGCGCCGCGCCCGTCCGGCTGCACCCGCGGCCAGGACACGGAGAAGCGGTACGTGTTCAGGCCCAGCTGCGCCATCAGCGCCACGTCGTCGCGGTAGCGGCGGTAGTGGTCGACGGCCAGGTCGGCCCGGTCGCCGTTGTCCACCCGCCCGGGGACTGCGGTGAAGGTGTCCCAGACCGAGGGCGTGCGCCCGTCGGCGTCCAGGGCGCCCTCGACCTGGAACGCCGCCGTCGCCGCGCCCCAGCGGAAGCCCGCGGGGAACTCCGGCGGGGCGTGGCGGCGGTCGGGCGCGGTCTCCGTTGGGGCGGTCATCGGCGGCACTCCTTGCTGGTCAGGGCGGTCAGGACGTGCGGTATTTCCCAGTACTGCCGCGGGGCAGCAGCCGGTAGGGCTCGGCGGGCTGGGAGTCGGCCCCCGGCCCGCCGTCGATGGCGGCGAAGAGCATGCGCGCCGCCTGCGCGCCCCGGCCCGGGATGTCGTGGGCCAGCGCGGTCAGCTTCGGGTTGACCAGCCGGCACAGCCGGGAGTCGTTGAACGCGACCAGGGACAGCTCGTCCGGAACGGACAGCCCCATCTCCAGCGCGACCTCCAGGCCGGTCACCGCGGTCAGGTCGGTGTGGTAGATGATCGCCGTCGGCCGGTCCGGGGAGGCCAGCAGCCGCCGGGTGGCCTGGGCGCTGTCCTCGTCGGAGTAGTCCGCGCGCACCGTCACCGGTTCGGGCAGGCCGCGCAGGCGGCACACCTCGTGCAGGGCGGTGGTGCGGTCGACGATGTGGCGCATGTCGGGGTCGCCCGCGACGTGGGCGAGCCGGCGGTGGCCGAGCGCGGCCAGGTACTCGACGACGTCGGTCATGCCGGCCGCGTCCTGCGACCAGATGCTCGGCAGCGAGCCCGTGCCGACGGGGCCGCCGATGACGACGGCGGGCAGGTGCAGGTCTTCGAGTACGCCGACGCGCGGGTCGTCGTCGCGCAGGTTGAGCACGATGACGCCGTCGACGCGGTGCTCGGCCCACCAGCGGCGGTAGGTCGCGATCTCGGCCTCGGTGTCCTCGACGACCTGCAGGTTGAGCCCGCAGGAGCGGGCCGACAGCTCGGACTCCAGACCGCTGATCAGCTCCATGGTGAACGGCTCGGCCCCGAGCAGCCGCGCGGGGCGCTGCAGGGCCAGGCCGATCGCGCCGGCCCGGCCGCCGCGCAGGGCACGGGCCGCGCTGTGCGGCCGCCAGCCCAGTTCGGACGCCACGGCCAGCACCCGCTGGCGGGTCTCCTCGGAGACGCCGGGCTGGTCGTTGAGCGCGAACGAGACCGCCGACCGGGAGACTCCGGCACGGCCGGCGATGTCGGCGATGGTGGGGCGCTTCACGGCCGTCCTCCGTTCCGCATGGGCAGCTCCCTGGTCGTTGGCACTAAACCGATTTTGTTACGGACCGGGACAGTAGCAGCGCGCTCCGTCGCGCGGAAGACCCCGGTCGATCCGGCCGCCGCCCGGCGGGATCCGTTGAACCGCTGGAGATGTCTGCTCATCTGCGGTGATGCTCCTCTGGGGATGTGGCGGAAAAGTTTCCGGCGTAACACGGTGTTGACGTACCTGTGGGGGCGGGCTATGGTCCCGGTCACTGTTTCGATTTAGTTCGCCATCGCGTCTAGATGGATCGCGACAGGACCGCCGGGGCTCCGCTCCGGGGGCCCGCCCGATGCCGGCCGGACGCAAAGCTTCCGCACCTCTCCACGCGCATCGCACCTCACAGGAGTTCACTATGGAGCATGCTCGATCCAGGAAGTCCCGCCGGAGGCCCGGCGTCGTCCTGAGCGCGCTGCTGCTGGCCGCGTCGCTCGTCACGGCGGCCTGCGGCGGCGGCGACGAGCCCGAGGCCGCCGACGGCCCGGTCACCATCAGCTGGGGCTGGTGGAGCAACACCCCCGAGAAGGACGCGCTCTACCGCAAGTGGCTCGACGGCTTCGAGGCCGCCAACCCCAACATCAAAATCAAGTCCGAGTTCCTGCCCTGGGACGCGTACTGGGACAAGGTGAAGACCACCACCGCCGGCGGCAACGCGTACGACGTGGTCGGCCTGTGCTCCTGCTTCGCGGCGTCGTACTTCGACAACGAGGTCTTCGCCGACCTCAAGAAGATGGACGGCTACGCCGACGCCGTCAAGGGCGCCCAGCCCGGCCCGGTCGGCGTCTTCGGCTGGCAGGACAAGCAGTACGCGATGCCCGTCGGCATCTCCGTGCCGCTGGTCGGCTACAACAAGGACCTGTTCAAGGCCGCGGGCGTCGCCGAGCCCGACCCGGCCGTGCCGATGACCCTGGACGCCTTCAAGGAGATGGCGAAGAAGCTCACCAAGGTCAACGGCTCCGGCAAGGTCACCCAGTACGCCCTGCACCCGGGCAGCCTGAACTTCTGGGAGTCGCTGATCGCGATGCGCGGCGGCTCGATGTACGACAACTTCGTCAGCCCGAGCAAGGTCACCATCAACACCCCGCAGGGCATCGCCGGCCTGGCCGACTACGCCGGCCTGTTCACCGACAAGATCGTGCCGCCGATCGACGAGCAGCGCGAGAACCAGTGGCTCAACGGCGACCTGGACAGCCTGCGCACCGGCAAGGTCGCCATGGCCCGGGTCGGTCCCTGGAACTTCGCCGACATCGCCGCCAAGTCCCCGAACATCGGCGTGTTCCCGCTGCCGAAGGTCGGCGACAGCCTGGTCCTCTACTCCGGCGCCAACGGGTACGCGATCTCCGCCGAGAGCGAGCACCCCAAGGAGGCCTGGGCGTTCCTGAAGTGGATGCTCAAGACCGAGAACCAGGTCGAGTTCGCCAAGTTCAGCGACGTGCCGGTCGACGTCGAGGCGCTGAAGAAGCTGCCCGACTTCATCACCCCGAAGGACTTCGCGCCGACCCTGCTGGCCTCCGTGCCGGCCTTCCGCCCCGGTCTGCTGACCGTCAAGGAGGAGCTGGGCAAGGACGTCGGCCTGATCATCGACGACCTGGGCCGCGGCAAGCTCACCCCCGAGCAGGCCGCCGCCGAGATCGAGAAGAAGGGCAACGCGCTGCTGTCGCAGTGACCCATCCCTGCGGCGACGCCCCACACGCGCGGGGCGTCGCCGCCCGGGCCCGGCCGCCACGGGGGCGGCCGGGCCCACCCCGCCCGACCCCATCCGCGCCCGTTCCCGCAGGTCCCGACCGGAGGCGTACCGCATGACCATGGCTCTTAACCCGCAGCGGCCCAAGCGCCGCTGGTGGCG
Organism: Catellatospora aurea; assembly: GCF_042663325.1. NCBI lineage: Bacteria > Bacillati > Actinomycetota > Actinomycetes > Micromonosporales > Micromonosporaceae > Catellatospora > Catellatospora aurea. The sequence goes on from NZ_JBHTAC010000032.1 coordinate 33,040, forward strand.
GCGGGAGGGGGTGCAGGGATACCTCTACATCAGCCCGTGGCTGCTGGGCTTCCTGATGTTCGGCGTCGCGCCGCTCATCGCCGCGTTCATGACCAGCCTGTCCAAGGCCAACGTGTTCCGCACGATCCGGTTCGTGGGCACCGACAACTACGAGAAGATCCTCACGAACGACCCGGTGTTCGCCACCATCGCCGGGAACATGCTGATCTACGTGATCGGCTCGACGGTCATCTCGATCGGCCTCGGCCTGATCCTGGCGCTGCTGCTGTTCAAGGACTTCCGCGGCAACCACGTCTTCCGCACCCTGATCTACGTGCCCAGCCTGCTCGTCGGCATCGCCACCGCGTACCTGTTCAAGCAGGTGTTCCGGGGCGGCGAGGTCGGCCTGGCCAACATGTTCCTCAGCCTGTTCGGCACCGAGCCGGTGAACTGGCTCGGCGACTCCGACAAGCCCTGGCTCGCGCTGGTCGCGCTGATCCTGGTCAACGTGTGGTTCGCCGGCGGCACCATGCTGATCTTCCTCGCCGGGCTCAAGGGCATCCCGGCCAGCTACTTCGAGGCCGCCCGCGTCGACGGGGCCGGGCCGTGGCAGATGTTCCGCAAGGTCACCCTGCCGCTGCTGTCGCCGGTCATCGTCTTCAACACCGTCATGGCGCTGATCGGGCACATCCAGGTCTTCGAGACCCCGCTCGCGTTCGCCAACAGCGGCGGCGTCGCCACCGGCAACCCGCTCGGCTACGAGAACAGCCTCGGCACCTTCGTCACCTACCTGTACGTCAAGGGCTTCGTCTACCAGGACATGGGCTACGCCTCGGCGCTGGCGTTCATCATGTTCGCCGCGACCCTGCTGCTGACCGGCCTGGTGCTCTGGCTGGCCCGGCGCTTCACCGCGTACGGCGACGCCGACCAGAACTGATCCCGGAGGACTGTCATGCACGACGTGTTGGAGCGCCCCGCCGCCACGACGCCCGCCCCGCCCGCCGCGAACCCGGTCAAGCGCCGCCGCAACAGCCGCACGCGCTGGGAGCTGACCGCGCGGATCACCGCGCTGAGCCTGTTCTGCCTGCTGCTGCTGTTCCCGTTCGTGTGGCTGGTGTCGCAGTCCCTCAAGGACACCAACCAGTACTTCGCCGTGCCGTTCGAGTGGATCCCCAGCCCGTTGCGCTGGGAGAACTTCACCGACGTCATCTTCAAGTACGAGTTCCTGCACTACATCGGCAACAGCCTGTGGCTGGCCGTCTACGCCGTCGTGGTCAACATCCTGTCGTCGTCGTTCGTCGCGTACGGCTTCTCCCGGTTCCGCTTCCCCGGCCGCAACGCGCTGTTCATGGTCGTGCTCGCCACGATGATGCTGCCCGGCCAGGTCATGACGATCTCGCTGTACCGCTTCTACCGCGACATCGGCTGGATCGACACCTTCTACCCGCTGCTGGTCCCGAAACTGTTCGGGGCCGCGTTCGAGATCTTCCTGTTCCGGCAGTTCTTCCTCAGCCTGCCCCGCGAGATCGACGAGGCCGCCCGCATCGACGGCTGCGGCACCCTGCGCACCTGGTGGCACATCATCCTGCCGCAGTCCAAGCCGGTGATCATCGTCGTCGCCGTGTTCACGTTCCTGGGCAGCTGGCGGGAGCTGTTCGGTCCGCTGATCTACCTCACCGGGGAGGAGAACCGCACCCTGCCACTGGGGCTGCTGTACTTCACCTCGCCGTTCGGCTCGTCGCTGCCCATGCTGATGGCCGCCATCGTCATCTCGCTCATCCCACCCGTCGTCCTGTACGCCCTCGGGCAGAAGTACATCGACAAGGGCGTCGCCATCGCGGAGATCAAATGAATGCCCCTCAGCCCGTCGCCGCTCTGGTTCCGTTGGACCGCTCGGCCCTGCCCGCGCCCGTCCTCGACGCCGAACCCGAGCTGGTCGAGCTGTACTGGGCCGCGTGGGAGCTGGCGTACCAGCACGTCGTGACGCGGGAGGGGGCGCCGCGCTCGCCGTACATGGACGAGGGGTTCGATCCGGACACGATCTGGATCTGGGACACGTGCTTCATGGCGCACTTCTGCAAGTACGCCCCCGACCTGTTCCCCGGGGTGGAGAGCTTCGACAACTTCTACCGGCCGATGTACGACGGTTCGCCGACCTCGTTGAAGATCCATCACCCGGACAACCCGCCGCTGTTCGCCTGGTCCGAGGAGGAGTACGTCCGCCACACCGGCGACCTGGACCGGGTCCGCCGGCTGCTGCGCGACAAGCGTTACCTGCAGCAGCACTTCGCGTTCATGGAGGGGACCCCGGCCGGCAGCCGCTTCCCGCACAGCAACATTCCCACCACCGTCGAGCGCGTCCCGCGCGGCTACCTGTGGGAGGGCGTGACCAGCGGCATGGACAACACGCCCCGCGCCCCGATCCAGGGCGAACACGGCACCTCCGGCGGCATCCTGTGGTTCGACGTGGCCGCCCAGCAGGCGTTGTCGGCCCGCTCCATCGCCACGCTCGCCCGGCTCATCGGGGATTCGGCCCTCGCCGAGGAGTACGACGCGCATCACGCGCGGCTCGTCGCGCTGGTCGACGACTTCTGGTCGGCCGAGCACGGGTTCTATTTCGACCGCTTCGCCGAGGAGCCCCACAACTTCCACCGGGTACGCACGCCCGCCGTGTACTGGCCCCTGCTGGCGGGCGCGTGCGACGCCGAGCAGGCCGCCGCGCTGGCCACCGCGCTCGCCGACCCGACCTGCTTCGGCGGCACGGTGCCCTGGCCGTCGGTGGCCCGCGACGACCCGGAGTTCCGCCCCGACGGCATGTACTGGCGGGGAGGGGTCTGGGTCCCCGTCGCCTATGCCAGTGCCCGTGCGCTGGCCGACTCCGGCCACCACGACGTCGCCCACCGCGCGTCCCTCGACCTGATCCGGCACATGGCCGCCACCTGGTCGTCCTACTCGCCCCCGACGATCTGGGAGGCCTACTCACCCACCCGCCCGGCCCCCTCCACGGCCAAGGACGACCGCACTCCCGTACGCCCCGACTTCTGCGGCTGGTCAGCCCTGGCCCCGATCTCCATGCTCATCGAACACGTCCTCGGCTTCCGCGTCGACGCCCTCACCCGCACCCTCCACTACCGCCCCCACCTCCCCGGCCGCACCGGCATCCGCAACCTCCGCCTCGCCGACACCCGCGTCACCCTCATCGCCGACGACCTGACGTTGACCATCGACACCGACGGCCCCATCACCCTCGCCCTCTCCGACCGCACCATCCCCCTCACCCCTGGCCACCACCTCGTGGAAAGGAAGGGCACCTTCACATCGCCATAGGTAGAGGAAGGGCACCTTCTTAACGTGGCATGCCTGCTGGGCTGCGGTGGAAGCACGCCGCTGGTGGGTAGGGCGTGGGCGGCGCGGGGGAGGGCAGGCGCGCGGTCGCAGGTAGGCGGCCGCGCGTCGCGCCGTCTTCGCCGGCGCAAGATCTGTTTTTATGGACGATGGACGTCGTCAGGGCAGCGTCCATCGTCCACAAAACAGATCTTCACGGGCGCGGTGAATTCGCGGAGCCGGGCGCGTCGAGCAACATCTTCGGACATGGCGTCGTCGGAGCCACCGACGACGGGGTGTTCGCGCAGTCAGTCCGCAGGGGGGAGCGCGTCCAAGCGGGCGGCCACGCGCCGCTCGACGCCGGCCATGGTGCGGGTGAACTCGGCGGCGAGGTCGAAGTCGCACCGCCGGGCCAGTACCAGCACCGACCACAGGCAGTCGGCCAGCTCGTGCGCGAGCGCCTCCCGCCCGCCGGGCAGCTCGCGCCGGCCCTCGGCGGCCATCACCTGCTTGGCCAGGTCGCCGACGTCGCCGACGAAGCCGAGCATCAGGTCTTCCCGGGTCCACGCCCGGCCCGTGGTGCGCAGGTTGAGTTCGTCGTACATCCCGCAGATCTGCAGCGCTCGCTCCTGCAGGCTTTCCAACTCCGTCATGGTCTCCCCGTCTGCTCCGTCGCGACGCCGCACGGTACCGCGTCGCCCGCCCGCCGTGGGGGCGCAAGCACGCAGCTCACCGCAGGCGAGGAGATAAGAAGGTGCCCTTCCTCTACGAAAAACGATGGGAAGGTGCCCTTCCTTCATGCAGTGGCGGCGCAGCCCCGAGGGGGTGCGCCGCCGCCGTTGTGTCAGAGGCCCTGAGCGGCCTACTCGAGTGCGAACTCCAGTGCGTACTCGAGAGCGAACTCCAATGCGGACATGGCGAACACCACCTTTCCGAGGACTGCCTGACGTGCGTGGACTCAGCTTCCTGCCCCCGCAACAAAGTGTCAAGCAACTCTATATTTAGATTGATTACGATCCGGTCAACAGATCCAGTGGCACGGCCTTCGCGATCGCCTCGTTGCCCGCGTCGTTGGGGTGGATGTGGTCGCCGCTGTCGAAGGCCGCGCGCAGTTTGCCGGACGCGTCGGGGTCGCGGAGCACGGCGTCGAGGTCGATGACGTCGTCGAACTGGTCGCTGTCGCGCAGGTACGCGTTCACCGCGAGGCGGGTGTTCTCCTTGCCGGGTGTCCACGAGCTGAACCCCTGGAACGGCCCCAGCGTGCAGGCCAGCACGCGCAGCCCGAGCTGGCGGGCCTGGGTGGCGAGTTGGCGCAGGCCGAAGATGATGCGCTCGGGGGAGTCGTCGTAGATCTGGATGTCGTTGATGCCCAGCGCGATGACGACCGTGTGCACGCCGGTCTGGCCGGGGGCGTCGCGCAGGAAGCGGGCCAGGCCGTTGACACCGAGTTCGGGGAAGCCGATCTCGGAGCCGTCGTGGGTCAGCGCGTTGCCGGCCAGGCCGAGGTTGAGCACGGCCGGGTCGGCCTCGCCCGTGTCGTCGTGCAGGCGGGTCGCCAGGTAGTCGGTCCAGCGCCGGTGCAGGCCGAGCGTGGAACCGTTGCCCGCGGTGAGCGAGTCGCCGAGGACTGCCACGGACCCGGCCGCGTGCCGGGTGCGCACGTCGACGCCGCTGAGGAAGAACCAGTAGTTGCGGCTGTCGGTGACCGTGTACTCGGCCTTCGCGGCCTGGTCGCCCGCGCCGATGTACGCCGGCTCGCGCGCGTTGAACTGGAACGTCACCGGGCCGGTCGCCACCGGCAGGAACACGCTGACGGTCAGCTCCTGCAGCGCCTGCACGGGCATCGGCACCGGGTCGCTGAGCACCTGGCCGCCCTTGGGCACGGTGACCTGCTGGCGGCCGTCGAACGTCAGCTCGCGCAGGGTGGCCGGCTGGATCTGCGGGGTGTCGTTGGCGACCGGCAGTGCCAGCGTCGCCCGGCCGACCGTCAGCGGCTGCGTGCCGTACGCGTTCGACAGGCGGATGCGGGTCTCGTCGCCGCCGACCGAGGTGCGCAGCGTCATGCGTACCGTCTGATTGGTGAAGCCCTTGCCGGCGATGCCGCCTCCGGCCGGGGCCAGCGCGGCCGCCCACGTGCCCACCCAGCCCTCGCCGGGCGCCGCCTCGGCCGGCGAGCCGGACCGGCCCCACGCGACGGCCAGGGTGAGCGCGGTGGCGACGAGCACGGCGGCCGCGACGACGACGCGCCGCTGCGAGGGATTGGCCACGGACATCGACCTTCCAGGGGGGACGCCGCACCACGTCGCGCGATGTCCGGGTAGGAGGTCATCAAAGACCGGTCATCGCACGTACGTCAATACGTCGATCACCCGATCCGGGGTGGAGGCCGGACCTCCGGCCGCGTTGGGGCGCAGGGTCGGAGATCCGGCAGCTGTGGGGCCGTCAGCCGGCGATGGCGGCGTGCATCTCCCAGATCATCACCTCGGCGGGTCCGCTCGCGGTGATGCGCTGGCCGCCGCTGCCGGTCAGGCGTACGGCGTCGCCCTGGGCCAGTGGGCCGGCCTGCTCCATGGTCACCGAGCCGCGTGCCACGAACAGGTGCAGGTACGGCGCGTTCGGCAGTTCGACGCTGCCGCCCGCCTCCAGCCGCGCGACGTGCAGCGCGGCGTGCCGGTTCTTGATCCGGATCGCGGCCGCGCCGTCGTGCTGCTTCATGCCGGAGGCCACCGTGACCAGGCCGCCGCGCAGCAGCTCGTCGTCGATCTCCAGCTGCTCGTAGCCGGGCTTGATGCCGTCGGTGTCCGGGACCACCCACATCTGGATGAAGTGCACCGGGTCGGCGTGCTTGCTGCCCTCCAGCCGCCAGGAGTCGTTCTTCTCCGAGTGCAGGATGCCCTTGCCCGCGCTCATCCGCTGGGCCAGGCCCGGGTAGATGACGCCGGAGTGCCCGGTGGAGTCCTGGTGCACCAGCGAGCCGCGCAGCACCCAGGTCACGATCTCCATGTCGCGGTGCGGGTGCGTCTCGAAGCCCATGCCGGGCTTGACGATGTCGTCGTTGTTGACCAGCAGCAGCCCGTGGTGGGTGTTGCGCGGGTCGTAGTGGCGACCGAACGAGAACGAGTGCTTGGAGTCCAGCCAGCCGATGCGGGTCTTGGCCCGCTCGTCGGCGTACCGGACGTCGATGAGCTCGCGGCGGGGCTTGGCGGTGGAGGTCTTCACGGCCGTGCCTTTCGATCGGGTCGTTGCGTTGTCAACGAGTGCAGCATACATGACATTGTTGCGCGGTCAACTATTCCCGGTAGACTGCAGGCATGGCTGAGACGCGCTGGCTGGACGACGATGAGCAGGCGACCTGGCGGGCGTACCTGGAGGGCACCCGGCTGCTGATCCACGCGCTGGACCGGCAGCTCGAAACGGACTCCGGGGTCTCTTTCGCCGATTACGAGCTGCTCGTCCTGCTCTCCGAAGCACCCGGCCACCGGCTGCGCATGCGTGATCTGGCCGACGCCAGCTTCACCTCCCGCAGCGGGGTGACCCGCGCGGTGACCAGGCTGGAGGACGCCGGCTGGGTGCGCCGCGTCGAGTGCGACGCCGACCGGCGCGGCATGCACGCCGAGCTGACCGAGGCGGGCGCGGCCAAGCTCGCCGCCGCCGCGCCCGGCCACGTCGGCGCGGTGCGCGAGCACATGTTCGACCACCTCAGCCAGGCCGAACAGGAGCACATCCGCGCGGCGTACACCCGGATGCGGGCGCATCTGCGGCCCTGATCCGCCCCCGGATATCGTGTACCGATGCCCGAGGGTCACACCGTACGCAGGCTCGCCGAGCGGCACCGCGAGCTGTTCGCGGGGGCGCCGGTCGCCGTCACCAGCCCGCAGGGCAGGTTCGCCGAGGGCGCGGCCCGCATCAGCGGCGCGGTCCTGCTCGACACCGAGGCGTACGGCAAGCACCTGCTGCACCACTACGGCGACGTCAGCCTGCACGTGCACCTGGGGCTCTACGGCAAGTTCGCCGACGGCGACCTGCCCGTGCCGCCGCCCGTCGGCCAGATCCGGCTGCGTATGGCCAACACCCGGCACTGGCTCGACCTGCGCGGCCCGACCGCCTGCGAGCTGCTCGACCCGCCCGAGGTCGACGCGCTGCGGGCCCGGCTGGGCGCCGACCCGCTGCGCCCCGACGCCAAACCCGAGCAGGCGTACGAGCGCATCCGCCGCAGTGACCAGGCCCTCGCCGCGCTGCTGCTCGACCAGTCGGTGGTGGCGGGCACCGGCCTGATCTTCGTGCTGGAGGCGCTGTTCCGGGCCGGGCTGGCCCCGACCACGCCCGGCCGCAGGCTCACCCCCGACGGGTGGCGGGAGTTGTGGGCCGACCTGGTCGACCTGATGGGCAAGGCCGTGGTCAGCGGCCGGATCGACACGGTACGCCCGGAGCACGAGCCGCAGGCGATGAGACGCCCGCCCCGGGTCGACCGGCACGGCGGCGAGGTCTACGTGTACCGCCGTCCCGGCCTGCCGTGCCTGGCCTGCGGCACCGAGGTAAGCCGCGGGGAGCTGGCCGGACGCAATTCGTACTGGTGCGCGACGTGTCAGAAGGGAGCGGCGTGACGCGGTACGCCGGATTGCTGCGCGGGATCAACGTGGGCGGCAACAAGAAGATCGCCATGGCCGACCTGCGCAAGCTGGTCGAGGGTTTGGGCCACGCGGACGTGAAGACGTTGCTGCAGAGCGGCAACGTGGTGTTCGGCAGTGACTCCTCGGACCAGGCCGCCCTGGCCGCGGAGCTGGAACGGGCCATCGAGGCCGAGCTGGGTCTGTCCGTCGGCTGCCTCGTGCGCGACGGTGCCGACCTGGACCGGATCATCACGGCCAACCCGCTCGGCGAGATCGCCGACAACCCGTCCCGCCAATTCGTGGTGTTCCTGTCCGGCCCCGTGGACCCGGCGAAGCTGACCGAGGTCGAAGCGCTGGCCAAACCGGGGGAGCGGCTCGCGGCAGGGGAGCGCGAGGTCCACATGTGGCTGCCCGACGGCGCGGCCGAGACCAAACTCACCCATCTGCTCTTCCAGAAGCGCCTCGGCGTCACCGTCGCCACCGCCCGCAACTGGAACACCGTCAGCAAACTCGCCGCCCTCCTCACCTGAGCGCGCCCCCACCGCGGGCACGGTGGGGGCGGTCCGGGTGGTCAGTGGTGGCGGTGGGTGGCGAGGCGGGCCAGGGCGTGCAGCTGCGATGCCGGGGCCAGGGCCAGGTCGGCGGCGTGCAGGCGGCGCAGGGCCTGGGCGAGCAGGGCGTCGGCGCGGGCGCGGGCCCAGGCGCGGGCGCCGGCGGCGTCGACCAGTTCCGCCGCGCGGGTGAGGTCCGGGCCGTCGAGCGGGCCCTGGCGCTGGTACAGCAGGGCCAGCTCGTGGCCGGCGGGGGTGCCGGAGGTGAGCGCGGCGACGACCGGCAGCGACTTCTTGCGGCTGGCCAGGTCGGAGTGCACCGGTTTGCCGGTGACCGCGGGGTCGCCCCAGATGCCGAGCAGGTCGTCGACGAACTGGAAGGCCAGCCCCGTCCGGCGGCCGAACTCGGTCAGCGCCGCGACCTGGTCGGCGTTGCCGCCGCCGAGCAGGGCGCCGAGTGCGCACGCCCCGCCCAGCAGCGCGGCCGTCTTCGCCTCGGCCATCGACAGGCACTCGGCCAGGCGTACGTCGTCGCGTTCCTCGAACTCCAGGTCGGCGCTCTGGCCGTCGAGCAGCTCCTGGACCGCGACGTTGAGCAGCCGACCGGCCTCGGGCACGGCCGGGTGCCCGCAGCCGGCGAGCACGTCGAAGCCGAGCGCCAGCAGCGCGTCCCCGGCGAGGATGGCCGGGGCCTGCCCGAACACCGTCCACGCGGTGGGCCGGTGCCGACGGGTGACGTCGCCGTCCATGATGTCGTCGTGCAGCAGCGAGAAGTTGTGGATCAACTCCACCGCCACCGCCGCGGGCACCGCCTGGGCCGCGTCGGCGCCCACCGCCTCGGCCGCCACCAGCGCCAGCGCGGGCCGGATCGCCTTGCCGGCGTCACCGCTGGCCGGGGTGCCGTCGGCGTCCCACCAGCCGAAGTGATACCCCGAGATGCGGCGCATCGAGGGCCGCAGCGTGCCGACCGCGGTTCTTAACGCGGGGTCGACGAGGGTGCGGCTCCACGCCAGCACGTCCCGTGCGGACTGACCGCGTGCCATCTCCACTGTGCTCATGGTGCTACCACCTCTCCGAAAGGCTTACGACAGGAAAACGCCGGGCACCCTGTCCAACGTGCGCACACGCCCGCAAGGTGCCCGGCGGCGGATCAGTGGCCGAGTTCCACGTTCTCCAGCACCCCGAGCGCGTCGGGGACCAGCACTGCGGCCGAGTAGTAGGCGCTGACCAGGTACGACAGGATGGCCTTGTCGTTGATGCCCATGAAACGCACGGACAGGCTCGGCTGGTACTCGTCGGGCAGGCCGGTCTGGTGCAGGCCGATGACGCCCTGTTCGGCCTCGCCGAGGCGCATGACCAGGATCGAGGTGGTCCGGGTCGGGCTCACCGGGATCTTGTTGCACGGGAGCAGCGGCACGCCGCGCCAGGCGGGCACGGTGCTGCCGTTTATCTCCACGCCCTGCGGGTAGATGCCGCGGCGGGTGCACTCGCGGCCGAAGGCGGCGATGGCCTGCGGGTGCGCCAGGAACAGGTGCGAGCTGCGGCGGCGGCTGAGCAGCTCGTCCAGGTCGTCGGGGGTCGGCGGCCCGGACCTGGTGTGTATGCGCTGCTTGAGGTCGGCGTTGTGGAGCAGGCCGAACTCCCGGTGGTTGATCAGCTCGTGCTCCTGGCGCTCCTTGAGAGCCTCGATGGTCAGCCGGAGCTGCTGCTCGATCTGGTTCATCGGCTCGTTGTAGAGGTCGGCGACGCGGGTGTGCACCTGGAGCACGGTCTGCGCGACGCTGAGCTCGTACTCCCGGGGCGTCAGCTCGTAGTCGACGAACGTGCCGGGCAGCTGCGCCTCGCCGACGTGGCCGGCCGAGATCTCGATCGCGGCCTCGCCGTGCTTGTTCTGCGGCGGCACCGGGTAGGCCTGGAAGCGCCGCACGTGGTCGCGCAGCAGCTCGGATTGGCCGACGACCTCGTCGAACGCCGCCCGGGTCATGGACATCACGATGCAGCTGGTCACTGCCTTGACGGTGACGTCCCAGGTGCTGCCGAGCTTGGTCAGCGACTGGTCGCCGAAGTACTCGCCGTCGGCAAGCACGCCGAGCACGATGCGGTCGCCGTACTTGCCGGTGCCCATCTTGTTGACCTTGCCGTGCGCGATCAGGTGCACCTGGTCGGCGGGGCGGCCGGCCTCCACGATGACGTCGCCGGGGGCGTACTCCGCCTGCGTGAAGCGGTCGGCCAGCGCGCCCAGCACGCCGAGGTCCTCGAAGTCGCGCAGCAGCGGCAGCTCGCACAGCTCCGGCGGCACGACCTTGACCTGCGCGCCGACCGTCGTGAAGCTGACCCGGCCGTCGCCGACGGCGTAGCTCAGCCGCCGGTTGACCCGGTAGGTGCCGCCCTTGACCTGCACCCACGGCAGCATGCGCAGCAGCCACCGGGACGAGATCTCCTGCATCTGCGGCGCCGACTTCGTCGTCGTCGCCAGGTTGCGAGCCGCGGCCGTGGCCAGACTCGATCGTGCCTGTCCACTCTCGACTTCCGCGGAGGAATCCACAGACACCACCATCACCCACCTCTGGTAGTACGAACCGGCGGGAGTCTTCCCGCCGGTGTGTCCGGTTCGCACTAATTCTTAGTGTTCAAGTGGTATGAACGAAAGGTCTGGAAGTGGTGATCCTGCTCTGCTAGGGTGCGGCCGCCCCCGGACATGACCAAGGCTCCGTCCCCGCCGGGTGAGCGGCGTGAACGGAGCCTTGATCGGTGCCCGGCTACAGCTTGAGCTCGGTCCAGGTCAGCCCGTCGAGGGAGTGCTCGAAGGGCGGCTCGAACGTCTTGCGCCCGGCGCCCCGCAGGTAGCGGGCGCCGAACCGGTCCCAGAGCGGCGCGTCGCCCACCCTGCCCAGCGTCGCCTCGGACGGCATGGCCCGGTAGACCGCGCCCGAAAGCGGCTCGTACACCAGCAGGGTGCCGTCGAAGCAGACCACCGCGCCCAGCCCGGCGTCGCCGGTGGGGTCCGGTGGCAGGTCCTTGCCCAGGTCCGCCCAGTGCGCGCCGTCGTCGGTGGTGCGCCACACCCGGCGCACCGGTGACGGCTCGACGACGTACAGGATCCGGCCGTGATCGATATAGGGCCGCTGGCCCGTGCCCGCCCGCGCGGCGTCGCCCGGCAGCGGCACGTCCCGCCAGGTGCGGCCACGGTCACGGCTGACCCACAGCCAGGTCTTGGTGTCGTCCCCGCCGTGCACCCAGGCGCTGCCGTCGTCGCCGCGCACCACCTTGGTCCACATCGAGGTCAGCGGCCTGGTCAGCGGTGGCGTCGCGAGCAGCGCGGAGCTTCCGTCCGGTCGCAGCACCACGATGTCGATGGGCCTGCCCGTGTTCGACCGCACCTCGGCGAGCCCGCCCTCCGGGATCTCCGTCACCGTGCCCTGCGGCTCCATCGGCGGCGAGGTCCAGGTCCGGCCGCCGTCGGTGGTGAACCTGCGGCGCGTGCCGTCGTAGCTGTCCAGCGCGACCGTGGTGGCGCTGAGCACACGCAGGTTGAGCAGCGGGCTGCGCTGCTCGGCGGGCATCGTCTCGCCCGGCACGGCGTGCCGCTGCCAGGACACGCCGCCGTCCTCCGTCCGCGCGAGATAGAGCTGGCAGGGGTCCGCCGGGCAAGCACGGGCGAGCGCGAACCCGTGGTCGGCGTCGGCGAACCAGACCTCCGGCGACTCGGTCAGCGACACCTCGGCGGCCGGTGACGACGGCGGGAACGCCGGTGGCACCGAGCCCGCAGTGGGCCGCAACGCGGAGATCGTCCCGGCCAGCGTGGCCAGCACCGCGACCGCGCCCAGCGCCGCCACCGCAGTGATCCGCCGCCGGCGGCGCAGGCCGTGCACCGCGGTGACCACCGCGGCCCCGGACGGGGCGGGCAGCGCCGAGCGCCGGTGCAGCTCGTCGCGCAGCAGCTGTTCAACGTCGTGCATACGAGCCGCCCTCCACCTGGTCGTTGTCGAGCTGCCGGCGCAGCGCCGCCAGGCCCCGGTGGCGCAGTGAGCGCACCGTGGCCGGGCGGCGGTCCAGCATCGCGGCGATCTCCTCATCGGACAGATCGTCGAGAAAACCGAGCACCAGCACCGCCCGCTGGGCCCGCGGCAGCGCGTCCAGCGCCCGCCGCAACTGATCACGCACATCGACCGGGCCGTACGCGTCAGGCCCAGGCCAGTCGACCTCCAACGGCACGCTCGCGGGCCGCCTGCGGCGGATCCGCCACGCGCTCAGGTACGTGTTGAGCATCGTCGTGCGCGCGTACGCCAGCGCGCTGCCGTCGCGGTGCACCCGCCGCCACGCTCCGGCGACCTTGACCAGGGTGTCCTGGATCAGGTCCTCGCCGGCCACCCGTTCGCCGGTCAGGGCGTACGCGTAGCGGCTGAGCGCGGGCAGGGCGGCATGGACGAAGTCGTCGAACGAATGATCCGGCACCAGTCGCCACCTCCACCCGGTAACTACGCCGGACGGAGGCCGCCTGTTGCAGCGTCAGCGGAGAAGTTCTCAGCCGGTCTTGAGCCAATCCTCCACGGACTGCATCGAGTCGAAGTACCCGGTCGGGAACGAGGCCGGTCCCTCGGGCACCGGCTCGGCCTCGGCCGCCTCGGCGGGACGCGTCAGGTACGCGAGTTTCGCCAGCCCGGCCCGGTCGAACGAGGGCACGACGTGCTGGTCGTACCAGCTGTCGAAGTCGGCGTCGGGCCGGTGGTGCAGCTCGCGCGCGTCGACCACCGCGTAGCGGGTGGGCAGCTGCTCGGCGGTCTGCGCGAAGCGCGACATCAGCGCCTTGAACTCGGCCTCGCTGATGTGGTCGGTGGCCGCCGACCAGGTCAGCTCCAGCAGCGAACGGCCGTCGTCGCGGCTTATCGTGCCGTATTCGTCATGGTAGATCGAGTTCGACATGGCGCTCCCTCCTCGGCCCGCGGGCGGCCACGGCCTCGCTGAGCCCGTGCTCCCCACCGCTGACCTCGATCACCTGTCCGGTCACGCCGCCGGACGCGTCGGACGACAGCCAGGCCACCGCCCCGGCGACCTCGTCCACGGTCACCGGCCGACCCAGCGCGTTCTCGTAGTACATCGGGCCGCCGGACAGCCGGGTGGCCCGCACGTGGTTGACCCGCACGCCGGCCGGGCCGTACTCGCTGGCCATGCTGCGCGACAGCGCCTCCAGCGCGCCGGCCACCGCGCCGAGCGCGCCGGTGTGCGGGCGGCCGCTGCTGCCGTTGGTCGAGCCGACCGTGATGATCGAACCGCGTCCGGCCGGGACCATCACCCGGGCCGCCTCCCGCGCGGTCAGGAACTGCCCGCCGATCACCTCGCCGAGGGCCCCGGTGAGCACGGCCGGGTCCAGGTCGCGGTAGGGCACGCCGACGCCCGCGGCGTGCGCGGGCAGCTCGAAGCCGTTGAAGCACACGTCGACCGGGCCCTTCGACGCGACGGCGGTGACGTATTCGCGCACGTGGTGCGGGTCGCAGGGATCGACGGTGGCCGGGTGCGCCTCACCGCCGTCGGCATGGATCTTCTCGGCGAGCGCCTCGACGGCCTCGGTGTCCAGCCCGCTGACCCACACCTCGGCGCCCAGCTTGCCCAGGTGCCGGGCCACGGTCTCGGCGAGCCGCTCGTCGGCGGCGAAGACCAGGGCGCGTTTGCCGGAGAGCATCATCCTCAATCCCCTCACGCGGGCGGCGCGTCACCACACGCCTCCTCACCGGAATCGTGCCACGTCCGCCGCCCCCCACCTGCCGCAACTCTTAAAAAGGCGCGGTCTCGAGCGCCCCGTGAGACCGCAAGTCTTTAAGAGTTGCGGCAGGGGGTGGTCAGGCCGGGGTGAGTTCGACGCCGGCTTCGGTGGTCTGGGTGAAGAAGGTCAGGGACTCCTGGAAGTACAGCTGGACCTCAGACGCGTCGTGGGACAGGTAGCCGATCGACAGGTCCTGGCCCAGGTGCAGCTCGTAGTCGCCGCCGCGGGCGGACAGCAGCAGGCCGCCGGTGAGCGCCGGAGCCCAGATGATGTGGCTCTCCTTGCCCAGGGCTCGCGAGATGTGGTCCCGGATCGGGTAGCCGTGGTCGGTGGTCTCCGCGACCGCCGTGTACGCGTCCGCGCTGAGCAGCAGCGTGTACGGCCCGGCCACCCCCGCCAGGCGCAGCTCCGTCATCGCCTGGGCGACCGCGTCCGGGTACATCGCGGCGTCGGCGGGCAGCGCGATCGGCGGGTTCGACGCCGCCTGCCGGATGCCGATCACCCCGGCGTCGGCGAAGCCGTCGAAGACCATGCCGTCCTCGGCGAACGCGATCTGCTTCGCGGCGTCCTTGACCGGCTGCCAGTCCGGGTCCTTCGCCCCGCGGGCCACGTCGTCGACCGCCTGTCGGCTCACCGTGAACGGCACCCGGAACTCGACCAGCGGCCGGGCCTCGCGTACCCGTGCCTGCACCGCGCCGCCGGAGCCGCCGGCCGGGCGCAGATGCCCGGTGCCGACCGCGGCCTGCGCCAGCCCACCCGGCCCGATCACGTCGACGGCGCGGCGGCCCGCCACGTGCCGGGTGAAGGTGCGCCGCGCCTCGGCCTCCAGGTCCTCCCACGCCTCGTCCGAGATCGGGGCGAGTTCGCGATGCAGGTTGTTCATGCCCGGCTTCCCTTCAGACTCCCGATGCCCAGCGAGGTGTCGCCCGGCTCCGCCTGTTCCGCCGTCGCCGCCGTGCCCCGGGCGACGGCCAGCGCGCCGGGCACACCCACCGGCCCGAGTTCCACCGCCGGGGCCGCGTCCGCCGCCTGGCCGGGCTCGGCCGAGACGGACGGGGGCAGGTCGTCGAGCAGGTCCGCCGACGGCACGAAGAACAGGCCGCCCGTCACCGCGGTGGAGAAGTCGAGGATGCGGTCGGTGGTCCCGGGCGGGTCGCCGAGGAACATGTTGCGCAGCATCTGCTCGGTGACCTCGGGCGTGGCCGCGTACCCGATGAAGTAGGTGCCGAACTCGCCCGTGCCGGGCGAACCGAACGGCATGTTGTCCCGCACGATCTTGCGCTCGGTGCCGTCGGCGTCGGTGATCGTGTTCAGGGTCAGGTGCGAGTCGGCCGGTTTGGCCTCGTCGGGGAACTCGATGTCGTCGAGCTTGGTCCGGCCGATGACCCGTTCCTGCTCGGTCACCGAGATCGCGTTCCAGGCGGCCATGTCGTGCAGGTACTTCTGCACGATGACGTAACTGCCGCCGGTGAAGTCCGGATCCTCGTCGCCGATCAGGGCGGCCCTGGCGGCGGCCAGGCCGGTCGGGTTCTCCGTGCCGTCGACGAAGCCGAGCAGGTCGCGCTCGTCGAAGTACTTGAAGCCGTGCGTCTCGTCGGCCACGTCGACCCGCCCGTCCAACCGGGCCATGAACTGCTTGGCCAGCTCGAAGCACAGGTCCATGCGCCGGGCCCGCAGGTGGAACAGCAGATCGCCCGGGGTGGCGACGGCGACGTGGCGCGGCCCGGTGAGCTCCTGGAACGGATGCAGGCCCGCCGGCCGCGGTCCGCTGAACAACCGGTCCCACAGCAGCGACCCGATGCCGACCACGCACTGCAACTGCCCGTCCGGCACCCGGAACCCGACCGCGCGGGCCAGGCTCGCCACATCGCCGAGCAGGTCCCGGACGTCGTCCTCGGCCCCGTCGCGCACGGTGACGACCAGGAACACGGCGGCCTCGGTGATGCCCGTCAGCACCGGCTGCGACTCGACACTGCCCACAGGACCTCCCGATCAGGACAGCCAGGCGACGGGGGCGGGCCGCGGTCGCCATCCGGCCGAGCGCCGTCGCGCGGCAGGTCACGGCCCTTTCCGGATCGTGTCACGTCGCGTCCGGACGCACCCCCGGAATGTGCGAAAGGAAGGGCACCTTCTACATCGCGTAGCGATGTAGAAGGTGCCCTTCCTAACCGATTAAGGCTGTGGCCTGCGGGTGCGGGTTCGAGAACGCGGGCCGGCCGGGGTCAGGCGGTCAGCGGCTCGTACACGTCGCCGAGGTCGCTGACCGGCAGGTAGCGCTCGTCGGCCGCCGCGGCGTGCAGCCCCGCCAGCAGGCCGGCCGCCTCGGGCAGGCCCAGCGCTTCACGCAACCGGGCCCGGTCGTCGTCCAGGTCGGGCCAGTCCTCGCGGATCTCGTCGTCGGCGAACGCGAGCCACTCGCGCAGCGCAGCGCCGTCGCCGTGCGGCATCGAGGTGGCGTCGTGCAGGCTGGGCAGCCCGACCACCAGCGCCAGCGCCGTACGCAGATCCGCGGCGATCAGCCCGCCCTCGCCCTCGGAGCCCGCGTAGACCACCGGCCGGTTGTCGGCCGGCGGCCCGGCCAGCAGGAACGCGCCGCCGGACGCGTCACCGGCGATCATCTCCAGAGCACCGCCGTCGGCCAGCCGCACCGCCTCGACCGGCCCGTGCGCGGCCCGCCGAAGGTCGAAGTCGAACCGGACGAGCAGTTCGGCGATCCACTGCTCGTCCCGTATCTGCCGCAGCAGGTCCTCATCACGCATGCGAGGCACCGTACCGGCGACCCCCGTCAGTCCTCGTCCCCGCGGCGCCCGCCGGATGCCACGGCGTGGTGCGCGCCGCTCCGGCGACCTCGTCGAGAGCACCCGGTCGGCTCAGCCCGGCCGGTCTCCGGCGGCGGCGGATGCGTTCTGCGCGAGGGCCACCTTGAGCAGGCGGCGCAGCCCCACGATCGCCGTCGCGGCCAGGATCACCGTCCACGTCGTGGCCACGGACAGGTTGAGCAGTCCCGCCGCCAGCCAGAAGTCCAGCGCCACCGCCAGGGCCATCCGGCCGGATCGGCAGCGCGCGAACATCAGCGCCCCGGCCGCGAAACCCGCCGCCACGCAGAGCTGTGCCGCGCCGCGTACCATCTCTTCCGGCAGCAGGGTCACGGCGTGCCCCGCGCCGGGCCGGGCGCGGTGACGTCGACGCGGCCGCTCAGCTCGGCGCGGGCCTCCTGGATCTCCTTGGTGAGGAAGTAGTTCAGCGCGGTGCGGATCGTGGCGATCGCGGCCAGTTCGGCGATCTCGCGCAGGGTCGGCGAGACCGCGGTGCGCAGGATGTCGCCGGCGAGCTGGAACTCCAGGCCGAGGGTGAGGAAGCGGCCGAGTCCCAGCCGGATCGGTACGAAGTCGACGGTGTGCCGCCCGCGGATCGCCGAGCCGACGAACTGGACGAACGCGACGCTCGCGCCGATGAAGATGACGATCGCGCCGGCCGCCTCGACCAGCGTGACCAGCAGATCGACCAGGTCGGCCAGCGCGGCCTGGCCCCACGGTTGCTCCATCGACCGCCCCCACCGGTCCCTTGTGTGCCCTCACGCTACGCCGCGCCCCGCCTTGATCGTCGGACTTGCCAGGCAGTCGTGGGTATGAGCGCTCAAGATACGCACAGGTGCCGGGCAAGTCCGACGATCAAACGGCGCGGGCGGGCCCGCGCAGTCAGGCGGCGCGGGGCGGGAGGATCTGGATCGTCTCGGTGCCCTCGCGCAGGGCGCGGCCGACGGTGCAGTGGTTCTCGTGCACCCGGTGGGCCACGGACTCGAAGACCTCGGCGGCCTTGTCGTCGCCGGGCGGCAGCTCGATCTCGTACGTCGCCGTGATCGGCCCGAGCTTCGTCGGCGCGACCTTCTCGGCGTCGACGCGCACCGCCAGCTTGACCAGGCGGTGGCCGCGCTTGGCGGTCAGCGGCTCGACGGTGACGATCTCGCAGCCGCCCAGGGCCACGAGCAGTAGCTCGACCGGCGAGAACACGCCATCCTGATCGGAACTGCCCACGGCGACCGAGGCCCCGCGCTCGTTGGTGGCGATGAAACCGTCGTCGGTGCGTTCGACCCTTACCGTTGCCATGATCGCCATGCTACCGGCGAGCCCGCGGCCCCGGTGCGCTTGGCCCGCGGCCCACCGGGCGCCGGTGGTCATGGGTAGATCTTGCGGCCCTCCGCGAGCATCTCGACGTACTGGGCGATCCGCCTGGCCCGGGTCTCCGGTCGCTTGGCGTCCTGGACGCGGTACAGGATCGCGTACCGGTTCTGCCGGTCGACGGTGGCGAAGAAGTCCTGCGCAGCCGGATTCGCGGCGAGCGCCTGGGCGAGGTCGTCGGGGACCTCGGCCGTGCGCATGCTGTCGTAGGCGGCGTCCCAGCGCCCGTCGGCCTGCGCTCGTTCGATCTCGGCCAGCCCCGCCGGACGCATCCGGCCCGACGCGATCAGCGCAGCCGCCTTGTCGCGGTTGATCTTCGACCAGCGGCTGCGGGCCCGGCGCGGGGTGAACTTCTGCAACCAGTACACGTCGTCGACGCCGGCTTTCGGCCCGTCGATCCAGCCGTGGCACAGCGCCACGTCGAGCGCCTGCGGGTAGTCCACCGACGGCACCCCGGAGCCCTTCTTCGCCAGCTTGAGCCAGACGCCGGCGCTGCCGGCGGGCTCGGCGGCGAGCCACTGCTCGAAGGCGGCGGCGTCGGCGAAGGTCAGCGTCGGTGTCTCGGTGGCCATCGCGCCAGTCAAACACGCGGGTCCGACACTCTCCGCCGGTCCAGGCGGCGGCGGCCCGGCCCGGGTGGTGCGGAGCGCGCCAGTCAGCCGGTGTACCGGTCAGGCGGTGTACTGGTGCAGGTACACCTCGCCGGAGGGGGTGGTCCAGCCGAAGACGGTGCCGGTGCGGCGCCAGCCGGTGCGCTCGTACAGCGCGATGGCTGCGTCCTGCCCGGTGGTCACCTGGAGAGTGAGGGCCAGGCCGCGCTCGTCGGAGTACGCCCGTGCCTCGGCGAGCAGCGCCTTGGCCAGTCCCGCGCCCTGCGCGGCGGGGGCGACGAACAGGCGGCTGATCTCCGCGCCGCCGTGCTCGCCGACGCGGACCATGATGTGCCCGACGATCGCCGAGCCGTCGACGGCGACCCAGATTCGCGCCGCGTCGTGCGGGCTGAGCCACCGGTGCGGGCTGTCCGGCCAGCGCGTCGGGTACCCGCCGCCGCCGTGGTGCACCGCGGACAGCGCCGCCACGCACCCGTCGAGGTCTTCGTCCCGCCGTTGCCGTATCTCGACCGCCACAGCAAGCGATCATGCCACTCACGGCCGGTCAGCGGCGGTGCAGGGTTAAGAAGGTGCCCTTGCTCTACCGGCGATAAGAAGGTGCCCTTCCTTCGTCAGGTGTGAGGGGAGGGGGGTTGGGGTATAGCGACCCCATGCTCAGCGAGATCAGTGCAGAGCTCCTGGAGACGATGAAGCGTGCGGCCAGCGTGCTACGCCGCGCCGAGGTGCCCTTCGCACTGGCGGGCGGTTTCGCGGTCTACGCCCGTGGCGGCACCTCCAGCGAGCATGACGTGGACTTCGTCATCCGTGAGGAGGACGTCGAGCGGACCCTGCAGGCGTACGCCGAGGAGGGCTTCCGGACCGAGCGTCCCCCCGAGGACTGGCTGGTGAAGGTGTACGACGAGGACCGGCTGGTGGATCTGATCTTCCGGCCGGTGCAGCGTCAGGTGACCGAGGAGGTGCTGGCGGAGAGCTCGATCGTGCCGGTCGGCGCGCTGCACATCCCCGTGCTGTCGGCGACCATGCTGATGGAGCACAAGCTGCTGACGTTCTCCCAGCACCACTGCGACTACTCCCGGGCGCTGCCGCTGGCCCGCTCGCTGCGCGAGCAGATCGACTGGGAGCAGGTGCGCCGCGACACGGCCCACTCGGTGTACGCCGAGGCGTGCCTCTACCTGCTGAGCCTGCTGGAGATCATCCCGCCGGCGGCCGAGGGCGGCGCGCACGAGCAGCACGAGCGACCCACGCAGGCGTCGGTGCCTGCCGGAGCGGACAGGACGGGGGCATGGTGAGCGAGCCCAGAGTGGTCGACGAGTACGCCGACGCCGAGGTGCACCGCATGCTGACCGAGGACGGCACGATCTGCGAGCAGGGCATCGAGGTGATCCGCCGGGACGGCGCGGTGCTGCTGCGCGGCCAGGTTGAGACGGCGCACCGGCGCGACGCGATCGGGGAGCGGGTGGCGGCGATGTTCCCGGACAAGCACGTGCACAACGACATCGTGGTGACCGCGGTCGCCGATCCGGCCGAGCCCGAGGTGATCACGTGATCCGGGTGGCGGCGGTCGGCGACGTGCACATGGACGTGGACGTGCTCGGCCGGTACCGCCCGTCCCTGGAGCAGCTCGGCGAGCGCGCCGACGTGCTGCTGCTGGCCGGTGACCTGACCCGGCACGGCACCGTCAACGAGGCCGAGTGCGTGGCCCGCGAGTTCGGCGACCTGCCGGTGCCGGTCGTGGCAGTGCTGGGCAACCACGACTACCACAGCGACCAGCAGCGCGAGGTCACCAAGGTGCTGGCCGCCGGCGGCATCACCGTGCTGGAGGGCGAGGGCATCACCATCAGCTGCCGGGACGTGAAGTTCGGCGTGGCCGGGATCAAGGGCTTCGGCGGCGGCTTCGCGGGGCGCTGCGCGTCCATGTTCGGCGAGCAGGAGATCAAGGACTTCGTGCGGACGACCGAGAAGGCCGCCACCCGCCTGCAGGCCGCCCTGCTGTCGCTGGACGCCGACGTGCTCGTCGCGCTGACGCACTACGCGCCGGTGCCGGACACGCTGCTGGGTGAGCCGCTGGAGATCTACCCGTTCCTGGGCTCGTACCTGCTGGGCCAGGCGATCGACTCGGCCCCCACTTCGCTGGCCGTGCACGGGCACGCGCACGCGGGCGTGGAGCGCGGGGTGACCCCGGGCGGGGTACGCGTGCGCAACGTGGCGCACCCGGTGATCCGTCAGGCCTACAGCGTCTATCAGCTGGAAGCGGCCCCACCGGCCCGAACGCCCGTTTCGCAGGGCGCCGGCCGGGGTATCGACACGATGTCGCACGACGTCTGACGTCAGGAGATCATGATGTTCCTCCGTACCCGGAACAACGACAGTGTCGCCTCGGCCACCTGGAACGAGTTCCTGCACGGGTTGGGCAGCACCCGTGACGTGGCAGCCGAACGGGCGAAGGAGAAGGCGGGGAGCATGCGCAGCACGCTGTCCGACACCGGCTCCGAGGCGCGGCACCGGGCCTCGCTGGCCCTGGACGCGCTCGCGGGCAGGCCTGCTCCGATGCGCTGGGGATGGGTGGTGGCGGCCGCCGGGATCGGCGCGCTGGCCGGCTTCGCGGTCGCGGAGCTGCTGCGCGGGCACCCGGTGGACGAGGCGGTCGCCTCGCTGCGCCGCCAGCTCAGCCACAACAAGGAGCAGTCCGAGCAGCTGTTCGTCGGCTGACACGCCGAACCGCCGGAACCCGGGCGGGCGTGATGGGACCGGTGCTAGTTTGCACTCGCCCCCCACGCCCGCCTCAGCGTTTCCGCAAGCCTTCCGGGGGACCCGCGATGAAGACCGAGTACCGGCTGTTCCTCGGGGTGGCCGCGTTCCTGTTCGTGACCGCGGTCGTGTACTGGTTCTGGAGCGGGGCGGCGCTGCCGCAGTACGACTGGATCGGCACCACCGCGCTGACCCTCAGCGGCCTGCTGTGCCTGATGTGCGGCGGCTACTTCTGGTTCGTCTCCCGCCGCATCGAACTGCGCCCCGAGGACCGGCTCGACGGCGACATCGCCGAAGGCGCGGGCGAGATCGGCTTCTTCAGTCCCGGCAGCTACTGGCCGTTCGGCATCGCGCTCGCCGCCCTGATCGCGTCGCTGGGGCTGGTGTTCTGGATGTGGTGGCTGATCGCTGTCGGGGTCGTCGCGACCATCGTGACCGCGTCGGCGCTGCTGTTCGAGTACTACACCGGCACTCGCCGGACAGCCGAGCACTGAAGCCCCGCACGCGCCACAATCGAGGAGGGGACGCAATCGCGCCGGTGCGGAGCGGAGGCGGGGGCGATGGGATTCGACGAGAAGATCCACAACATGTCTCAGCGGGTGGCCGGCAAGGCCGAAGAGGTGGCCGGCAAGGTCATCCACAACGAGCGCTGGGAGCGCGAAGGCCGGGCCCGGGTGGCCGCGGTCGACGAGGACGAGGCCCGGCAGCGGGCCAAGGACGTCGCCAAGGC
The DNA here is from genome assembly GCF_042663325.1 of Catellatospora aurea. Classification (NCBI taxonomy): domain Bacteria; kingdom Bacillati; phylum Actinomycetota; class Actinomycetes; order Micromonosporales; family Micromonosporaceae; genus Catellatospora; species Catellatospora aurea. The sequence goes on from NZ_JBHTAC010000032.1 coordinate 55,532, forward strand.
GCAGGAGGCGACCGGGCACATCAGCCACGACGAGCGGCTGCGCCTGGAACGCCGCGACGACGCCTAGCAATCCACCAGCGATGATGCAATCCGGGGGTGTCCGGCGACACCTTCATACAGGCCTGTAACAGCGCCGACAAACCGCAGCCTTAACGTGGTCTCAGACGTTGTATCAAGGTCAGGTCGCCTCGACGCGGCAGCGCAGCCGCTCGGCAGGCCGACCACGTCACCCGACGACGCGAGGATGGCCATGGTGGACGGGCGGCTCAGCGCTCTGGACATGTCGTTTCTGTGCCTGGAGAACAGCGCTTCGCCCATGCATCTGGGCGCGGTCGCGGTGTTCCACCCGGCGGAGTCCGTAAGCCCCGACGAACTGGTGGCGCTGCTCGCGCAGCGGGCGAGCCGGGTGCCCCGGATGCGGCGCAAGATCGGCCCCGCCGGGCTCGGCGGCGCGGCGTGGAGCGAGGACCCGGTCTTCAACGCCCGCAACCACATCTTCCACCACCGCCTGGAGGCCGGCGGCCGCGACGACCTGGCCGCGCTGGTCTCCGACTTGATGACGGCCCCGCTGGACCGCAACCGCCCGCTGTGGCAGCTGCACCTGGTCAGCGGCCTGGCCGGCGGCCGGTTCGCGCTGCTGGCCAAGATGCACCACGCGCTGTGCGACGGACAGGGCGCGGTCGGGATCGGACTCGGCCTGCTCGACGGCGGCGACCAGCTCGCCGACGAGCCGCCGCAGGCTCCCCAGAGCGCGCCGTCGGCGCTGTCGACGCTGGCCCGCCAGGGGGCCGAGCTGATCACCCGGCCCGAGCACGTCGTCGGCGACGTCGTCGGGCGGGCCGGCAGGATGTTCGACATCGCGTCGGCGATCGTCGGGCAGATGCGCGCCCCGGCCCCGACCCCGCTGCTGGCGGCCCCGTCCGGCACCCGCCGGGCCGCGTTCGTCAGCCTGGAGACCCGCGAGCTGCAGCGCATCCGCCGCAAGCACGGCGGCACGCTCAACGACCTGCTGCTGGCGGTGGTCGCCGGGGCGCTGCGGCACTGGCTGCTCGGCCAGGACCGGCCGGTCGACGTGCTGCGCGCGCTGATCCCGGCCAGCCAGCGGCTGCGCTCGGGCGGCAGCGACGACGCCAACCAGCTCTCGGCGTACCTGCTGGACCTCCCGGTCGGCGAGGCCGACCCGGCCACCCGGTTGACCCTGGTCCGCGAGGCCATGGACCGCAACAAGGCCGCCGGACCGAACCGCGGCGCGGGCGCGATCCCCGTGCTGGCGGGTTTGCTCCCGTCCGCCCTCAACCGCCTCGCCGCGCCCTTCGCCGCCCACGCCGCCCCGCTGCTGTTCGACATCGTCGTGACCAGCGTGCCGCTGCCCCCGCTGCCGCTGTACCTGAACGGCGCCCGCCTGGAGGAGCTGTATCCGATCGCCCCGCTCGCCAGCGGCCACGCCCTCGCGATCGGCCTGTCCCGCTACCGCGACGGCGTCCACATCGGCCTCTACGCCGACGGCGCGGCCCTGCCCGACATGGAGAAGCTCACCGAAGCCCTCCCCCTCGCCCTCGCCGAACTCGACGCCTAGCGTCTGGAACGAAGGAAGGACACCTTCTTGACGCTATGCGTTGTGGAAGGTGCCCTTCCCATCATCTCCGCGCTTGCGGCGCAGGATGGCGTTGGTCCAGGGCACGGCCGGGCGGGAACCGCGCCGGAGGTCACGACTCCTTGGTGCGTTCCACCATCGCGTCGGGGGTGAGCAGCGCGGGCGGCTTGCCGCGGCCGCGGGCCGGCCAGGCGTAGTACTGCCCGTCGGACAGGTAGAGGTCGAGCTGGCGGCCGATGTTGCGGTCGCTGAGGTCGATGTTGACGGAGTAGACCACGTGGGGCTGGTCGTCCATGACGATCGCGAGGCGCTTGCCGCCGTCGTAGTCGGCCACCGTGCAGTGGTGGCCGTTGTACTCGAAGCGCCGGTTGATCAGACGATCGGACGACATCGGGTCCTCCGTTCTCCTCAGGTTGATGTTCATACGGCCACGTCAGGGTAAGCCGAATCGGCAGCGATGCCAACAGGATCGGCGAACCGGGCGCGATCCTGACGACCCGTACGCACCACCGCATCTCACCATGTCCGCGATCGTGGCGGGTACCCGGGCGACTCATCCGAGCTCGATTCGCGTGTCGCGCGCCGCCCGTGATCGCCGATATCACCACGGGCCATGCCATAGCTGTGAAAAAGTGATGTTCAAACCATTCAGTACAGCCGACCGACCGGAGGCGGCGTGATGTTCGTCTTTCCCGCACAGATCCGCGACCTGGCCATCCTGATCGCCCGGCTCGGCATCGGCATCATCTTCTTCGCCCACGGCTGGCAGAAGCTGTTCACCGTCGGCCTCGGGCCCACCGCCGCCGGTTTCAAGGCGATGGGCGTGCCGCTGCCCACCCTGTCCGCCTGGTTCGCCGGCCTCGTCGAGTTCATCGGCGGGGCGATGCTGATCGTCGGCCTGCTCGTGCCGATCGCCGGCGTCCTGCTCTTCCTCGACATGCTCGGCGCCTTCTTCACCGTGCACGTCGGCCACGGCCTGTTCGTCGGCTCCGGCGGCTCCGAACTCGTCATCGCCCTCGGCGTAGGCAGCCTCCTGCTCGCCGCCGTCGGCGCCGGCCTCTACAGCATCGACCACGCCATCACCGCCAACCGCGCCACCCGCCCCCACGGCCCCAACACGATCCCCTGACCCCGGCCCGCCCATGGTTCGCGCAAGATCGTCGCGATCTTGCGCGAACTGTTGGGCATATGACTGGTACGCCCGTCTCGTCCCCGCAGTTCGCACAAGATCGTCGGGGGTGGGGGCTGGTACGGTGCCGGGGTGGGTGAGGGTGACGGGCGGGTTGTGGTGGTTTACACCGACGGGGCGTGCTCGGGGAATCCGGGGCCCGGCGGGTGGGGCGCGATTCTGCGGTATGGCGGACACGAGCGTGAGTTGTGCGGTGGGGACCCGGGGCCGACGACGAACAACCGGATGGAGCTGACCGCGGCGATCGAGGCGCTGGAGGCGCTGACCCGGCCGGTGACCGTGCACCTGCACACCGACAGCACCTACGTGCGCGACGGGATCACCAAGTGGATGCACGGGTGGCGGCGCAACGGGTGGCTGACGTCGGAGCGCAAGCCCGTGAAGAACGCGGATCTGTGGCAGCGGCTGTCCGAGGCGGTGGCGCGGCACACCGTCGAGTGGCGATGGGTGCGCGGGCACGCCGGGGACCCCGGCAACGAGCGGGCCGACGCGCTGGCCAACAAGGGCATGACGCAGGCCCGCGGGGCGGCCCGCTGACCGGGGTTCAGGCCACCAGGCTCGCGTATCCCGGGTAGGTCACCACGAAGCCGTCCTTGTCGACGGCCAGGTCGGCGGTGAAACTGCCCGACGTGTAGCGGATGGTGTTCGCGTCGATCACCGTGTACGTCTGCTCCACCGGGATGACCTGCAGCGACGGCACCCGGATCCAGGCCATCGGCACGGTGTGGGTGGTGCCGGGCTCCGCCCCGAGCAGGCCCAGCCGCCGGATCGGCAGCGTGTTGGTCAGTGCCGTGGCCTCCAGGTCCACGTCGAGCACCCCGGCCAGCCGGCCCGGGTCGACGATGCCGGGCAGCTGTACCGAACCGAACTTGCCCTGCTCGCTGGTGGTCACCCGCCACGAGTCGCCCGAACGCTCCAGGCGCACCTCGCGCTGCCAGCCGGCGCCCTCGGACTCCACGGTCATGGTGTCGGTGGCGAAACCGTCCACCGTGGTCAGTTGGTAGCGGCAGGCGTGCGGCACCGGTTCGGCGGCGACCACCTGACCGTGGGCGAGCAGCTTGTCGGGACGCAGATCGACCAGGGCGATGTCGGTGCCGACCTCGACCATCCGGTCCCACAGCAGGGCGCGCGGCAACGGGCTCATGCCCTGAGATTAGTGACGCCGCGCTGCCCATGGGGCAGATTCGCCCGTACGCGTCCACAGTGCTCGGCCGGCGAAGAATTCCACCAGGCCATCGTCGCGTTCGTGAATGTTTCTGCCAGCATGTGCGCATCAACGGCACGTCCTGGCCGACGGGGGAGTCCTACCACCCCGACAAGGCCGGGCACGTCGGGTACGCGAACGCGGTGGAGACCGCGCTGCGTGCCTGACATTCATCGAAGTGTGTACCCGCGCAGGCTGGTGCGGCCGACACGGCGGCACTAGCCTGCGCGGGTGGGCAGTAGGCCGAACCACGCCGTGATCCGCGACGGCTCGCAGACGCTGTACTTCCCCGGCGACGCCGGGGACGGCCTCGACTACCTGCTCGCGCCCGGCCCCGACGTGGCGCTGCGGTGGCTGGCGCGGCTGGCCGGCCAGGCCGGCGACCGGTGGCCCGCCGACCCGCGCTGCCCGGCCGGTGTCCTGATCGACCCCGACCGGCGGGTGCTGCTGCTGTTCGCCACCGCGCTCGGCGACTACGCCTACCGCGCGGCCGTGCTGGACGCCTTCGCCCGCACCTGGTCTGGCTGGCAGATCCACTGGGCCTACGACGGCCTCGCCGACCTGGTCGACTACACCGGAGCGGAGCCTGCCGAGGCACGACCGCAGCTGGAGACGCCACGGCTGCCGCGCTACGACGGCCACGACCCCGAGCTGCCCCTGGCGGCGCTGGTCACGGTCGCGGGCGAGCACGGCTGCCGGGCGTACGGGCTGCGCCCCGACCTGGCCGCCGAGCAGCCGTTCCGGGCGGGTCCGGGGCTGGTGGACTGGCTCGCCGGCGGGGAGCCGCTGGAGTGGTGCGACGAGATCCCCAGCGCCGGCCTGCACCTGGACCCGGCGACCCGTTTCGCGGGCCTGTGGAGCATCCTGCCGCTGCACGGCCTGCGCGAGCAGTGGCCCGTGCTGTGGCCGGGATGGACGCTGGACTTCTGGGGCGACGCCTACCCCAGGCAGGTCGCGCTGTGCCCCGACGCGCTCGACGAGGTGCCCCGGGTGCAGGTCGAACCCGGCCTGCGCGAGCTGGCCCGGCGGCTGGTCGACCGCTGGCCGGTACGCTCGGCGCTGGCCGAGGCCGGGCTCGACGTGGACCGGCTGCACGTCCAGGACGTCGGCGGCATGCGGGCCATGCTCGACGTCGGGCTGACCGCCGACGAGCTGGCCCGGACCGTCGACGCCGTCATGGGCCGCTGAAAACTTCGGCGAGCGCCGCCGGGTGCCCGGTACGCTGCGTCAGCTGGAGATCTTTCCCGTGGGCCGTGCACCGTCCCGCGGCAGGTGGGGAGCGACGCGATGGGGCAGGCACTGGCCGTGGGCGACGTGATCGAGGTGCTCCTGCTCAAGGAGGACCGCGAGAAGATCCGCTACACCGCGGACGTGCTCGCCGACGACGGCACGCACCTCGTCGTCCGGGCCCCGTGGGCGGGCACGCAGGCCCGCGACTTCGGCTTCGTACGCTTCGAGCAGGGCGACGTGTTCACCGAGCACTTCTGGCGCGACCGCTGGTACGCGGTCAAGGAGGTGCGCGACGCGTCCGGCGTGCGCAAGGGCTGGTACTGCGACGTGACCCGCCCGGCCGTGCAGGACGGCGGCGTGCTCCGGGTCGCCGACCTCGATCTGGATCTGTGGGTGCCCGCCGACGGCGGTGCGCCGCTGCGCCTGGACGAGGACGAGTTCCTCGCCAGCGGATTGACCGAACGCGATCCATCCGCCGCCGCACGAGCCTGGCAGGCACTGTCCGACCTCGAAGAACTGGCCGCGGACCGGTTCGCCGCCCTGAGTTGACGCGCGTTGCCCCGATCGGCGGAAAAGTTGCCGACGCCGGGAACCGAACCGGACCCGGCACGGTCACAGGGGGCATGAAGGCTACGACTCTTGGACTCCGAGTGGCGCTCGCGTCGCTCGTGCTGCTGGCTGCCGGATGCGGGCGTGCGACCGACGCCGCCGACGGCGAGGGCGGCGGCTATTCGTTCCCCGGCGGCGACACCGTCGCGGTGCGCGTGGACCACGTCGGCGGCTTCGTGCCCGCGACCGTCAACCTGACCCGGCTGCCCGCCCTCAGCGTGTACGCGGACGGCCGCGTGATCAGCGAGGGCCCCACCACGATGGAGTATCCCGGCCGCGCGCTGCCCAACATCCAGCTGCGCCGGATCTCCAGCGGCGACGTGCAGGCGCTGGTCGCCAAGGCGCTGGAGGCCGGCGTCGGCAAGCCGACCGACTTCGGCACCCCGGGCGTCACCGACCTGCCCAACACCCGGATCGTCGTCACCACCGCCGCCGGCGTGAAGAAGACCGAGGTGTACGCGCTGCTCGACGACATGAGCCACGCCGGGCTGACCCCCGCCCAGGAGCAGGCGCGGCGCAAGCTGCTGGATCTCATCAAGGCGCTGACCGACCTGGACACCACGCTCGGCGCGGGCAAGGTCGGCCCGGTCGAGCAGTACGTCCCGACGAAGGTCGCCGCCGTCGCCGCCGCGTGGCAGGACCCGGGCGCCGGGGTCGACGCCGGTCCCGCCGTGGCGTGGCCGGGTCCGGCGCTGCCGGGCGCGTCGCTGGGCGAGGGTCTGAGCCTGGGCTGCGTGGTCGCCGACAAGGACGCGCCCGCGGTGCTCGCGGCCGCCGCCAAGGCCACCACGATCACCAAGTGGACCTCGGGCGGCAAGAACTGGACCGTCACCCTGCGTCCGCTGCTGCCCGACGAGACCGGCTGCGAATCCCTCGGCAAGTGACCGAGGCCGCCCCGCGGCCCTTTGACGAAGCCCCGCCCAGGCTGCCTCCCCGGCCCGGACGGGGCTTCGCCCATTCCCGACCGACCTCGGTCTCAGGCGGGGTGGGTGGTGGTGCGGTGGCGGTGGTAGAGCAGGGCGCCGGCGGTGAGGACGAGCGGCCAGAGCAGGTACCAGCCCGTGGCGGCCAGTAGGCCGACGACCGCGATCAGCGCGACCGCCGCGTGCTTGCGGGCGGCCGAGCCGCGCGGCAGCAGCCGCAGGGCCGAGGCCGCGCCCAGGGCGTACACGGCGACGAACGCCCCGGTGGCCAGCAGCACCAGCGGCTGCGCCCCGGTGCCGGTCAGCGCGACCGCGACCATGGCCACCGCGGACAGCCCCGACGTGACGGCCAGGCTGCGGTGGGGCACGTCACCTGCGCTCGCGCCGCGGGCCAGCCAGGCGGGCAGCGCCCCGTCGCGGCCCAGCGCCGCGCCGAGCTTGGCCGCGCTGCCGTAGTAGGCGTTCATGGTGCCGAAGGTCAGCAGCAGCGCGGCCGCCGCGGCCAGGGCGCTCGCCGGGCCGCCGAGCCCGATGGCGAGCAGCCGGGCCAGCGGCGCGTCGGCGGTGGCGTCGGGGCCGAGCACCAGGATGCCCGCCCCGGCCACGGCCAGGTACAGCACGCCGACCACCGCGACCGCGATGGCGGCGGCGCGGGGCAGGTCGCGCTCGGGCCGCCGGAAGTCCGCGGCCAGGTGGGTGATCGCCTCCCAGCCGGCGAAGCTCCACACCAGCAGCGCCGCCGCGGGGGCGATGGCGAGCCAGCCGTGCGGGGCGAACGGGCGCAGGTTGGAGGTGTCGCCGTGCGGGGCGGCGCTGAGCACGGCGGCGACGAGCAGCACGACCAGCAGCACCGCCAGCACGAGCTGGACCTTGCCGGAGACGGTGACGCCGAAGACGTTGGTGACGGTGACCGCGAGCATCAGCGCGGCCGCGGTGAGCAGCACGGTGCGCTGGCCGCCGCCGAGCGCGGCCTCGACGTACGCCCCGGCGAACATGGCGGCGGCGGGGGCTCCGGCGGGCACCGCGAAGTAGAAGCACCAGCCGATCGCCCCGGCGGCGCGAGGGCCGAAGGCCAGCCGGACGTAGGTGGAGACGCCGCCCGCGTCGGGATGGCGGGCGCCGAGCGCGGCGAAGGTCATGGCCAGCGGGATGGACAGCAGCACCAGGCCGAGCCAGGCGATCAGCGAGGCGGGCCCGGCGGCTTGCGCGGCGAGTGCGGGCAGGGCGATGACACCGGTGCCGAGCACGGCGCCGACGTAGAGCGCCGCGCCCTGGGCCGTGGTGAGCCGTCCGGCGTGCGCGGGGCCGGCCGCGGTGGGGGTCTGCGGCCTGGCGAGGGTCTCGGTCATGCTGTACAGCCTGTCTTGCGTGGGGTGATCACAACAGTGGCAGGAATGCCGCAGTGCGATAGGATTCTGCCATGAAGCGGCACGTGGTCGCCCTGGCGCTGACCGACGACATCCCCGTGTTCGAGCTGGCGGTGCCGTGCGAGGTGTTCGGCATCGACCGCTCCGATCTGGTGGATCCGTGGTACGAGCTGCGCCTGTGCGCCGCCGAGCCGGGTCCGCTGGCGGTGCGCGGCGGGCTGACCGTGCAGCCGCGATACGGCCTGGAGGGGCTCGCCGACGCCGACACGGTGATCATCCCGGCGTGCAACCGGATGGTGCAGTGCGGTCCTCCGCCGCCGGTCGTCGAGGCGGTGCGCCAGGCCCACGCCCGGGGCGCGCGTATCGCCTCCATCTGCAGCGGCGCGTACGTGCTGGCCGCGGCCGGCCTGCTGGACGGCAGGCGGGCCACCACGCACTGGATGAACATGGTCGACTTCGCCAACCGCTTCCCCGACGTGAAGGTCGATCAGGAGGTGCTCTACGTCGACGAGGGCGACGTGCTCACCTCGGCGGGCACCGGCGCTGGCATCGACCTGTGCCTGCACCTGGTGCGCAACGACTTCGGCGCGGCGGTGGCCAACGAGGTGGCCCGGCGCATGGTGGTGCCCCCGCACCGCGAGGGCGGGCAGGCCCAGTTCGCCCATCCGCTGGCGCGCGGCGAGGCCCGCTCGGAGATCGCGCCGGTGCTCGACTGGGCCCGCGACCGCCTCGACCAGCCGCTGACCGTCGCGCAGCTGGCCCAGCAGGCGCACCTGAGCCCGCGGACGTTCGCCCGCCGGTTCCGCGACAACCTGGGGGTCAGCCCGCTGCAGTGGGTCCTGGAGCAGCGCATTCGCCGGGCTCAGGAGCTGCTGGAGACGACCGACGAGCCGGTGGAGAAGATCGCGTGGCGCACCGGGTTCGGCACGGCGGTCAACATGCGCCAGCACTTCCGCCGCTTCACCTCGATCTCCCCGCAGACCTACCGCCAGACGTTCCGCCGTGCGCGCAGCCGCGCCGCCGGATAACAGTTAGGAAACTTTAGCGAAGGACCCCGCCGCGACCCCGGCCCACCGGGTCGAGGCCGGTATGAGAACAACGTGGAAGACCGCCGCCCTGGTGGCGCTGGCGGCGACGGTGCTGGGCCTGAGCGCGTGCGGTGGGGAGCAGCAGCCGGCGGCCGCACCCGATCCGTCCGCCGCGGCACGCCAGCGGGTGACCGACGACGCCGACGCGCCGTGTGTGAGCGACCCCGGCCAGCTCGTGGTGATCGAGAACGCGAAGCACGACCTGACCGCCGCCTGGCAGACCGGGCAGGGTGACACGGGCGTCGTACTGCTGCACCAGGTGGACGGCGGAATCTGCCAGTGGTCGGCGTTCGCGCGACTGCTGGTCGAGAAGGGAAACCGGGCCCTGTCGGTCGACGTGGACTCCCGCGACGCGGTCGAGTTCGCCCAGGCCGCCGTCGCCCACCTGCGCGCGCAGGGGACCAAGCGGGTCTTCGTCTTCGGCGCGTCGCGTGGCGGCACCATCGCCCTGGCCGCGGCAGCGGGCGTGACCCCGCCCGTGGACGGCGTGGCCAGCCTTTCCGCGCCCACCGTGTACGACGCCGACGCCCGCGCCGCCGTGGCGAAGCTGCCCGTCCCGGTCGTCTTCGCGGCGGGCGCGAACGAGGCCCGCTTCGCCGACGCCGCCCGCGAACTGCACCAGCTGTCGGTCTCGGCGCACAAGAAGCTGGTGCTGCCCAGCTCCTCCCGGCACGGCGTCGGCCTGCTCGACGACGCGATGAACACCCTGCTGCTGGCCTTCCTGGCCGATCCGGCGGCGGCGACCGCCTGACGGGCCACACCGGGCCGGTCGGATCGGCGGACCGACCGGCCCGAGCGCTCACCCCGCGGCGCGGCCCGCCGCCCACTCGTCGTAGCGCAGCTCGTACTCCACGTCGCCGTGCTCGCCGCCCTCGATCTGGTCCGGCCAGTCGAGGAAGAACGTGCGCAGGAAGCGCAGGCCGGTCTTCTCCATCACCCGGCGCGAGCCGGCGTTGACCGTCATCGTGTTCGCCGTGACCCGGCGCATGCCCAGCTCCGCGAAACCCTTGTCCACCAGCGCCCGCGAGCCTTCCGTGGCGTAACCCTCGCCCCACGCCGCCCGCCGCAGCCGGTAGCCCAGCTCGGCGGTGCCGGGTTCGGCCGGGTCGGCGGTCAGCGCGAACCAGCCCAGGAACGCCCCCGTCGCTTTCTCGACCGCCGCCCACCGGCCGAAGCCGGGAGACTCGTCGTACTGGGCGAGCCAGCGGGGGAGCAGTTCGTCACGGATCTCTTCGCGGGGTGTGGGCCTGCCGCCGTTGATGTACCGGGTGACCGCCGGATCGGCGTCGAGGTCGTACAGCGCGTCCACGTCGTCGGGGGTGAACCGGCGCAGGACCAGCCGCGCCGTCTCCAGGTAGCTCGCCACCGGCGCATCCTCGCACGCCCACGACCTGCCGCCACGCGGAATAAGCCGGACGGCCGCGTCCCGGTGGTGGGACGCGGCCGTCCGGCCGTGCGGCTCCGCTCAGGAGAACATCTTCTTGAGCGCGGCGTCGACCGAGGCGGTGTCCGGCGACGCGTACGACTTCAGTGTCTCCTTGTTGTAGGTCAGGAAGGACGGGCAGCGGTTGGCGGGGGCGTTGACGGTGCCGCCGTCGCCGATCTTCTCGCCGGTCCGGGCGTTGTGGAAGGTCAGCGTGTAGCGCGAGGACAGGTAGTCGACGGTCAGCTTCTTGCCGTCACTGGCCTTGACTTCGCACTTCTGGCCGGCGGCCTCGCTGCCTTCGACGTAGCGCAGGCAGCCGACGACGCTGACCTGCGCGTAGTCGGCCGACTTGGCGTAGTACGACGCCCGCGAGTCGATGGACTTGTAGCTCCAGCCGGTCGGCCGGGTCGGGCTGTTGGCGAAGACGTACGCCTTGGCCGAGGCCGGGGTGGTGTACTCGGCCGCGTTGAGGATCGCGCCGCCGGAGCACACGTCGCCGAAGTCGCTGGAGGAGTCCGCGGTGATCGCGTTGTTGTTGCCCGGCGGCGGGGCCGCCGCGGACGTCCCGGGTGTGGAGGTGCGCGTCGGCGTGGTCGGCACGACCGGGTCGTCGTCGGCGTTCGCGAGCACCGCCACGCCGATCGCGCACAGGATCAGCAGCAGCACCGCGGCGACGGCGATGATGCCGATGATGAGGCCCTTGTTGGACTTGGCCGGCGGCTGCTGCGCGTAGCCGGGCTGGCCGTAGGGCTGCTGCCCGTAGGCGGGCTGCCCGCTGTACGGCTGGCCCGGCGCGCCGTACTGCTGCGGCGGGACGGGCGGCGGCGAGACCGGCTGCCCGTACGGATCGCTGGGCGGGCGGTACGGGTCGGGCTGCTGGGCGTAGGGGTCGCTCACGTGTGGGTCCATTCACCTGATCTGCGGGGTTCAAACCAACGTCTGAGGACCGTAATGAACCCGTGCCACCGCTGATGACTCCGCGACGACGCCGACCGGCGGGAGGCCGTTTCCGGGGTGGGGTGGCGGCCGGCCCGCGCGCGGCGGACGCGTGTTCGGCTCCGCGACCGTAAGGGCAGGTAGACGCTGGAGGAGAGGCCCGCGTCAGTGGGGATCGGACATTCCCGCGCGGCTCGCCGGCCGCGGTTCACCGTCATGACGAAAAGTGACAGAGGTCACTTTCTTCGGCGGCAGATTCTTCCGACCTGTGAGACGTCGTCCACCGGTCAGGAGTCGCCCCACGGGTTCAGTGCCCCGGTGGCCTCACCGCAGGTGGCGCTGACCCAGCCCTGCGGCGTGCCGTAGAAGTTGGTGCTCTGCCCCCGGTGGTAGCCGTCCTCGTCGACAGTCGCGACATACGGACCGAACGCACCGGGGCCTCCGGCGCTGTCGAAGGTGCAGCGCACCGTGCTGCCGGGCGCGAATCCGGCCAGTTGCACACCGACGTTCGCGCACGAAGACCCCGGGCACCGCGGGTCCTGCGGCGGGTCGCCGCGGAAGACCGTGACCGTGGGCTTCGCGCCGTCCTGGAACGGCGGCCACTTCACCGCGGCGGCCAGCGACAGGTAGGCCAGGATCGTGCCGACGACGGTGGCCGCGATGGTGACGACGGCGCTCGTGCGCCTTAACGGGGCCGGGGATTCCGCGCTCGACATCTGCTGACTCCTGGTGACGAAGGGCTGACCGGATGGTACGCAGCGCGCGCGCTCAGCCGTTCGGCCAGGTGTTCGTCCACCGGGGACGGGAGAGCGGCAGGCGCCCCGTGGGAAAGGCGCCTGCCGCTCCGATGTGGGGTGCGTCAGCCGAGGCCGTTGCGCATGGCCGTGATCAGTTCACCGTTGGTGGTGTCGCCGGACAGTTCCCAGAAGAAGCCGCCGCCGAGGCCCTGGTTGTTGGCGTACGACATCTTCCCGCCGATGGTCGCCGGGGTGTCGTAGCTCCACCAGTTGCTGCCGCACTTGGCGTACGCCGTGCCCGCGATGGTTCCGGTCGTCGGGCAGCTGTTCTTGAGCACCTTGTAGTCCTCGATGCCGGCCTCGTAGGTGCCCGGCGCAGCCCCGGTGGCGGTGCCGCCCGGTGTGGCCTGGGTGACCCCGGTCCAACCGCGACCGTAGAAGCCGATGCCCAGCAGCAGTTTCGCCGCCGGAACGCCCTTGCCCTTGAGTTTCTGGATGGCGGCGTCGGAGTTGAACCCGGCCTGCGGAATGCCCGTGTACGACGTCAGCGGCGAGTGCGGGGCGGTCGGGCCCTGCGGGTTGAACGCGCCGAAGTAGTCGTACGTCATCACGTTGTACCAGTTCAGGTACTGCGCGGCGGCGTTGTAGTCGGTGGCGTCGATCTTGCCGCCGCTGCTGCCGTCCGCGGTGATCGCGGCGGTGACCAGGTAGCTGCTGCCGAACCTGTTGCGCAGCGCCTGCATCAGGTTCCGGAAGGCCAGCGGTCCGCTGCTGTCGCAGGACAGGCCGCAGGCGTTCGGGTACTCCCAGTCGATGTCGATGCCGTCGAACACGTCGGCCCAGCGCGGGTCCTCGACCAGGTTGTAGCAGCTGTTCGCGAACGCGGTCGGGTTCTGCGCGGCCTGGCCGAACCCGCCGGACCAGGTCCAGCCGCCGAACGACCACAGCACCTTGATGTTCGGGTACGCCTTCTTGAGCTTGCGCAGCTGGTTGAAGCTGCCGCGCAGCGCGCCGGCGTCCCAGGTGTCGGCGACGCCGTCCACGCTCTCGGCCGCGCTGTAGGCGCGGTCGTAGTCGGCGTAGGAGTCACCGATCGTGCACTGCCCGTTGGTCACGTTGCCGAACGCGTAGTTGATGTGCGTCAGCTTCGCGGCCGAACCGCTGGTCACCATGTTCTTGACGTGGTAGTTGCGCTGGTAGACGCCCCACTCCACGAAGTAGCCGAGCAGCTTCTTGCCGCCGGGCGGCGCGGTCGGCCCGGACGGGGACGGCTGCGGCGGGGAGGGCGACGTGCTCGGCGAGGCGCTGGGCCGCGGCGGGCTGGGCGACGCGGTCGGGCTCGGCGGGTTGCTCGGCGGGGTGCCGGGGCCGTCGAGGGAGAAGTCGTCGGCCTGGTACGCGGCCAGGCCGTACCAGCCGTGCACGTTGACGGTCAGCGAGGTCTGCCCGGCGGCCGTGGTCAGGTTCAGGCTGAGCTTGGTCCAGGCGTTCGCGGCGGCCGGGTTCCAGGTCTCGGTGCCGCCGGTGTAGCCGAGGTACACGTAGCCGCCGCCGCCGCGTACCCAGGCGCTGAGCACGTACGCGGTGTTGGGCAGCACGGTGACGGTCTGGCTGCACTGGGCGTGGTTGGAGCCGTTGGGCGAACCCTGCAGCGCCCGGGTGCCGGCGTGCACGGGGGTGGTGACGACGCTGCCGAGCCCGGCGCTGCAGCTCCACGGGGACAGGCTGCCGGTCTCCAGGCCCGGGTTGGCGATCAGGTTGGCCGCGTTGGCGGCGGACGAGATGGCCAGTGATGCGCCCATCGCGACGACGGTGGCGGCCGCGGCCGCGAATATCCGGGTGCGAAGGCTCTGAACGGGGCGTTTCATGAGCTACCACCTACCTTGGGGGAGTGCAGGCTTACTTCATGTAATCGCCAACATAAATTAAACAAACCTAATAGTAAAGACGGTCATCAATGATCTATTGCGCGGTGCCCCGCGCGTGACGCTCGCCGCTGGTCAGGGGATGAGCGTCGAGGCAGCATGGTGGGGTGCATGCCACGAAAGAGCGTGTCGCGGAACTCGCCGCGATGATGGCCGAGGGCGGCGTCGCGGTGCTCAGCGGCGCGGGTCTGTCCACCGAGTCCGGCATCCCCGACTACCGCGGACCGGACGGGGTGCAGCGCCGCCACGCGCCCATGACGTACCAGGCCTTCACTCGCGAACCGCAGTCCCGGACCCGCTACTGGGCGCGCAGCCACCTCGGCTGGCGCACCATCGCCCGCGCCTCACCCAACACCGGCCACGAGGCGGTCGCCGCGCTGCAGCGCCACGGCGTGCTCTCCGGCGTCGTCACCCAGAACGTCGACGGCCTGCACCAGGCCGCCGGGGCCGACGGCGTCATCGAGCTGCACGGCAGCCTGGACCGGGTGATCTGCCTCGGCTGCGGCGAGGTCACCCCGCGCGCCGACCTCGACCGGCGGCTGCACCACGCCAACCCCGGCTTCTCCGCCCGCATCACCGCCGTGCACCCCGACGGCGACGTCGAGTTCGGCGACGACGAACTGGCCGGCTTCGGCACCGTCGACTGCGCCGGCTGCCCCGGCGGCATGCTCAAGCCCGACGTCGTCTTCTTCGGCGAGACCGTGCCGCCCGCCCGCGTACAGCAGTGCTTCGACCTCGTCGAACGCTCCCGCCTGCTCCTGGTCCTCGGCTCCTCGCTGACCGTCATGTCCGGCCGCCGCTTCGTCATCCGCGCCGTCAAACTCGGCATCCCCGTCGCCATCGTCAACCGCGGTGCCACCCGCTCCGACGCCCAGGCCACCCTCACCCTCGACGCCCCCCTGGGCCAAGCCCTCCCCACCCTCCTCCACCACCTCACCGGCCACCACCTCACCCCCCTCCCGGGTTGATCATGGCTCCCGGGTTGATCATGAACTTATGGGCAGGCTCGACCGTGTGTCGCGCCCACAACTTCATGATCGATCTAGCGGGTGGCCGGTCAGGGTCGTCGGGTAGGCCGGACGGCTGAGGTGATCATGAGATTGTGCCCATGGCGCGCCGTCGAGCCGTGCCATAAGTTCATGATCAACTCGGCAGGGCGGGGGTGGGCAGGTAGCGGTCGAGGAAGGGGTTGCGGAACTTGCCCGCGGGGTCGAGGCGGGTGGCCAGGGCGGTGAAGGCGGGCAGGTGGGGGTACTGGGCGCGGACCAGGGCGGGTTCGAGGCCGAAGAGCTTGCCCCAGTGGGGGCGGGCGCCCAAGGGGATCAGGCGGTCCTCGACGGCGGCGACGACCGGGGCGACAGCGGCCTCGTCGGCGATCCAGGTGAAGTGGAACGCGATGCTGTCGCGGCCCTGCGCGGGGCTCAGCCAGAGGTCGTCCGCGGCGATGCTGCGGATCTCGGACACCTGCACCACCAGCGCGATCCGGTCGGCGATCGTGTGCAGGGCGGCCAGTGCCTCCAGCGCCCGCGAGCGCGGCACGAAGTACTCCGACTGCAGTTCGTCGCCCGCGCTCGGGGTGAAGTCGAGCCGGAAATGCGGCAGCCGCTCGTGCCACGGGCCGGGCTCGCCCCGCTGGGCTGTGCAGTGCACCGGCGACATCGTGACGATCGGGTGCCGGGGTCCGTCGGCCGGGCGCGCCCCGAACAGGTCCGCGCCGAGCGGCTCGGCGTCGGCGTGCTGCTTGAGCCAGACCTGCTCGACGTCCGGCCCGCGCCAGCGGGTGAACAGGCTGACGCTGTACGCCGCCCCGAACACCTCGTCGAAGTGGTCCTCCAGCGCGGTGCGGGGCAGGTGCTCGTACACGTGCTGGCGCACGTCGAAGGTCGGCAACACGTCGAGGGTCAGCGCGGTGACGACGCCCAGCGCGCCGAGCGACACCACGCTGCCCGGCAGGTCGGCGTCGTCGACCTCGATCAGGTCGCCGTCGGCGGTGACCAGCTCGATGCCGCGTACCGCGGTGGCCAGGTTGCCGTTGCGATCGCCGGAACCGTGCGTGCCCGTCGCGACCGCGCCCGCGATCGAGATGTGTGGCAGCGAACCCAGGTTGTGCAGCGCGTACCCGTGCCGGTGCAGGTACGGCGCGAGCTCGCCGTACCGGGTGCCCGCCGAGACACGCACCGTGGAGCGCGCCCGGTCCAGGTCGGCGATCCGCGGCAGCCGGGCCGCGGTGACCAGGTCGTGCGGGGTGTCCGCGATGCGGTTGAACGAGTGCCCGGTGCCCAGCGCCCGCACGTGCCGCGCCCCCGCGACAGCCGCCCGCAGCTCGTCCACCGTGGACGGCCGGTGCAGCCGCGCCGCACTGAACGTGACATTGCCGGCCCAGTTGGTCCCGTCAGTGGCCATGAACCTGAGCCTAGATCACATCCCGCCCCGCCGATCTTCCGCGCCGCAACTCTTAAAGAGTCGCGCCTTCGCGACGGTCGCGAAGGCGCGACTCTTTAAGAGTTGCGGCAGGTGGGAGGGGGGAGGAGGGGGGCGGGCGGCGTCGCCTGAGAGGTCGACGACGCCGCCCGGTTCTGACATCGGCCCAGCCCCGGGCCGGTGTCAGGCCGCGATGCCGCCGGCGTGGATCACATCGCGGTACCAGCGCGCGCTGTCCTTCAGTAGGCGCTGCTGGGTGTCGTAGTCGACGCGGACGATGCCGAAGCGCTTGCCGTAGCCGAACGCCCACTCGAAGTTGTCGAGCAGCGACCACACGAAGTAGCCGCGCAGGTCGGCCCCGGCGGTCATCGCCTCGTGCGCCGCGGCGAGGTGGGCGCGCAGGTAGGCGATGCGCTCGTCGTCGCGGACGCGGCCGTCGGCGTCGACCTGGTCGTGGTAGGCCGCGCCGTTCTCGGTGACGTACAGCGGCAGGTCCGGGAAGCGGCGGTGCACGCCGATGAGCACGTCGCGCAGGCCGGTCGGGTCGACGGTCCAGCCCATCTCGGTGCGCGGGCCGGGGGTCTGGTGGAACGTGATGTCCTGGCTGGCCGGGTACACCGACGGTTCCTCGTGTGGCGTGGCCGCGGCGCTGACCAGGTCGGGGGCGTAGTAGTTGACGCCCAGCGCGTCGATCGGCGCGGATATCACGGCCAGGTCGCCGTCGCGCACGAAGGACCAGTCGCTGACGGCCGCGGTGTCGGCCATGACGTCGGCCGGGTACGCCCCCGTCATGATCGGGTCGAGGTAGATGCGGTTGAGCAGGCCGTCGATGCGCCGGGCGGCGTCGCGGTCGCCGGCCGAGTCGGTCAGCGAGCGCACCGCGCCCTGGTTGAGGGCGATGGACACCTGCGCCGTCGGCACCGCCGCGCGCAGCGCCTGCACGGCCAGGCCGTGGCCGAGCAGCAGGTGGTGCGTCGCCAGCAGCGCGTCGGCGGGGTTCTTGCGGCCGGGGGCGTGGAAGCCCGCGCCGTAGCCGAGGAACGCCGAGCACCACGGCTCGTTGAGGGTGCACCACAGCTTGACCCGGTCGCCGAGCCGCGCCGCGACGACGGCCGCGTAGTCGGCAAAGCGCAGCGCGGTGTCACGGGCGGTCCAGCCGCCGCGGTCCTCCAGCTCCTGCGGCAGGTCCCAGTGGTAGAGCGTGGCCGCGGGCTTGATCCCGGCGGTCAGCAGCTCGTCGACGAGCCGGTCGTAGAACGCGATGCCGGCCGGGTTCTCCCCGGACCGCCCACCGGGCTGCACACGCGGCCAGGACACCGAGAACCGGTACGCCGACAGCCCGATCTCGCGCATCAGCGCGACGTCCTCGCGGTAGCGGTGGTAGTGGTCGGCGGCGACGTCGCCGGTGTGCCCGTCGACCACCAGGCCCGGGGTGGCGCAGAAGGTGTCCCAGATCGACGCGGTGCGGCCGTCGTCGGCCACGGCGCCTTCGATCTGGTACGCGGCGGTGGCCGCCCCCCACCAGAAGTCGGGTGGAAACCGCAGCTCCTGCGCGGTGGCTGCGGCTGGTGCCTCGGTCTGGGTGGGCATGGGTTCCCTTTCGTGGAAACGGGCCGGCGGGAGAGCACCACCGGGAAACGCGATGGAGAGCGCTCTCCGAATGAGTCCCAGGCTCCCGGCAACGGGCCGCCGATGTCAAGAGCGGCTAGCCCCGTGGCGATGAGGGAATCGATGAGTCGGCATACAAATCGCTCTCATGCGGACAGTTCGGCATAGCCGGCAGTCGCTGTCTTGACAGCGGGGAAATGTCGGCGTAACACTCGGAGAGCGCTCTCCACCTCACGGCCCTCCGGCCGGAGCTCTCCCCGTTGCAACAGGTAGGAGCCCCATGACCCCCGTCAGTCACCGCCCGGGTGCGCGGCATCTCGCCCGCCGCTGGCGGATAGCCATACCCATCGCGGTCACCACGGTCATCTCATCCCTCGCGCTGGTCATCCCGTTCACCAGCGCCAGCGCCGCCGACTCGCTGATCTCGCAGGGCAAGCCCGTCACCGCGTCCTCGGTGCAGGGCGCGGACCTGGCCGCCGCCAACGCGGTGGACGGCAACTCCGGCACCCGCTGGGGCAGCGAGTGGAGCGACCCGCAGTGGATCCGCGTCGACCTCGGCCAGACCGCCTCGATCAGCCAGGTGATCCTGGAATGGGAGGGCGCCTACGGCCGCTCGTTCCAGATCCAGACCTCGGCCGACGACGTGAACTGGACGCCGGTCTACACGACCACCACCGGCCCCGGCGGCACGCAGACCCTCAACGTCACCGGCTCCGGCCGGTACGTGCGCATGCACGGCACGGTGCGCAACAGCGGCTACGGCTACTCGCTGTACGAGTTCAAGGTCATCGGCTCGTTCGGGCCCGCCCCCAGCCCGAGCGCCAACCCGGGCGCGTGCGGCACCACGAACGTCGCCCAGGGCAAGACCGCCACCGCCTCCTCGATCGAGGGTGCGGGCACCCCCGCCTCGGCGGCCGTCGACGGCAACGCCGGCACCCGCTGGTCCAGCGTGTACAGCGACCCGCAGTGGCTGCAGATCGACCTCGGCAGCACGCAGAGCATCTGCCAGGTGGTGCTGCAGTGGGAGGGCGCGTACGCGACCGCCTTCCAGCTGCAGACCTCGGCCACCGGCACCGGCGGCTGGACGAGCATCTACAGCACCACCACCGGCCCCGGCGGCACCCAGACCCTCAACGTCGGCGGCTCCGGCCGGTACCTGCGCATGTACGGCACCACCCGCGCCAACGGCTACGGCTACTCCCTGTGGGAGTTCAAGGTCTTCACCGGCGGCATCGTGACCTCCCCGTCGCCCAGCCCCAGCACCCCGCCCAGCCCCAGCCCGTCGGGCAACTGGACCACGGTCTGGGAGGAGAACTTCGACGGCGCGGCCGGCACCTCCCCGAACGCGGCGAACTGGCTCATGCGCACCGGCACGCAGTACCCGGGCGGCGCGGCTAACTGGGGGACCGGCGAGATCGAGACCGCCAGCAACTCCACCGCCAACGTCTACCTCACCGGTGACGGCAAGCTGAACATCAAGGCGATCCGTGACGGCGCGGGCGCGTGGACCTCGGGCCGGCTGGAGACCCAGCGCACCGACTTCGCCCCGCAGCCGGGCGAGCTGCTGCGCTTCTCCGCCGTCATCCAGCAGCCCAACGTGGCCAACGGCCTGGGCTACTGGCCGGCGTTCCGGGCCACCGGCGCGGCATACCGCGGCAACTTCAACAACTGGCCGGGCGTCGGCGAGACCGACATCATGAGCGGCGTCAACGGCCGCAGCCAGCTGTCCAACACCCTGCACTGCGGCACCGCCCCCGACGGGCCGTGCGGGGAGTACAACGGGCGCACCTCGGGCCTGGCGACCTGCCTCGGCTGCCAGACCGCGTTCCACGAGTACGCGCAGGTCATCGACCGCACCAAGACCGACGAGGAGATCCGCTTCTACCTCGACGGCCGGCAGACCTGGGTCGTGCGGGAGAGCCAGGTCGGCGTGGCCGCCTGGCAGGCCGCCGTGCACCACGGCTTCTACCTGCGGCTCGACCTGGCCATGGGCGGCCTCTACCCGAACGCCATCGCGGGCGAGACCGTGCCCACCTCGGAGACCACCTCCGGCGGCGTGCTCGCCGTCGACAAGGTCACCGTGTCCAAGCAGGTCGGGACCACGGCTCCGGCGATGACCGACCCGGCGATCCCGGCCGGCCCGAGCGTCGTGCGGGTCACCGGCACGCAGGGCAACTGGCAGCTCCAGGTCAACGGGGCGGCGTACCTGGTCAAGGGCCTCACCTACGGCCCGCCGCAGGGCGCGGCCGACGGCTACATGCGCGACCTGAAGAACATGGGCGTCAACACGATCCGCACCTGGGGCGTGGACGACACGCAGACCCCGGTGCTGCTCAACACCGCCGCCCGGCAGGGCATCAAGGTGATCGTCGGGCACTGGCTCAACCAGGGCGCGGACTACGTCAACGACACCGCGTACAAGACCAGCGTCAAGGCCGAGATCGTGGCCCGGGTCAACGCGCTCAAGAACAACCAGGGCGTGCTGATGTGGGACGTCGGCAACGAGGTGCTGCTCACCATGCAGGACTTCGGGCTGCCGGCCGCCGAGGTCGAGGCCAGGCGCAACGCGTACGCCGCGTTCGTCAACGAGGTCGCCGTGGCGATCCACGCCGCGGACCCCAACCACCCGGTCACCTCGACCGACGCGTGGGTCGGCGCGTGGCCGTACTACAAGAACAACTCGCCCGCGCTCGACATCTACGGCATCAACTCCTACGGCGCGGTCGGCGGCCTCAAGCAGGCGTGGATCGACGGCGGCTACACCAAGCCGTACGTGCTCACCGAGGGCGGCCCGGACGGCGAGTGGGAGGTGCCCAACGACCTCAACGGAGTGCCGACCGAGCCCACCGACCTGCAGAAGCGGGCGCAGTACACGGCGAGCTGGAACGCCATCCTCAGCCACCCGGGCGTCGCGCTCGGGGCCACCGAGTTCCACTACGGCCTGGAGAACGACTTCGGCGGCGTCTGGCTCAACACGCTGACCGGCGGCTGGCGCCGCCACGGCTGGCACGCGCTCAAGCAGGCCTACAGCGGCACGGCCTCGGCCAACACCCCGCCGGAGATCACCAGCCTGACCCTGTCGAACCAGACGTCGATCCCGGCCGGCAGCCAGTTCACGCTGTACGTCGGCGCGAGCGATCCGCAGGGCGACCTGCTGCGGTACAACATCATGTACAGCAACAAGCACATCAACGGCAACCGCGGCTTCGACAACGTGCGGTTCACCCAGCTGGGCGGCAGCAACGAGTTCTCGGTGACCGCGCCGCAGCAGATGGGCGTCTGGAAGATCTACGTGTACGTGTTCGACGGCCACGGCAACGTGGGCATCGAGCAGAAGTCGATCCGGGTCGTCGCGCCGACGGTGCCGGGCACGAACATCGCCCAGGGCCGCCCCGCGACCGCCTCGACGTACCAGCCGACCGGGACCAACGGCCCGCAGCTGCCCTCCTACGCCGTGGACAACAACTACGGCACCCGCTGGGCCAGCGAATGGGTCGCCACCGCGTGGCTGCAGGTGGACCTGGGCTCGGTGAAGACGTTCAACAACGTCCTGCTCGGCTGGGAGGCGGCGTACGCCAAGTCCTACCAGATCCAGGTCTCCAACGACGGGACCAACTGGAGCACGGTCTACTCGACCACCGCCGGCAACGGCGGGTTCGACATCCTCCCGGTCACCGCGACCGGCCGTTATGTCCGTATGAACGGCCTGGACCGGGCCACCACGTACGGCTACTCACTGTGGGAGTTCGGCGTCTACCAGAGCTGACGCCGGATTGCTCACCGGGTGCGGCGGGTGGAGGCATCGACCCGCCCGCCGCACCATCACGCTCTCGCACGTTGCGTGATCGCTCGACCTGCCAGGCACCGGGGCGTATCTTGAAGCGCCTTTCGCCCACCTGCCCGGCAAGTCGGGCGATCGTGGCGCGCGGCGCCCGGCGGAAGGGCGTAAATCCGGGCAGGTCGGGAGCGGAGAGCGCTCTCCCTTTGTGCTATAAAGACGTTCATGACCAGTGACCAGACGCCGGCGCAGCGGCTGCCGACGCTCGAGGACGTCGCGCAGGTGGCGGGCGTCTCCAGGGCCACCGTCTCGCGGGTGATCAACAACATCCGCAACGTCGACCCGCAGCTGCACAAGGTCGTCTGGGACGCGGTCACCGCCACCGGCTACGTGCCCAACCGGGCGGCGCGGTCACTGGTCACCGGCCGCACCGGCGCGATCGCCCTGGTCGTCTCCGAGGCGGAGAACCGGGCCGCGGACGATCCGTTCCTCGGCCGGTTCTTCTCCGACCCCTTCTTCGGCCGGGTGGTCGGCGGCGTGCTCAGCGTGCTGCGA
Organism: Catellatospora aurea; assembly: GCF_042663325.1. Taxonomy (NCBI): domain Bacteria; kingdom Bacillati; phylum Actinomycetota; class Actinomycetes; order Micromonosporales; family Micromonosporaceae; genus Catellatospora; species Catellatospora aurea. The sequence continues at coordinate 78,122 of NZ_JBHTAC010000032.1, forward strand.
CCGTCCGGGGTGCACCTGGCACTGGTGCTCGCCGGTGACGAGGACGCCTGTGCCAAAGTCGTCTCCGACGTGCGCCAGGGGCAGGTCGACGGCGTTGTGGTGCTGTCCCTGCACCCGCACGACCCGCTGCCCCGGATGCTCGCCGACGCCGCGGTGCCCGCCGTGCTGTACGGCCGACCCGCCGCGCCCATGCCGATCAGCTACGTCGACGTCGCCACGTACCAGGGCGCGAAGCTGGCCGCGGACCACCTGGTCGCGCGCGGCTGCCAGCACGTGGCCACCATCTCCGGCTCGGTGGACATGCCGGCCGGCGTGGACCGCCTCAACGGCTTCCGCGAGGCGATGGCCAAGCAGGGCGTCGCGTACGTGCCCTCCTACGACGGCGGCTTCACTCAAGAGGGCGGCGAGCGCGCCATGGAGCGCCTGCTGACCGAGCACCCCGAGGTCGACGGCGTCTTCGTGGCCAGCGACGTGATGGCCCAGGGCGCCATGATGGTGCTGCGCGACCACGGCAAGACCGTGCCCGACGACGTCGCCGTCATCGGCTTCGACGACAGCAGCGCGGCCCTGTCCAGCCGCCCCCCGCTCACCACGGTCCGCCAGCCGGTCGAGGACATGGCCGCCGAGATGGCCCGCCTCCTCCTCACCCGCATAGACTCCCGCGCCAACCGGACCACCAGCGTCATCTTCGACCCCGACCTGGTCCACCGCGCCTCCGCCTGACCCCCGCCCTCCGCGCCCGGCCGCCATCCGCCCCGCGCCGGATCACCGTTTCCCGTTGATCATGAACTTATGGCAAGGCTCGGCGGTGTGTCGTGGCCACAACTTCATGATCAACTCGGGCCGATCGTGCTCGTGGTGAGCTGTGGCCTGCGCCGATGTCTGGTTCTGTAACAGCACGGCAACTGACTCTTGACAGGACTTGGCGGCGGGGCGATGCTCTGGCGTGGGAGAGCGCTCTCCGGTAGAGCGCTCTCACGAAGCTCCTCTGCACGTTACCCCAAAAGAACGCACCATCCCTTCCTGTGTTTGGAGGAAAAGCATGCGTCCAGCCCTGAACGGCGGAAGCCTGCGCCGCCGCGCCCTCGTGGTCGCGGGCCCGCTGCTCGCGACCGCGCTCGTGCTCGGCACCGCGGCCTGCGGTGG
>NZ_JBHTAC010000033.1:0-78076 GCF_042663325.1 Catellatospora aurea
GTAGGTGCGGCGCGTGCTGGAGTCTGCGGTCTTCGGTCGCCCTTCAGTTGCCCCAGGTTCCGCCAGACGGAGAAATGAACCACGACTGGCCGTTTCGGGTGGGGCGAATGGTTATCGTCGTGCCCCCTGATCCATGGCCGAGAATGCATCCGACTGCGACGGATATCGTGTTGTTCTGGTTGAGGGCCACTCGCGACCAGATGATGTCGTCTCCGGCGTCCGACGAGCTGTTTCCGGTGGCAAAGTTCGACTGCGACATGTAATTCGGGAAGTTGGTCCGCCCCGCGACATTGGGGCACCATCCCCACCATTTAGGGGCGACGATGTATACCCCGCCGTTCGCGGCGGCCGCAGCGGCCGGGGTCGCGATACCGATGGCAGCAGTCAGCGTAGTCGCTGCAGTAACTGCAGCTAAGCGCCGCGCACGTCCGGTTCCACCGATCGACCGAAGTCGAGAGAGTATTCCAGTAATCATCTGATGCCTTTCTCATTGAGGATCCTTTCCGCGGGGATCCGTCGAATGGAGAGCACCGTATCGGCACGCAGATGTCCCGCGACAGCCTGTCATCCTTTCGGGAGCTGCGCTCTGTCCGGTGCCGGAAACGGCACTAGCCCGATCCGGGTCATCCGGTCGGCGGGCGCCGCCGCGATCGTCAGTGGATGCGTGACCACGCGATCGCCGACAGAGATCTGTCGGTTCGTCGATTGCGCCGCGTCCGCGTCCGTCAGATCCTTCGGTGGTGAGACGAGACGTGGCCGAAGGCTTCGGTTCCAGGATGGCTGGATGAGCGGCCGGCTTTCCCGGCTGAGTACGGCGAACAGGATCGCGCTGGTGTCCGTACTCGTGGCGCTCGGCGGCCTGTTGGTGACGGTCCTGGCGTGGCTGCAGCCCCAGGCCCCGTCGTCGGCACTGCCGGCAGGGACGTCCGCTGTGACGACAGTCCAGCCGTCGCAGGTCACGGCGAGTACTGCGCCCGGCCTGACGACGCTGTCGCCCGCCAGCCCATCTCCGACGTCGCCCCCTTCCCACCCGGGCGAGCTGCCTGCTGCATTCGTCGGCACCTGGACCGGGGCCGTGTTCCAGACCAACACCGGCTCGGAGTACCAGGCGACCTTCAAGCTCTACCCGGCCGTCAACGGTGACGTGGTGGGCGAGTCCGAGTACCCCAGCCTGCGGTGCGCCGGCAGGCTCCAGCTCAAACGGTCATTCGGCGGCACCGAGGTCCATCTCACCGAGACTCTCGTCAAACGCGGCACCTGCGTCAGCGGCATCGTGAAGAAGTTCAGGCTCAGTGGCGCCGATGAGATCTTCTACTTCTGGTCCTTCAACGAGCGCGCCGGATACGACGGCCAGGGGACCCTCAAGCGGATGTCGTGATCTGTCGGCCCCAGGCGAGGCCTGCGAGGGATATGTACGCTCGATCGCCTCATGCCTGCAACCGCTCACGAACAGCGGCCAAAGCGCCGTCCAGCTAACGTGCCAGGCGGTCCAGCAGCTCGCCGAGTAGCGCGTGTTCGCCAGGGGTGAGGTCGCCCGGGTCGTTGCCGACCAGTGCACGTAACGTCAGTGCGGCGTTGGCACGGGTCGCGGGGGCGTCGACGGAGGGCGTGTAAAGGACTCCGGCCAGCGCGGCCTCGCGGACGCGTCCGGACAGTGCGAAGTCAGGCTCCGGCTGGCTGATCAAGGTGAGCGTGATGCCGACGTTGGCGGCGAGCACCTGTTCGGCGGCGTCGTCCGCCGGCACTCTGAGCAAGCCCTGGGCGGCGGCGGCGGTGAACCGGTCGCGCAACGCGGCGTGGGCGGGGGCGGTGACGGCGCACGGCTTGCCCGGCTCGGCGCGACCGTAGAGCAGCCCGTAGAACGACGGGTGCTCCAGCCCGAACCGGACGTGTCTGTCCCAGCCCGTGCGCAGGTCGTCCAGCGGATCGCCAGAGCTCTCGACCGCTGTGTACTGGGTGAAGCCGTGGTTGACCACGGCGTCGATCAGGCCCTGCTTGCTGCCGAAGTGGTGGTACAGCGTCGGGGCCTGTACCCCGGCGCTTTCGCACACCGCCCTCGTGGACACCTTGCCGCCGTCCTCCAGCAACTTCGCCGTAGCGAGCAGGAGTCGGTCCCGTGCGTTCTGCATGAGTGCTATGGTAGACCATATAGCGCTACACTGATTGCTATAGCGATAGGGGAAGTCATGAGGACTTGGTTCATCACTGGGGGAACACCCGGAGGTTTCGGACTGGTCTATGCCGAGGCCGCACTGGAACAGGGCGACCAGGTGGCAGTGACTGCGCGTCGGCCCTCTGAACTGAAGGAATGGGCTGAGCCGTACGGCGACCGGGTGCTTGTCGTCCAGCTCGACGTCACCGATGCCGACCAGGTGCGTGCGGCGGTCAAGACGGCGGAGGAGCGGTTCGGCGGGATCGACGTTCTCGTCAACAACGCCGGCCGTGGCTGGTTCGGCTCGGTGGAGGGGGCCCCCGACGAGACGATCCGCCGCACGTTCGACCTCAACCTGTTCGCCGTGGTCGAGGTGATCCGCGCGGTTCTGCCAGGCATGCGGGCACGCGGCGACGGCTGGATCGTGAACATGTCGTCGGTGGCGGGCCTGGTCGGCGCACAGGGGTTCGGCTACTACGCGGCGGCGAAGTTCGCCCTCGAAGGGCTGTCGGAGACGCTGCGCCAGGAAGTGGAGCCGTTCGGTGTGCGCGTGCTGCTCGTCGAGCCGGGGGCGTTTCGCACCAAGGCCTTCGCCAGCTTCCAGAACGAGCCCGTCGACGAGACCGTCGACGCCTACGTGCCGATGGTGGAGGGCGTCAAGGCGGCGTTCGTCGACCACGACGGCAAGCAGGCCGGTGACCCGCAACGTGGAGTGCAGGCCGTGCTCAGCGCGATGAACGCACCCGTTCCCCCGCACCGGATCGTGCTCGGCAACTCCGGTTACGACGTAGTCGTGGCCATGCACGAGAACGCGCTGGCGGAGCTGCGCGCGAACGAGGCGCTCTCGCGCAGTGCGGATTTCTGAGCCTGTCCGGCAACCGAGAAACTGGAGAGCAGAAATGGACTACCTCGATCTTCCCAAGGCTGTCGAGGACTTCGTCGCGGCGACCAACGCGCATGACGCGGACGCGCTGGCGGCGGTGTTCGGCGACGGGGCCGCCGTGCGCGATGACGGGAAGACCTACACCGGCGAAGCCGAGATCCGCGAGTGGACCCAGGGGCACCTGATCGACCCCAAGATCGTGATCACGCCGACCTCGTTCGCCGGCGACCGGCTGGTGGCCTCCGCGAACGGTGAGTTCCCTGGCGGTCCGCTGTCCTTCGCGTTCGTGTTCGGCATCAAGGACGACCGGGTCACCGACCTTGCGATCGACCCCGTCTGATGCGTCACCGGCCAGGGGGCCCGGGGGCTGCCCTGGCCGGTGAACTGGCGAGCAGCGGGATCACGAGCTGTCCGCCCGGGGCCAGCGCCTGGGACACCTGTGCACCGACGACTCCGGCCACGCAGTCGAGGGCCTTGCGTACTCCGTCGGGCCCGGCGATCTCCGGCACACGCTGCAGCAGGTCCTCGTCCTCGGTGCAGATGACCTCGTCGCCGCCGAGCGCCTCGATCTCACCGACGGCGTCGCGCCGCCGTACGACGTTGATCGTGCGTATCCCCAAGTGCCTGGACAGCTGGATGACCAGTCGGCCGACGGTGGAGCCGGCGGCGGTCTGCAGCAGCCACTCGCCCGGCTGCGCAGCGCGCAGTGGCCTGCTCTCAGCTCGCTCGACAGATGGCATCGGCGGCATCCGCTTCGGCTGACGGAGGCGCTCGGTACCGGATACCCTGTGGCTGATTTGTCCTCTATGTTCGGTCTGGGGACACACTGACACGGAGGTTCCGGTGACCGACCTGCGATACCGGATGATCATGGCGCTGAGCGCCATCGACCTGGGCAACCCACTCGCCGAGCAGGTGGCGTCTGTCTGCGCGGAGATCTCCGAGCAGTACTGCGCCGAACTGCACCTGGCCAGCGAGGTGGCACAGCTGGCCGTGGACACCGACCCGCTGGCCGGCTCCTGCCGGATCGCCGCGGCCGGAGCCGAAACGGCGGGGAGCGTGCGATGACCGTCACCCTCACGCCCTCGCTGGACATACGCCGGGCCGCCGACCGGTTCTGGACCCGTCTGGGCTGGCTCGACTCAAGGCACAGCTTCTCCTTCTCCCGGCACTACGACCCGCAGAACACCCACCACGGCCTGCTCCTGGTCAGCAACGACGACAAGGTCCGCGCCGGCACCGGCTTCGAGACCCATCCACACGAGGACATGGAGATCGTCACCTGGGTGCTGGCCGGCTCGCTCGTACACCAGGATTCCACCGGCCATTCCGGCGTCATCTACCCCGGCCTGGCCCAGCGGATGAGCGCCGGCACCGGCATCCTGCACTCGGAGAAGAACGACTCCTGGCGGCTGGACCACACCGCGCCGCACACCGAGCCGGTGCACTTCATCCAGATGTGGGTGGTGCCCGACGAAGCAGGGGTGACCCCCGGCTACGAGCAGCACGAACTGTCCGACGAACGACTCCGTGCGGGCCTGGTGCCGGTGGCCTCCGGCATGGACAGGCACCGCGACGACACGGCCATCCGCATCAGGAACCGTCACGCGGCCCTGCTTGCCGCCCGTCTGGCCCCCGGGCAGACGGCGCAGTGCCCCGCGGCGCCGTTCGTGCACCTGTTCGTCGCCCGAGGCGCCGTGGAACTGGAGGGCAGCGGGCGGCTCGACCGCGGCGATGCGGTCCGGATGACCGCCACCGGCGGCCAGCAGATCACCGGCATCGACGATGCCGAGGTCCTGATCTGGGAGATGCACGCGGCACTCCAGCTGGACTGACGTCCACCTGACCTAACGCAATGGCTGCGAACGACAGGGGAGTGGCGGCGCGCTGCGGCTTCGGCGGCCGCAGCGGGGTGACGTGCCGGGTGACACCCCGATCGAGACGTATATGCCTCGGCGGTGGCCTGCTCAGCCCGGGAGATCTTCGGGGCGCTTGGCGGCGAGCTCGCCGTGCAGCAGTCCGGTGGACTGGCCGACCTCGATGAGGTACCCGTCCGGGTCCCGCAGGTAGCAGCGGATCTCAGCGCCGCGGTCGATCGGCGGTGTGACGAACTCGGCGCCCTTGGCTTGCCACTCCTCATAGCGGGCGTGGATGTCGGCGACTCGCAGGTTGAGGAAGATCGACGTGGTGTCGCCGGGCTGGTAGTCGACCACCGAGATACCGGGCTTGTCGGGTGTGGGCGGCCCGCCTGGGTTCATGATGATCCATGAATTGGCCAGCTTGACGATGCACGGGTTCTCGTCCAGGACCACCGTGCCGCCCAGAACGCGCGAGTAGAAGTCACGGGATCGTGCGACGTTGCGGACGGCGATGAACAACGTCATCACCATGCCTTCGGTGGGTGCGGGAAGGTCGGCGACGTTGATGTGGGTTGCGGGTTCTGTCATGAGATTGCTCCACCTTGGCGGCGATGCGGGGCATCGGGTCCAACTGGGCGTGTCATCGACGTTGCCTGGGCATGGCGTCCTGCAGGCTGAATCTGCGACTGCGGATGTAGTCGAGTGGCCTCGGCTCCAGACATTATCGTGTGAATCGGTCTCTTAGTTGCATTCGTTGTCATTCAGGCGACTGGGTACTCGGCAACGTACGCCGCGGCGGCCTCAACGCTGCAGCTGCAGCAGTGGCGCGGCCGCCGCCCAGGACTGAGGCGAGCATGAGTGCGGGTACGGGATGGGCTGTGGCGCCTGGTCGCGGGTCAGCCTGGACATGACCTCCGGCAGCCGGCCGCCGGTTGCCTGCGCGGCCGCCAGCAGCCCGTCGGCGATGCGGTCGGCTGCCGCGTGCTCGCCGTAGCGGCGCAGGCCGGCGACCGCGCTCTACGACCTCGCCCCGCACCTGCTGGACCTGCTCGACGCCGCGCTCGGCCCCATCGTCGACCTCAGCGCGCGCGGCGACAGCGGCACCTGGATGGAGATCAGCTGCACCCACGCCGGGGGCGCGATCAGCCAGGCGTCGTTGTCCGGCGCCGTCGGCGTGCCGGGCGGCCGGCGGGAGCTGAGCGTGTACTCGCGCGACGGGGCCTGGGAACTGCCCACCGACATCCACTACCCGGACGCGTTCGCGAATGTCCGGGCCGAGTTCGCGGCCGTGGTGCGGACCTGGTGCTCCCATGAACTCGGCGCCCGCCGCGGCCTCTACCTGCAGCAGCTGCTGTCGGCGCTGGGATAGAGCCGCTGAGGGTGGCCGGTACGAACCGCGGGCGGCCTCCCATGGCCTGGGAGGCCGCCCGCGGCCGGTGATCGGCGCTGTTACGGGGTCCAGAAGTTGCCCGAGACCACGATCATCGTCTGCAGTTGCAGGCTCGCCGAGTAGTAGCCCGACGTGTCCAGCGGGGTGGCCTTGATCTTCGTCCACAGCGCGTCGAGCCAGGCCTGGCTGCCCGGGTCGGTCATCGCGGCCACCGCGAACGGTGCGAAGAACGCCGCCTCGGAGCCCGAGCTGATCGCGGTGCCGTTGAGCGCGTACCCGACGGCGATGTTGGACGGGTTGCCGCCGGTCTTGGACTTGATCCAGGTGTTCATCTTGCGGGCCGCCGCCAGCGACTGCGCGTCGCCGCTGGTGACCGCGTCGGCGCCGATCCGCCACGGGTCGCGGCAGGCGTTCCACCAGTACTTGCCGTCGTTGGGGTCCTCCAGCACCTGCCCGGCGGCGGGCTTCGGGGTGGTGTTGGTGTTGACGACGAAGTCGGGCAGCAGGCCGGTGCTGGGGGCGTAGCCGCTCTGCAGCGACGCGGTGACCGACTGGTGCTTGGCCAGGATGGTGTCCCAGGCGGTGTCGCCGGTGGCCTTGCGGTAGGCGCGGAAGTGGCCGGGCATCCAGTCCGAGGTGCGGCTGATGTAGTAGTACTGGTCGCCGGCGCTGCTCCAGTCGCCGAGCAGGGTCAGCTTCGTGGTCGCGTTGATCTCGCTGGCCTTGATCGCGTTGATCCGGGTGGTGGCCAGCGACTTGTAGTTGTACGTGCCCGTGCTGCCCCACTGCTTGTCGGCCAGCAGCAGCGCGTACGCGATCTCCAGGTCGCCGTCGGTGGCCGAGTCGGAGCCGTTGACCGAGGTGCACGAGGTGTTCTGCTCGGCGGCGTGCAGGTTCGGGTTGTTGACCGACGGGTGCGCCAGCACGTACTTGAGCAGCCCGTCGAATTGCGTCTTGGCGTTGGGGTCGGCGCCGGCCATCAGCGCGGTGATGACCATGCCGTAGCCCTGCGCCTCGGCGACGTAGGGGTGGTCGGCGTCCGGGGAGAAGACCTCGTACCAGCCGTTGCCGCAGTTCTGCTTGACGAACGCGCTCTTCCACGTGTTGTAGTAGTTGATCACCGTCTGGTCGTGGGTGGCCACGGCGCCGGTGAGCTTGAGCGTTCCCGCCGCGTACGGCTTGGTGTGCGAGCCGAACGGCACCGCCGGGCCGCCGGGCGGTGGGGGAGAGGTGCTCGGCGACGGGGTGCCCCCCGGCGGGTACACCTCGAACTCGAACAGCGAGTAGCCGTACGCGGTGCCGCGGGCGGTGCCGTACATGCGGATGTAGCGGCCGCTGCCGCTCAGCCCGGTGAGGTCGTCCACCGCGCCGTTGCCGGTGGTGGTCGAGTAGATGGTGGTCCAGGTGGCGGCGTCGGGCGAGACCTCGATCCGGTACGCCTTGCCGTAGGCGGCCTCCCAGCGCAGGGTCACCTGTCCGATCTGCTGGACGCTGCCGAGGTCGACGCGGATCCACTGCGGGTCGCTGCCCTCGGCGCTGGCCCAGCGGGTCGAGGTCGAGCCGTCGACGGCCTGGGCGCCGCCGAGCGTGGCCGTCTCGGTGGAGGAGACGGCGGTGGTGCGGCCCAGGGCCAGGTTGGTGGCTGCCTGGGCGGAGGCGGCGAGGACGAGCCCGCCGAGAAGAGTGCCGGCGGTGGCCACGGCGGCGGCCGTGAGCAGGGGTCGGGCCCGTCCGGGCCGGGCTGTTCTACGCATCATTGCGGGTCTCCTGTGGAGGGTCGCGGTGCGTGCCGCAGTTGCGGAACGCGGTGATACGAGCGGACATGTGACCGCACGACGGGTGCTGGCGGGCGGTCGCGATGGCCCAGGGCCCCGGGCTCGGGGGGAACTTATGTCAGGGGATGCCCGTGACACAAGACGGTTAGGAAGATTGCCTAACAATTCGCGGGACCCTTGACGGCCTGCGGTCGTCGCCCTAGTCTCCGCCATTAGTAAATCTGATTGCCTAATGTTTCGTCGACATCAAGCGAGGGCGGATGACCCGACCGGCCGGTTCGTCGAAGCTGCTGCGTGCCATGAACGAGCGCGCTGTCCTGGCCCATCTGCTGGACCGCGGCCCCCTCACCCGTGGCGCGCTGCGGGAACTGACCGGGCTGAGCAAGCCGACCACCTCGGACGTGCTGCGCAGCCTCACCGATGCGGGGCTCACGATGGTGGTCGGGCGCAGCTCGGGCGGCCCGGGACCGAACGCCGAGATCTACTCGGCGAATCCGACGGCCGGCTTCGCGGTGGCCGTCTGCATCAGGGAGGTCTCGGAGATCCCGGGGCCGTCGCTCATTGCGGCAGTGATCGACGCCGGGGGCGTCGTGCACGCCCGGATCGAGGACTCGGTCGACCTGACGACGCTCGACCCCGTCGACGCGATCAGTGACACGGTGATCCGGGTCGTCGGGCAGGCCGGGGTCGAGGCTGCCGCGGTCCGCCACGTCCAGCTCGGGGTGCCGGGTTCATACGACGCGGCGAGCGGGGTCATCCATTACATCGACGTGCCCGGGTTCGACCGGCCCGGTCTCGTCGGACGGATCGCGGCACGGCTGGGCACCGTGGTCGAGGTCGAGAACGACGTCAACCTCGCGGCGATCGCCGAACGCGCCCACGGCGTCGCCGCCGGCGGTGCCGGCTTCACGCTCTTCTGGCTCGGTGACGGCCTCGGTCTGGCCATCGACCTCGGCGGCACGCTGCTGCGCGGCGCGCGAGGCGGCGCGGGCGAGATCGGCTACGTGCCGGTGTCGCTGCCAACGGTCCGTCCGCCTGCCGACCTGCAGAGCCTGATCGGTGGTCCCGCTGTCGTGGCCCTCGCGGCAGAGCACGGCATCGCGGCCGCCACCCCGGGCGCCGCGATCACCACGGCCGTCGCCTCGGCCGACTCGCGGGCCGGACGCTTTCTCGACGCGGTGGCCGCCCGCATCGCGCTCGGCCTGGCCGCCGTCGCCGGCGTGCTCGACCCGCCGCTGATCGTCCTCGCCGGCGAGGTCGCCCAGGCCGGCGGGGAGGCACTCGCGCAGCGGGTCCGCGCCGCGCTGCCCGGCACGACCCCGCTCGACATCACCATCGCCGTCACCGAGGTCACCGAAGACGCCGTTCTGCTCGGCGCGCTCGACGCCGGATGGCGAGCGGTGCGCGAATCACTGATCGACAACCAGCGCACCGCGATGCGGGCCGACTGACCGACGCAGCGCGCCCGACATTGCTCCACCGATCGGTACCACCGATCAGCCCGTGGCCCGACCGGCCGCCTTCCCGCACCAGGCGAAGGGCCGGTCGGGCCGTGATCCCGCACCGCGGCACTTCTGATTCCAGAGAGGAACATTTCATGCGACGTTTGCTGAACCGGCGTACGGCCTTGGTGGTCGGCCTGGCCGCAGCATTGGCACTGGCCACGGCGTGCACCCCGGCCGAGGCGCCGAAGCCGATCGCGACCCCGGGCGTCGAGCCCACCGGCGCGGTCGAACTGTGGCACTTCTTCACCGACCGTGAGGCCAAGGCCCTCGACGAGACGCTGGCCAAGTTCAAGGCGAAGTATCCGAAGGTCACGCTGACCGTCAAGGGCGGCCAGGACGACGCCAAGGTGACCACGGCGATCGGCGCCGGCACCGGTCCGGACGTGGCGATCAGTTACTCGACCGACATCGTCGGCAAGTTCTGCGCCGCCGGCGCGTGGGTCGACCTCAACCCGTACCTGCAGCGCGACGGCGTGGACCTCAACTCGATCGCGGCCGTGGCCCGGTCCTACACGGAGTTCCGGGGCAAGCGGTGCGCGATGCCGTTCCTGGCCGACGCGTACGGCTTCTACTTCAACAAGGCGATGTTCGCCGAGGCGGGGCTGACCGAGGCGCCGAAGACGCTCGCCGAACTGTCCGACATGGCCAAGAAGCTCACCAAGCGCTCGGCCGACGGCACCATCGAGCGGGCCGGGTTCCTGCCCCTGTTCGGGTTCTACGAGAACTCCCCGTCGCACTTCGCGCCGATGGTCGGGGCGAAGTGGCTCAACGACGACGGCACCTCGGCCATCGGCACGGACCCGGCCTGGAAGGAGCTGCTCACCTGGCAGAAGGAGCTCGTCGACTGGTACGGCTACGACAAGCTGGAGAAGTTCCGCGCCTCGCTGGGCGACGAGTGGTCGGCCGACAACGCCTTCCACAAGGGCAAGATCGCGATGGCGGTCGACGGCGAGTGGCGGATGGCGTTCCTCAAGGACCAGGCGCCCGACGTCGAGTTCGGGGTCGCCCCGCTGCCGGTCAACAAAGCCGAACGCGCGGGCGCGGGCTACATCACGGGCAACGTCATCGGCGTCTCGCGGACCGCCCGCAACCCGGAGGCGGCCTGGGCGCTGATCAAGTTCCTGACCACCGAAACCGACACCATCGTGGACCTGTCCAACGGCATCCGCAACGTGCCGACCACCACCGCGGCGCTGACCTCGCCGCGGCTGACCGCGGACCCCTTGTTCAAGGTGTTCCTCGACATCTTCGCCAACCCGAACTCGGGCACCACCCCGCCCAGCGGGATCGGCCCCGGCTACCAGGAGACCTTCTCCGAGTTCCTGCAGGGGTGGCAGTCCGGGACGAAGAAGGACCTGGCCGCCGGACTGGCCGACGTCGACGTCCGCGTCGACAAGATGATCAAACTGGCCGGCTAGCAGCGATGCCCACCGCAGCCAGCCAGGGGAGCGCCGGCCGTAACCGGCGCTCCCCGCGCCACCTCGTCGCCCTCACGTTCATCGCGCCCGCGCTGATCGGCATCGCGGTCTTCCTGATCTACCCGCTGATCGCCGCCGTCTACTTCTCCTTCACCCGCTTCGACATGTTCAACCCACCGGTCTGGGTCGGCCTGGACTTCTGGGAGTACGTGCTGTTCGACGACCCCACCGTGCGGATCGCGGCGAAGAACACGCTGGTGTTCGTGCTGCTGATGGTCCCCGCCCGGACCGTCGGCGCGCTGCTCACCGCCATGCTGCTCAACGCGATGAAGCGCTCCCGCAGCATCTACCGCACGCTGTACTACCTGCCCGCGCTCGCGCCGCCGGTCACCGCGACCATCGCGTTCGTGCTGCTGCTCAAACCGGGCACCGGCCCGGTCAACACGCTGCTGGCGACGTTCGGCGTCGAAGGGCCGGGCTGGTTCAACGACCCCGACTGGGCCAAGGCGTCGCTGACCCTGCTCGCCCTGTGGGGCGTCGGCGACCTGATGATCATTTTCGTGGCGGCGCTGCTCGACGTGCCGCAGGCCCTCTACGAGGCCGCGTCACTGGACGGTGCGGGCCGCTGGGCCCGGTTCCGCTACGTCACCCTGCCCACCATCTCGCCGGTGCTGCTGTTCGCCACCATCACGGGCGTCATCGGCACGCTCAACTACTTCACCCAGGCCGCGGTCGCCGGCAGCGTCGCCTCCGGCCAGGTCACCTCGGGCAGCGGCATCGCCGGCACCTTCGGCTACCCCGAGAACTCGACACTGACCTACCCGATGCGGCTCTACTCGATCGGGTTCAGCAACAACCTGTTCGGCGCCGCGAACGTCATGGCGGTCATCCTGTTCGTGGTGTCCATGACCGCCACGATCATCCTGCTGCGGCGGTTCAAGGCGTTCAGCGGAGGCAACTCATGAACACGTCCATCGGCCGCGGACACCACGTGCTCGGCTTCGTCGCCCGCCACGCGATCGGCATCGCGCTGGCGGTCATGTTCCTCGCCCCGGTCGTCTTCCTGCTGCTCACCTCGTTCATGACCAGCGACCAGACCCTGACCGCGAACATGTGGCCGCAGAGCTGGCACCCGGAGAACTACGTCGAGGCGTTCCGGAAGACACCGCTGCTGCGGTTCATCGCCAACACCTTCCTCTACGCGATCCTCGCCACCGGGTTCATGCTGCTGTCCAGCGTGCCCGCCGCGTACGCCCTGGCCAAGCTGCGCTGGCGCGGCCGCAACACGACGATGGTCCTGATCATCTGCATGATGATGCTGCCGCCGCAGGTCACCACCGTCCCGCTGTACATGATGTGGGCCAACACCGGACTGACCGGTTCACTGTGGCCGCTGATCCTGCCGATGCTGGCCGGCGACGCGTTCTCCATCTTCCTGCTGCGCCAGTTCCTGGTCACCATCCCCGACGAGTACCTCGACGCGGCCCGCATCGACGGCTGCGGCGAGTGGCGCACGCTGCTGCGCGTCATCCTGCCCATGGCCAGGCCCGGCATCGCCGCCGCGGCCATGTTCCAGTTCTTCTACGCCTGGAACGACTACTACGGCCCGTTCCTCTACACCAGCGAGAACCAGAACGCCTGGACCATCTCGCTGGGCCTGGCCTCGTTCCGGTCGCTGCACCACGTCGAATGGCACCTCGTCAGCGCGGCGACCCTGCTCACCATGGTCCCGGTCATCGTCCTGTTCTTCTTCGCCCAGAAGGCGTTCGTCCAGGGTGTCACACTGACCGGCGTGAAGGGATAGCACCACCATGAAGATCGCCGTGGTCGGCGGAGGGTCGACCTACACCCCCGAGCTGATAGACGGGTTCGCCCGCCTCGACGCGACCGTCACCGAGATAGCGCTGATCGACCCGGCCGCCGACCGGTTACCCGTCGTCGGCGGGTTCGCGCAGCGGATCTTCCGCCGCCACGGACACCCCGGGCAGATCACCTGGACCACCGACCTCGACGCCGGGCTGACCGACGCCGACGTCGTCATCATCCAGCTGCGGGTCGGCGGGCAGCGCGCGCGGATCAGCGACGAGACGTTCCCGCTCGAGTGCGGCTGCGTCGGGCAGGAGACCACCGGAGCAGGCGGTCTCGCCAAAGCCCTGCGCACCGTGCCCGTCGTGCTCGACGTCGCCGAACGCGCACGCCGCCGTGCCGCACCCGGAGCCTGGATCGTCAACTTCACCAACCCGACCGGCATCGTCACCCGAGCCCTGCTCGACGCCGGCCACCGCGCCGTCGGCCTGTGCAACGTCGCCATCGGCTTCCAGCGCCGCTTCGCCGCGCTGCTCGGCGTCGCACCCGGGCAGGTCACCCTCGACCACGTCGGCCTCAACCACCTGACCTGGGAACGCGGCGTCCACGTCGACGGCGTCGACCGGCTGCCGGAGCTGCTGTCGACGCACCTCGACGGGATCGCCGACGCGGTGAGCCTGCCACCGGCGATCCTGACGACACTCGGCGCGGTGCCGTCGTACTATCTGCGCTACTTCTACCGCCACGACCAGGTCGTCGAACAGGACCGCGGCGCACCGACCCGGGGCGAGAAAGTCGCCGAACTGGAAGGCGCCCTGCTGTCCATGTACGCCGACCCCGCCCTGGACACCAAACCCGACCTGCTCGCCCACCGCGGCGGCGCCTACTACTCCGAGGCGGCCGTCGGGCTCATCGGCTCGCTGCGCAGCGGCGACGGGGCCACCCACCCGGTCAACGTACGCAACGACGGGACCCTGCCGTTCCTGCCCGACGACGCCGTCATCGAGGTCGGCAGCCGGGTCGACGCCGACGGCGCGACGCCGCTGCCGGTCCGGCCCGTCGGCCCCCACCTGTCCGGCCTCATCTCCCACGTCAGCGGATACGAGGAACTGGCCGTGCACGCCGCCGTCAGCGGTGGACGCCAGCGCGTCTACCAGGCGCTGCTGGCACACCCGCTGGTCGGCCAGCACGACCTCGCCGACAGCCTCACCGACCGGCTGCTCGCCGCGAACACCGCGCACCTGAGGTGGGCCGCATGATCAGCGAAAAGACCGTGGTCGCGGTCGACGGCGGCAACTCCAAGACCGACGTCATCATCGCCACCGGCGCCGGGACCGTGCTCGGGCGGGCACGGGGCCCGGCGTCCTCGCCGCACCTGATCGGCGTACCCGACACCATCGGCCTGCTCGGCCGGCTCATCACACAGGCCAGAGAGCACGCGGGCCTGCACCCGGCGGCAGTGTTCGACCGGGCCGAGGTCTACCTCGCCGGCGCCGACCTGCCCACGGAAGTGCGGATCCTGACCGAGGCGGTGACGGCGGCCGGATGGGCACACCGCAACCGCGTCGACAACGACACCTTCGCCCTGATGCGCGCCGGCACCGACGCCGAACGCGCGATCGCGGTCGTGTGCGGCGCCGGGATCAACTGCGTCGGCCGCGACGCCGGCGGGCGGACCGCCCGCTTCCCCGCCCTCGGGATGATCACCGGAGACTGGGGCGGCGGACACCACCTGGCCTCCCTGGCCCTGTGGCATGCGGCCCGGGGTGAGGACGGCCGCGGTCCGGCCACCCGGCTGACCGAGGCGGTCATCGACCACTTCCGGGTGGCCACGGTCGAAGACCTCGGCATCGCCGTGCATCTCGGCGAGGTCGACGCCGCCCGCATCGCAGAACTGACCCCCGTCCTGTTCACCGCCGCGTCCGACGGGGACGAGGTGGCCCGCCGAATCGTCGCCAAACAGGCAGCCGAGGTGCTCTCCCTGGCCCGGGTCGCCGCCGAGCGGCTCGGCATGCGCCACGAGCGGCTGGCCCTCGTGCTCGGCGGCGGCGTGCTCGCTGCCCAGCATCCGCTGCTGCACCAGGCGATCCTTGAGGGCGTGCCGGCTGTGCTGCCCTGCGCCGAGGTGGTGGTGTCGGCGCAGGCCCCGGTCGTCGGCGCCGCCCTGGCCGGACTCGACGCCCTGGGCGCGACGGCAGACGCGAAGTCCGTGCTCAGGACTGCCGGGTAGCCGCACCACAGAAAAGGCAAACAGTTTTCCCAATCCCTTGACATCGAACGACGCCATTGAAATGCTCTTCGCAAGCGGCTTGGCGCGGCTCCGCTGCACTGCGGAAGTGACGTGCTCAGTGAACAACTGCCCCGGCCGGTGGACTTCTCCTACCCCTTGGAGACACCGTGCGCTGGAAAACAAAGCTGCCCACCCTCGCTGCGGCCGCCACCATGCTGGTGGCTGCGGCGCTGATCGTGATCGTCGACCCGGCCGACGCCGCCGACGTGCTCCTGTCCCACAACCGGCCCGCCACCTCCTCGTCGACCGAGAGCAGCCAGTACGGTCCGGGCAACGCCGTCGACGGCAACGCCACGAGCCGCTGGGCCAGCCTCGAAGGCTCGGACCCGCAGTGGATCCGGGTCGACCTCGGTTCGTCCGTCGCGATCAACCGGGTCAAGCTGACCTGGGAGGACGCCTACGCGTCGGCGTACCGGCTGGAGACCTCACCGGACGGGACCGCCTGGACCACCGTCAAGACCGTGACCGGCGCCGACGGCGGCACCGACGACCACACCGGCCTCAGCGCCAACGGACGGTACCTGCGCGTGTACGGCACCGCCCGCGGCACGTCGTACGGCTACTCGCTGTGGGAACTGGAGGTCTACGGCCCGGACGGCGCCCCGGACCCGGGCGCCACCGACTACCAGGCCGAGAACGCCACACTCTCCCAGGCCGCGGTCTTCAGCAACCACGCCGGATACACCGGGACCGGCTTCGTCGACTACACCAACATCGCCGGCGGCTACATCGAATGGACCGTGACCGCGGCCGCGGCCGGCAGCCGACCGGGCACCATCCGCTACGCCAACGGCAGCACCGCGGCCCGACCGATGGCCATCGCGGTCAACGGCGCCACCGTCGCGACCGGGCTCGCCTTCAACCCCACCGGCAGCTGGAGCACCTGGACCGACCAGACGATCAGCCTGACACTGCAGGCCGGCGCCAACACCGTCCGCGCCACCGCCACCACCGCCACCGGCGGCCCCAACGTGGACAGGCTGACCCTGGGCACCGCGCCAACCACCTCGCCCACCGCCTCGCCCGCGCCCTCCAACTCCCCGTCGCCGTCGCCCAGCCCGCCCGGCGGAACCACGTTCACGGTCGCCGCCGCCGGTGACATCGCCGACCAGTGCACCGCCAGCTCCAGCTCCTGCCAGCACCCGAAGACCGCCGCACTCGTCACGGCCATGAACCCGGAATTCGTCATCACCATGGGCGACAACCAGTACGACGACGCCCGCCTGTCGGACTTCCAGAACTACTTCGACAAGACCTGGGGCAAGTTCAAGTCCAAGATCCGCCCCGCGCCGGGAAACCACGAGACCTACGACCCGGCCGGTGAATACGCCGGCTACAAGTCCTACTTCGGGGCGATCGCCTACCCGCAGGGCAAGAACTACTACAGCTTCGACCACGGCAACTGGCACTTCATCGTCCTCAACTCCAACAGCTTCGACGACGCCGCGCAGATCTCGTGGCTCCAGGCCGACCTCGCCGCCAACACCAGAGGCTGCATCGCCGCGTCCTGGCACCACCCGCTGTACAGCTCCGGCGACCACGGCAACGACCCGGTCAGCAGGCCGATCTGGCAGCTGCTCTACAACGCGCGCGCGGACCTGGTCCTCAACGGCCACGACCACCACTACGAACGGTTCGGCCCGCAGAACCCCAACGCCGGCGCCGACCCCAACGGCATCGTCGAGCTGGTCGGCGGCATGGCCGGCGCGCCGCCCTACCCGATCGTCAACGTGCAGCCCAACAGCCTCAAACGGCTGTCCGGGACGTACGGGGTGATCAAGCTGACGTTCACCGACAGCACCTTCTCCTCACAGCTGATCGCGACCGACGGCGCGGTCAAGGACACCAGCCCCACCTACGCCTGCCACTGATGTACATCACCGCCAACCGTGCGCCGGGACGGGCGCTGCTGCGCTCCGTCCCGGCGAACGTCCTCGCCCTCGGCATGGTCAGCATGGTCACCGACATCTCCGCCGAGATGGTCACCGCCGTCCTGCCGCTCTACCTCGTCCTCGCACTCGGGCTCAACCCCCTGCAGGTCGGCGTGCTCGACGGCCTCCACTTCGGCGTGACCGCGCTGGTGCGCCTCGCCGGCGCGCACGCCTCCGACCGCTGGCGCCGGCGCAAACTCGTCGCCGCCGGCGGCTACGGCATCTCGGCCCTGGCCAAACTCGGCCTGCTGCTGGCCGGCACTTCCGTGGGCGCGCTGGGCGCCGTGATCGCCGCGGACCGCACCGGCAAGGGCCTGCGGACAGCCCCGCGGGACGCGATGATCTCGCTGTCCACACCGCCGGAACAGCTCGGGCACGCGTTCGGTGTGCACCGGGCCATGGACACCTTCGGGGCGTTGCTCGGCCCGCTCGCCGCGTTCGGGATACTCGCCGCGACAGCCGGGTCCTACGAGGCCGTCTTCGTGACGGCCTTCTGTGTCGCGGCGCTGGGCCTGGTGCTGCTCGCGCTCTACGTGCGCGACCCGCGCAGCAGCGTGCCGGCCGACCCGCCGCGGATCGGGACGGCCGTGCGCGCCATCGCCGGCGGGCGCGCCTTCCGGCGGATCTGCGCCGTCAGCGTCCTGCTCAGCCTGGTGACGGTCAGCGACTTCTTCGTCTACCTGCTGCTGCAGCGGCAGCTCGTCATCCCACCGAGGCTGTTCCCGCTGCTGCCCCTCGCCACCGCCGCCGTGTTCCTGCTGCTCGCCGTGCCGCTCGGACGGCTGGCCGACCGGACCGGCAGTGCCAAGGTGTTCCTCGGCGGGCACCTCGCCCTCCTCGCCGCCTACCTCGTGCTCGCGAGCATGGGGACCGGCATCGCTGTGCTGATCACGGTCCTGGTGCTGCACGGCGCCTTCTACGCGGCCACCGACGGCGTCCTGATGGCGGCCGCCGGACCGCTGCTGTCCGAGGCCCTGCGCACCAGCGGCATGGCCGTGCTGCAGACCGCGCAGGCGCTCGCGCGGCTCGGTTCGTCAGTCGTCTTCGGCGCGCTCTGGACCGCCTGGGACGCCCGCACCGGGCTGCTCGTGATGGCCGGTGGCCTTGCGCTGTCCCTGCTCACCGCCCGGAAGGTGATCCTGTGAAACGTGCTCTCAGCCTCGCGGCGGCCACCGTGACGCTTGCCGCGGTCGCCATCACCTATGCCGTGACCGCCACGGCCGACCCGTCGGCGGCCGGTGTGGAACTGGACACCAGCCGCCCGGGGCAACTGCTGTTCCTCGACGCGGCCGGCAGGGTCGCGGCCGTGCCGGCCGACGACCCGGGCGCGGCCCGCACCGTCGGCGATCTGCACTGTCGACGTTTCCACTCGTCCGGCGGAACTGCGGTCTGCCTGGTGGCCGAGGTGCGCGGCGGCCTGCCCGGGACGAGCGCGCTGATCCTCGACAGCGGCCTGCGCGAGACGAACCGCCTCAACCTCGCGGGCATCCCGAGCCGCGCCCGGGTCTCACCCAGCGGCAGAATGGTCGCCTGGACGGTCTTCGTGACCGGCGAGACGTACAACGCCACCGGCTTTTCCACCTGGACCGGGATCCTGGACACCAGGACGGGCTATCCGATCGTCAACATCGAGACCATCCCGCTCTACCTCGACCGCAGGCGTCACCATGCCGCGGACGTGAACGTCTGGGGCGTCACGTTCGCCGCCGACGACAACCGCTTCTACGCGACGGTCTCCACTCAGGGGCGAACGTACCTGGTCGAAGGCGACTACCGTAAGTGGGAGGCGCGGTCGTTGCGGGCCGATGTGGAATGTCCGTCGCTGTCACCGGACGGCAGGCGCCTGGTGTTCAAGAAGCGGGTCTCGTCTTCGGCCGACGGAGCGTGGCGGCTGCACGTGCTGGACCTGGCCACGATGCGCGAGACGCCGCTGGCGGAGACCGTCAGTGTCGATGACCAGGTGCAATGGCTGTCCGATGAGCTGGTCGCCTACGCGAAGCCGGGCGCAGCCGGCGGCTCGGACATCTGGGCCGTGCCCGCGGACGGTTCCGGTAGCCCTCGACTGCTCATCAGCTCCGCGTCTTCGCCCAGCGGCTTCGAGGTGACGCGGCAGCCGGTCGGCGCCACCACGTGACCGCGCAGCCGCTTGGTGGCGGGAGGGGGCCGGCTGTCGACCCCCTCCCGTCCGCTTACAGGCGTTGCCAGAGCGCCGGTACGTTGGGCGGCTCCCAGCCGGTCTGCGCGGTGTGGGCCTGCAGGCACCGGTAGGAGATTCCGGCGTAGGTGACCTGGGCTCCTACGGCGTAGGCGACACCCGCCCGCCAGCTCGTCGTGCCGGTCGCGCTGGCTGAGGGCGTGGGGGTCGGCTTGGGGCTCGGCGTCGTGGCGGTCGGGGTCGGCGACGGGGCCGGCCCGTTGACGAGCTGGTACGCCTTCATGTCCCGCAGGAGCAGGTAGGTGTCCTGAAGCGAGCCGGACGTGTCGCCGAGGGACCGGTAGATTCCCCACTTCGGGCGGACCCGGTCGGCGAGGAAGGTGTCGACTCCGGTCTTGGTGGCGTCGAGGATCGTGGTGCCGGCGCTGCGGATCACCCAGCGGACGGAGCCCGCGGTGCCGTCACCGATTTTGATCTCGTACTCGATGTCGATCCATTTGTTGTGCAGCGGTTCGAGGTTCGTCCGGCCTACCAGGACGTCCCCGGCGATGACCTTGTGCTCGATGGTCTGCACGCCGTTGACCCGGCGCAGCGAGGTGACCGTGATGGGTGATGTGCCGGCGCCCGGCTGCTTGGTCTGCATGATGTGGGTGAAGGACGTGGTTGCCTTCAGCGAGCTGGGGATGTACATCGAGTAGGTCACGCGCCAGGTCTGGCCCAGGTTCCACTCGAGGTAGCTCGATGCGGACGTGCGGTTGCCGGTGACCTCGTGGCGTTGGCGGTCGGTCTCGGTGTCACGGTCGACCATGTGCATGTCGAACCGGTAGTCGTTGCCGACGACCTTGATGTGCGGACCGGCGGCGGTGTGCGAGTCGGCTCGGTCGTCCTCGATGGACTCGAAGGCGCCGAGGCCGGCCGTGCCGGCGTTGGGAGCCCAGCGCAGCTGCCATACCGGGGCGGCCTGTGCTGATGGGGCAACCAGGACGGCCGCTACGCCGGCGAGGGCGATGGCCATGGCCGCGAGGGTGACATGCGAACGGTTCATCCACTCACCTCAATCAAAGGGATTGATAGGAAAACTAACTAACAATAACTTCGATATCGATGGGCGCCAAGAGTTGAGGTCGCGTCGGCCGTACCCGAGATGCTCAGATGACTGCTGCTTGACACGCAACCGGGTAGATGTGCATTCTCATTCCACTAGTTTCCTAGTGGAACAGGATTTTGGGTGATCGACTTTCACCTCGACGTGCGCTCGGGCGTCGCCCCGTACCTGCAGATCGTCCGGCAGGTGCGCCAAGCGCTGCTCTTGGGGCTGCTCGCCGAGGGCGACAAGCTGCCCACGGTCAAGGAGGTGGTCGCGAAGCTGGCGATCAACCCGAACACCGTGAGCAAGGCCTACCGCGAACTCGAACACCTCGGCCTGGCCGCCGCGAAGCCAGGGGTGGGCACGTTCATCACCCGATCGCTCGGCCACGCGTCGCTCACCGAGCACGGGCCGCTGCAGCAGGAGCTTCGCGCCTGGATGGACAAAGCTCGCGCTGCGGGCCTGACCGGGCCCGGCATCGAGGCCATGTTCCAGAACACCCTGCGCGAGAGCGAACAAGAGGAGAGATGACAGCCATCCTGCAAGCCCACGCGCTGGGCAAGAGATACGGCCAACGCCAAGCGCTGACCGACTGCACCCTGGAGCTTCCGCCGGGCCACGTCATCGGCCTGGTCGGGCCCAACGGCGCGGGCAAGACCACCCTGCTGCAGATCGCCTGCGGCATGCTCGCGCCGACCACAGGGCAGATCGAGGTGCTGGGCGAACGGCCCGATGGCGCGACCTCGCAACTGGCCCGGGTCGGGTACGTCGCCCAGGACACCCCCACGTACGCGAACCTGTCCGTCGCCGACCATCTGACGCTCGGCGCCAAGATGAACCCGGGCTGGGACGCGAAGCTCGCACAGGCCCGCATCGAACAGCTCGGCCTCAACCCGAAACAGAAGGCGGGAAAGCTCTCCGGCGGGCAACGTGCACAGCTCGCCCTCACCCTCGCGGTGGCCAAGCGACCCGAACTGCTCATCCTCGACGAACCGGTCGCCAGCCTCGACCCGCTGGCACGTCGTGACTTCCTGCGGCACCTGATGGAGTCGGTCGCCGAGCACGACACCAGCGTGATCCTCTCCTCCCACCTGATCTCCGACCTCGAACGCGTCTGCGACTACCTCGTCGTGCTGGTCTCCTCCCGCGTACAGCTCGCCGGTGAAGTCGATGACCTGCTCGCGCAGCACCACCGGATCGTGTGCACGCGGCGCCGGGAAGCCGACCTGCCCGCCGGGTTGCAGCTCGTCTCCGCGGAGCACACCGACCGTCAGTCCACGTTCGTCGTACGAACCCCAAGCCCACTGCCTGCCGATGACTGGACCGCCGAACACCTCGAACTCGAGGACCTGGTGCTCACCTACCTTGAGCGAGGCCTCGACCATGGCGCTCCTGCCACGACGCGACCGAGGGGAGAGGCACGATGATCTGGCTGACCTGGCGGCAGTTCCGCCCGCAGGCCGTCACCGGCCTCGCTCTGCTCGCCGCCGCGGCGATCCTGTTCCTGGTCACCGGGTGGCGGATGCACCACAGCTACACCACGGCTCTGGCCTGGTGCGCCTTGCCGGACGCCTGCGACGGAGCGACCGCGGGGGCGCGGGCATTGGGCGCCCAGCTCAGCCAGTTGCAGCGAAGCTACGAGCCCATGTTCGTGCTTCTGCAACTGCTTGTGATCGCGTCCCCGGCGGCGATCGGCATCTTCTGGGGCGCGCCACTGATCGGGCGTGAACTGGAAACAGGCACCCACCAGCTCGCCTGGAACCAGACGGTGACGCGCACCCGGTGGCTCGCGGTCAAAGTCAGCGTCGTCGGCGTCGCCGCGATCGCTGCCACCGCGCTCCTCACCTGGTTGCTGAGCTGGTGGGCCGGGCCACTGGACCACCTCAACGGCGATCGGTGGGCGGCGATGACCTTCGCCTCCCGCGGCATCGTCCCGCTGGGCTACGCCGCGTTCGCTTTCGCGCTGGGCGTCACGCTGGGACTGCTGCTACGCCGGACGCTGCCGGCCATGGCCATCACGCTGGCCGTGTTCGCGGCGGTCCAAGTTCTCGTGCCGGCCCTCATCCGACCTCACCTGCTGCCGTCGACGACGAGCACCTACTCGATCGACCAGGCCAGCGCGAGCCGGTTTCACGACTTCCAAGGCACGCAGACCGACTTCCACTTCGGCCTGCCGATACCACAGGACGCCTGGCTGACCTCCCGGCCGCCCGTGGAGAACCCGTCCGGGCAGGTGGCCCGCATCGCTGACTACAGTGACTGCTTTCCCGACGGGGGCGACGTTCCGAGACTGCCTGACATCGGCGCATGCCTGGCCGAGTACGACCTCCATCAGACAGTCACCTACCACCCCGCGAGCCATTACTGGCCTCTGCAGTGGATGGAAAGCGGACTCTTCCTCGCACTGTGCGCAGCTCTGGTCGGTACGTGCTTCTGGTGGATCAGACGCCGACAGAACTGAGAGTCTGTGCAGAACGGTGTGTTGGTGCGGAGTGCTTGCGGCCTGCGGACAGGCGTCCTTCGGGTGGAATCCGTCAGTGTGGGTGGCGGCGGGCGATCAGGAGCACTATGTCGTCTTCAGCCCAGTCGGTGACACTGGCCAGCAGGTCATCGCACAGCTGTTCGGCAGTCGACTGGTGCCGGCCGGCCAACGCGGCGCGCAGGACGGCCAGGCCGTCGTCGAGGCCGCGGTCGCGGCGTTCGATCAGTCCATCGGTGTAGAGGATCAGCGTGGTGCCGGGCGCAAGCCGCAGGTGGTGCTGTGACCGTGGAACCTTCGTTCGCGTGCCGAGCAATAGTTCGGCCGGTTCTTCCAGGATGTCGACGGTGCCGTCGGGATTGATCAGCAGCGGGGGTGGGTGCCCGGCGTTGGACCAGCGCAACACGTTGGTGCTCAGGTCGATGTAGCCGAGGACGACGGTGGTGAGGGTGTCTATGGACAGCCCCGTCATCGCGTCGTCGAGTGCGGTCAGGGTCTGGTCCGGGGATGCGGGCCGGGCGTGGGCGATACCACGCAGGAGATTGCGGATCTGGCTCATGGCGGCGGCGGCTTGCCGGTCGTGGCCGGTGACGTCGCCGACCGTGACGGCGAGTGTGCCGTCGGGGAGCAGGAAGGCGTCGTACCAGTCGCCTCCCACCTGGGCACCACGCGAAGCCGGGTGGTATCGCACTGCCACGTCGAGGCTGTCGGGTTGTGCCGGTCGGCTGAGCAGGGACCGCTGCAGCGCCTCGGCCATCTCCCGTTCGGTGGCGGCCGCCCGGCGGGCGGCGGCCCGGTGAAGACCTTGCACGAGTGCGACAGCCGCAAGCCGGAGGAATCCGCGGTAGCCGGCGTCGTCGGGCAGGTGAGGGTTGAGCCTGGTGACCAGGTGGAGGCCGTCGGTCAGCGGCAGGGAGACCCGGCCGTCGGCCGTATCGCCGCCTGGCCGGATATCGACGTCGGGCAGGTCGTCGGGTACGGAACGCAGCACCGGCAACGCCTGCGCGATCAGGCCCGGGATCGTTGCGGCGTCGCCGATGCGGTCGGTGAGCCGGCCGAGCAGTTCCAGCCGCCGCCGGTCGATCACCTGCTCCGTGGTCTCCGAGGCTATGTCGATGATTCCCTCGATGAGGCTGTCGGGGCCGCGCACGGCGGAGTAGGAGAACGTGAAGTAGGTCTCCTCGGTGAAGCCGTGCCGGTCCATGTACAGCTTCATGTCTTCGGTCCACGTCGCGTCGCCGCCGGACAGCACCGAGTCCAGCATCGGGCCGATGTCGTCCCAGATCTCGGCGAACACGTCGGCGGCGGGCGCGCCGAGAGCTGCCGGATGTTTGTCGCCGATCATGTCGGCATATGCGGCGTTGTACACCATCACGAACTGCGGGCCCCAGAACAACGTGACCGCGTTGCGGGTGCGCAACAGCATGTCGACAAGGCCGATCAGCGTCGGACTCCACGAGGACACGGGTCCCAGCGGCCCGGCGGCCCAGTCGACGTCGAGGTAAGCAGGACGTATGCGTCCAGCCGCCTCGAAAGGATCTATCACCTGACGAATCTATGCCAACCGTGGCGCGAGCGCGGCACGGATGGACGTGGCGACTGGCCCGGCGAGGCCGAGCGCGGGTCACCGGTGTGCTCAGGGTGAGCCGCGCCGATCTCGCATCCCAAGGACCTCCTCACCGTCCGGGACGTCGTTCGCGCTCGTCTCGCAGCCCGGCGTCTGGGCATCCCGCTCGCCGACGTCGCGGAGACCTTCACCACGCTGCCGGCGGACGGACCGCCGAGCCACCAGGACTGGGTGCGGGTCTCGCGGATATGGTCCTGGGTCATCGACGACCTCCAGGTCATCGGCCGGGCGCGGCCGCCCGCGCCGCCGGCGACCGGCCGGGCCGGCGGGGCGGCGCAGCCCGTGGCGAAGAAGAAGCGCAGCCCGCGGCGTCGGCGGGCGCTGATCGCGGGCATGATCGTCGCCGTCATGCTGACCGGTGTCGGGCTGATCGCGGGCACCTGGTTCTACAGCAGCGTGCCCCGCCCGGAGCAGCTGCCGCTGAAGGAGAACATGGTTCCGCAGGACCGGCGACCGGTCGTCAGAAGGTACGGATCGCGATCTCGCCGGCGCGGCCAGACCCTTGAGGATCTCGTCGTCGAGCTTGACCAGGGTCAGCGAGGCGCCTGCCAGGTCCAGGGACGTGCCTCACTCGCCGACGTAGTTGCGCCGCACCTGGATCCCGCGGGCGGCGAGTTGTTCATGAGCGCGGCCGTAGAGCAGGTACAGCTAGCCGATCGGGGTGCCGCCCAACCCGTTGGTCATCAGGGCGACATCATCGCCGCGCTGGTAGGGGCAGGTCGCTCACGACGGCTTCGGAACCGACTTCTGAATGGCGCTCACGGGCTGCCGCTCGTCGATCGGCGAAGGTTGGACTTCGGACCTCGTCGGGGACCGCTAACCTGATGATCAGGAGCCTATCGCCACTCGTTGTGTCAACACCGTACGGCGTGATCAGGTGATACCTGCCTGGCGGCGGTAGGTGCGCGGAGTCATTCCGGTTACCCGTTTGAACGCCACGCTCAGGGCGCTTTCCGAGCTGTACCCGACGGTACGCGCAATGCTGGCGAGCGTCTCGTCGCCGCGGCGGATACGGTCGGCTGCCAGCTCGATCCGCCAACCGGTCAGGTACTCCAGTGGGCCTTGGCCGATGACCTTCTTGAAGCGGGCGGCCAGCGTTGACCGGGACACGGCGACAGTTCGTGCGAGAGCAGCGACAGTCCATGGATGGGCTGGGCGGGCGTGTATCGCCCGCAGTGCATGGACCAGCACAGGGTCGGCGAGCCCGGCCAGCCAGCCGGTACCGCCGTTGTGAGACAGGTGCAGGCGCAGTATCCGGATCAGCAAGACCATCGCCAGATGCTCGGCGACCAGCGTGCCGCCGAGCTGAGCTGTGCGCAGTTCGGCGTCGATCTGGTCGATCGCCCAATGCGCGGTCGTGGCCTCGGCGTCGGTAGCGCGAACATGAATGAGAGGTGGCAACGAGTCGAGCAGCAGGGAGCCCGCTCGCGCGGTGAAGGCGAACGCGCCGCCGATGAGATTCACCTGTTCGTCCGCGCCGACCCGGGCGACGCCGTCAACGGCCGACGCGAATAGAGGACCGGCTGGCTGAGGCGGTGTCTGCCGATCGCTTGCGAGGGTGAATCCCAGTGGTTTGGTGAGCAGAAAGCAGTCGCCTTCGGCCAGCACTACCGGCTCAGCCTCGCCGTCGAGCCACAAGAGGCAGTTGCCGCGGCGTACCGCGTTGAACTTGACCCCAGACGGCGGGTCGAAGCGCAGCGCCCACCGGCCGCCAGCCCACAATGCCGAAGACACGTGGGCGTTGGCCTTGAGGAGTGCGAGTACGTCGTCTAGCGGATCCACAAGTCCTCACGTTGGACGCAGGCTAAAGAAACCTGGACTCTATGCTACGTACAGTCCAGGATTTAGCCCATAGGGTTGGCTGCATGACAGCCCGATCGAGAATCAGCACCCCGTTCACCGCACGCACGACCGCCACAGAGATCCTGCAGGGAGTCGATCTCACCGATCGACGCATGATCGTCACCGGCGGCGCTTCCGGTATCGGCACCGAAACCGTCCGTGCCCTGGCGCGGGCGGGTGCCCAAGTCACCATCGCCACCCGTGACCCGGCTGCAGCAGATGCGCTCGTGGCACAGTTCGCCGGCTCCGAACGCGGCGCGGTGCGGGCGGCGGCTATCGACCTGGCCGACCTGCACTCGGTCGACGCGTTCGTCGCCGACTGGGACGGGCCCCTGCACGCGCTGGTCGCCAACGCCGGGATCATGGCGATCCCGACACGGCAACTCAACGCGCAGGGCTGGGAACTGCAATTGGCTACCAACTACCTCGGCCACTTCGCGCTGGCACGCGGCCTGCAAGCCAATCTGAAAGCTGCAGGCGACGCCCGGGTCGTGATCGTCAGCTCTGGGGCGCACCTGGCTGAGCCGTTCGACTTTGACGACCCGCAGTTCGACCGGCACCCCTACGATCCGTGGGTGGCCTACGGCCGCTCGAAGACCGCGACCGTCCTGCTGTCCACAGGGATCGCGGGGCGCTGGGCCGGAGATGGGATCACCGCCAACGCCCTCAACCCCGGCTACATCAACACCGGACTGCAGCGGCATATGGACGAGGCCACGTTGCGGCACTTCGGGGTGCTCGACGACGGCGGCAACCGAATCGATCTGCCGTTCTACAAGACGACCGCCCAGGGCGCGGCAACGACCGTGCTGCTTGCGGCGTCACCGCTTGTCGAAGGAGTCACCGGCCGATACTTTGACGACAACCAAGAAGCTCAGGTGGTCGACGGCGGTCCTCAAGCCAAAGCAGGCGTTGCCGCACATGCCGTCGACCAGGCAACAGCAGACCAGCTGTGGGCGTATGCAGGCAGGGCTCTTGCGGACATCCGCTAACACGGCGTTGCTTTCAGGCCAGCAGAGCTGCAAACACGGGCCGCTGATAGCGAGCTTGCAGCCAGCTGCCGACTACTGTAGTCACTGAGGAACCCGACGTCGATGCGACCGCCCTGCGGTCAGTAGCGACCGCAAGCGGCGCGGCAAGGGCCGCAGAGTCGGAGCGTGGTGCACGACGACTGGTCCGGCGAGACTTCACCGCCGCCGGCCGTGTGCAAAGTAGCGAAAGCCGCTATGTCGGCCGAGTACGTCAGTCGTCCGGTTGAGCTTCCCCCGCTGTTCGGGAGGGTGGATTAACTGGTGAGGGCTGGTTCGGGGGTGGGGTTGGCTGGTCGGTTGGTATCGATGTTCTTTGCATACCAGGCTGCCTCGTACTCGTCTGGGGACTGCCAGTCGAGGTCTTTCTGGATGCGTTCGCGGTTGTACCAGCCGTCGATGTAGGCGAAGATCGCGTTCTCGGCTTCGTCGCGGGTTCGCCATGAGGTGCGGTAGACGAGTTCGATCTTCAGGGTGGAGAAGAAGTTCTCCATCAGGGCGTTATCGAAAGAGTCGCCGACGGACCCCATCGAGGGCAGGATCCCGTTGTCCGCCAACCGTTCCGTGAAGCGGATCGCGGTATAGGTCGATCCGCGATCCGAATGGTGGATCAACTGTCCGTCGCGGACGTCGCGGGACCAGATCCCGTATTCGAGGGCGCCGAGGACGAGGTCGGTGTCGCACCGGTCGGAGGTCTTCCAGCCGACGATGCGGTTGGAGAACGCGTCGCGGACCGCGGCCAGCCAGAGCACGCCCTGCCCGGTGACGATGCGGGTGGCGTCGGCGACCCACAACCGGTTCGGGGCGCCGGCGGTGAAGTCCCGGTTGACGAGGTCGGGTGCCGGGTCTGCTTTCGGGTTCTGCTTGGTGGACCCGCCGCGCCAGCCCTTGCGGAGGAACGCGCCGTGCAGGCCGTGTTCGCGCATCAGCCGTTCTACGCGTTTGCGGCCGATGCGGATGCCGCGGCGGGCGAGGGTGGCGTGGACGCGGGGGCTGCCGTAGGTGTGGCCGGACCGGTCGTGGATGTCGACGATCTCGGTGAGCAGGCCGCGGTCTTCGACCTCGCGTTCGTCGGGGTGGGTCTCACGGGCGACCCACCGGTAGTAGGTCGAGGGGGCGATGTTGAGGACCCGGAGGATGGGCTCGACCCCGAAGCGGCCGCGAAGCTCGGTGACGAGCGTCATGACCGTCGCCGGGTCGGGTCGAGTTCCTGTGCGAAAAAATGCTGGCCGCTTTGAGGATCTCGTTGGCTCGGCGCAGCTCAGCGACTTCCTTGCGCAGCCGGCGGACCTCCTCGGTCTCGGCGGTCGTGAGCCGGTCTTGGCGTTCACCGTGGTCGGCCTGGTCCTGGCGGATCCAGCCGCGCAGCGCTTCGGGGTGCACCCCGAGCTGAGCGGCGAGGTGCATTACCACCGGTTTGGGGTCGGAATCGAAAGGCTCCCGACCAGCGGGGGAAGCTCAGCTTGACCAGGCTGGCGGTCTCCGACACGATGCTACGGCCCGGCGGCCCGGCCGGAATCGGGTTCCCTCCACGGTGTGCCCGCCAGGCGTCAGGTCAGGGGGAGGTGTCATGGACACGGCACAGGCGCGCGCGGCGTTCGAGGAATTCGTGGCCGCCCGTTCGGCCGCGCTCGGTCGAACGGCGTATCTGCTCACGGGGCACCGGCAGGACGCCGAGGACCTGCTGCAGTCGGCGCTGGCCCGTGCCGCCGTGCGGTGGGCCAGGCTCGACGAACCCGAGGCTTACGTCCGGCGCGTGCTCTACACCCAGTCCGTGTCCCGCTGGCGCGCGCTGCGCCGCAGACCCCCGGAACTGCTCGCCGACCAGCCCCCGCAGACCCCGGCCACCGAACCGTGCCGCGACACCCGTGTCGTGCTCGACCTCGCGCTGCGCCGTCTCACTCCGAAGCAGCGAGCTGTGCTGGTGCTGCGTTTCTACGAAGACCGTAGCGAGTCCCAGACCGCGGAGCTGCTCGACTGCTCCGTCGGCACGGTGAAGAGCCAGACCCGGCACGCGCTGATGCGGCTGCGCGCCCTCAACCCGCAACTGGCGCAGCTGGTCGACGGCCAGCTGCCACAGGAGGTGATAGCCCGATGACGGCCGCTCTGCGCGACGCCCTGCACCGGGTCGCCGACAACTCCCCGCCCGTGCCGGTGCCGCCGGGGCTGTTCGACCGGGCACGCCGCGACCGGCTGCACCGCCGTCTGGCCGGGCTGGCCGCCGCCGTCGCACTGCTGGGCGGCGTCGGCCTGACAGTCCGGGGCACCGTGCCACTGGCCCCGGCCACATCTGACACCACCGTCGACCCGCTACCCGCCCACGTCGTGCAGGCCCCGGACTGGACCGCGGACATCCGGCACGCCCCGCTGCGCCGGGCGCTGGTCGCGTTCGACGGCGACCCGGCCAACACCGTCACCGTGCCCCGCGAGGGCCAGGGGGTGAGCCAGCAACTCCCCGTCGGGCCGCTGATGCTGGTCGGCCCCGATGACACGTACCGCACCTACGACCCGGCCCGCGACGACGAGCCGTGGACCGGGGTAAGTCTGCTGTCGCCCGACGGGCGGTACCTGATGACAGGTCACAGCGAGCACACCCGGCTCCTCGACGTGACGACGGGCGACAGTCGAGCGCTGACGGCCGGCCAGCCGCTGGCCTTCTCCCCGGACAGCCGCCAGGCCGTGCTTGTCCACTTCGACAATCCCTGGTACCTGCATCCGGTGCGCGGCGAGATCCGCGTGGTGGACCTGCCCTCGGGTGCGGTGGCGTGGACGGCACCGCTGGCCGACGGCCCGCTGCCGCGCGAGGTGAATGCCGCGCTGTCACCGGACGGTTCGACGCTGGCCGTGCAGCGTCACGGCGACCTCTACACCCACCGTCGCGACGGCGGCCCTGGCTGGAGCCGGTCGATGTCGATGAGTACGCTCGGCGGCCTCGCCGGGCAGCTCGCCTGGACCCCCGACGGCAGGAGCATCGCCGTTGACGTAGGCGATCTGTGCCTGCTGGACGCGGACACCGGGGCGACCGGGACCTGCCTGCAATGGCAGTCCATGCTGCAGCGTATGCCCGAGCAAGTGCAGACCCACGGATTGCCGGTCGTGCTCGCCTGGCAGGACGGACGCCCGATCGTCGCGCTGCCCCGGGACGTGGTGCGATTGACCGAGGTGCCTGAGCTCATCATGAAGACACCGGCATACCCGTCCGCGCCGGTCGGCGCGCTCACCGTGGCGACCGGTCGAGTGGACTGGAGCCCGCGGCAGCCCGGACCTCAGGACCCGGGCCCGGCGATCCACCGCTACCGGCCGCTGATCGACGGAGCCGGGCTGGTGATCACACTCCTGACCATCGGGTACGCCGTGCTGCGGCTGAGCCGTCGGCACCGCCGGACGGCGGGTCGTAAACCAGGTAGTGCAGGGCAGGGCGGGCCGACAGGGCTTGATGTCGGGCCAACACCAGGAGAGGAGCGCTCTTGACGGCGCGAAGCACCCTTCCCGCGCGGGCCTGGGCGGCTTCGGCATCCTGCATCTGGTGAGTGACTTTCTGTGGCGGACGATCTGGATCTTCGACAAGTCAGAGCTTCGCAGGCCGAGGACGCTTCCTCTTAACCCAATCCGCTGTCGAACTCGCGGCTGCCGCGTTGTTCAGGCTCCAGATCACACGCACGCGGCGCGACCCGCCGGGTCGCGCCGCTTCGCTGGCCACGATCAAATAGACCGTCGTCGGATCGCGGTGACGGACACAGTTGGCCCCTGAGCTGCTGGAATCCGGTTCGGATTCTGCCGGGTAGGGTCCACCAATATATGCAGGTCAGAAGCCATCTGAAGGGGTTCCTTCAGATGGCTTCGTTTATGTATGTGGGCAAAATTGCTCCACAAGTAAGGACTCTTTCGTAATTTGGACCTTACTATGGTCTCTGAATTGGCAGGTCAGCGGGCTGGCTGTCGTCGGAGGAGTTCCGGAGCGCTCTTCTGTGACCCGACAATCGGCGAATATGGGCGAATACCCTGTTAATCGGGTCATCTGCAGGGCTTGGACGAGAGTGTCAGCAAGCGTGCCGGCATGCCGGCCGCCGGGGTCGAGGTCAGGGTCGTAGCCGCGCACCAGATCCATCACGGTCTGCCGAGTTTTGGGCAGCGGTGCTTCGGAGGGCGCCGCCGATGCGGCCCAGACAGCGACGGCCGCTGCCAGGACAGCCAGCACGGCGAACAGCGGCCGCAGGCTACCGGCCCTGCAGAGATGATCACTGTGCTGGCGTCACGGCATTCCGCTGGAGACATGGCCGGGAGCGTGACCTGCTGGCCGCATACACCCCCACCCCTTTTCGCTGTTCAGCGCGCACTGGTCAGCCGGTGAACCACTCGTAGACCTCAGCCAGGTCGGCTGGTCGGGCCGGAGTGTCCCGGCGCACCGCGGGCGACGCTGTGACGGGGACTGCGACTGGCAATGATGGTGTCGCTGGGGAGATCATGACCTCTTCCGTATGCAGGGAAACATGGGGCGCGATGCAGGCGGCACTCCCGTCACCCCGCGTGCCCCGTCAACGCAGCAGGTTGGCAGTGGTCACCGCCATCGCGTGTTCACAAGTAGCTCCGGTCACCGGCACCACGTCCTGACCGGAGCCGTCCATTCCCGGGCACCCCGCCGGATGGCCCCGCACGGAGGCTGGGGTGCCGACCATCGTCGGCACCCCAGCCGCACCTGCCTTCGGTGTCAGACCGGTCCGTGCCTGGCCCCGTGGCGCCGGGTCAGTTCCGGAAGCTCCACTGCTGGTTCGACCCGCCCCAGCAGCTGTACAGTTGGATCTTCGTCCCGTTGCCGGTGCCGCCGGCGTCGAGGCACAGCCCTGACTGCGCGCTGGTGATGGTGCCGTTGTTGACATTCCACTGCTGGTTCGCGCCGCCGTGGCAGTCATAGAGGATCACCGCGGTGCCGTTGCTGGTGCCTGAGGCGTCCACACACTTGCCGTTCACCGTCAGCTGCCTGCTTGAGGTGTGAGTGAACCGCTGGTTCGAGCCACCCCAGCAGTCGTACAACTGGAGCTGGGTGCCGTTGGTGGTGCTTGAGTTCGGGACGTCGAGACACCTGCCGGACTGCTGACCCACAATCATCTGGCTGGTACCGCTCGGCGGACCAGTGGTGGGTCCAGGATCGGGGTTGGTGCCTTCCCGGACGGTGATGTCGGAGCTTCCCTGGCTCTGGTAGCCCTCGGTCGCCATGACTTGGTAGGCCCAGCTGCTGCCGAGGTTGAGGCCGACGCGGGCCCAGGCGTCGACGTGGTTGGCGAAGGTGATGGTGCCACTGCTCCGCTTCTGCTGGCGCACGCTCCAGTACTGGTAGAACGTGGCGGTGCCGTCGATCGACGGCTGGTTGACCCGCTGGCTGCGCAGGATGTCGTAGGTGCCGCCGTCGGTGGTGACCGTGCCCAGCCGCTGAGCGCCGCTGCTCGGGTTGTAGCTGCCGAAGTTCTCCACAACGTAGTACTCGATCAGCGAGTTCCGCGTCCACCCGTACAGGGCGAGGTAGGTGTTGTTGTTGCCCGGGTTGTAGGTGCCCGAGTAGCTGACCGTCCGCCGGCTACCGGTGGCCCAACCCTTGCCGCCGACCCAGTTGTTGGTGCTCCTGCTCCAGGAGCTGGAGTAGCGGCCGTTCTCGCGCAGCACCATGCAGGCGTCGCCACTGTCTTTCCAGAACGAGAAGTAGAACCCGTTGTGCGTGCCGGTGGTGTTCGAGCAGACCTGCCGGTCGGCCTCGGCGTAAGCGTTGGTGGCCATCAACGTGCTGGCGACGGCCGCCACGACGGCGCAGGCGCCGCCGATGAGCATTCTGAGGCGGCCGCCTCTGCGGCTCTTCCGTTGGATGGGTGCCTCGTGCATGTGCGTGCTTCCTCCTCGTGAAGGCTGGCGAAAAGGTGTGGCAGGGTGATACGACCCGGTAGGACTGTCGGTGGCTGTGGTGTCGGGCCACCGTGCGTGGGCCGTACCACGCGGTGGTGGGGCCAGTCGTCATGCGTTCGACGACCGGAGTGCCGGGCCGCGGTTGGCCCGGACCGACAGTGATATCTGTCGATCGCACCAATATTGATCCCACCTTGTCGCACTGTCAACAACTTCCGGAAACATTTCGGAAATCATGTCCGGGTTGGCTGGACCAGCGGAACGTTTCATAGATCGAAGTGGCGTGGGGTCGGCCGTGTTGGGGCAGGCGTCGATATGTCGGTATCGAGCCCGAAAAAGTGGGGCGACGCACGGCCCGGGGATTCCGAAAGTTTCGGACCGTTTCGGATCTGCCATGCCAAGTTGTCGCGGCGCGGCGGCCCGTCCGGCCGGTGACCCTTGCACCGATACGTCGGGCTGGATGGTCCGAAGCGGCGCGCCAGCGGTCACCGGAAGATGTGGGCCACCCCACCGCAGCCCGATCAGGTCCCGTGGACCTGCCGGCCGAGCAGTGCCTCGAGGTGGATGCATGGCTCGGCGGCAGTCCGGTCCGGGTCCATGTGGTCGCCAATGTGTACGCTCGGTCGCGATATGCCGGTTCGGTCGGCACGCGGATGGTGAGCTCGGCTACCGCGTCGACCTGCCACCGTGCCGCGGGCAGCCACTCGGCAAGTCCGAGGGCGTGCAGCCGGCGCGCGTTGTCCGGGCGGTCCGCTCCGTGTGCGAGCACCACATGCGGGGTGCCGGACGCGATCGCTGCCGCTCATCGACCTTCTCGACCAGCTCCGATCGCCAAGACTGCACACGCGGCAGCCGCCGGGCGGCGGTGCAGCCGGTGCACTCAGCCATGCCGTCATCCACTCCCTGGACGTGACGATCGCGCTCGACCGGCCCACGGTCGCACCAAGAGAGGCTGCGATCGCCGTCCTGGACCAGCTCACCGCCACAAACGGCACCTGGCTCGGGGTTGACCTGACCGTTGCACTTCGACCGGGATCTGCTCAAGGCTGGCCGCCGGCTCGACGCGCGATCGCCTGTTGATCGGGACGTACCGCGTATCGGGTTGGATGCTGAGGGCCGCGCGGTGGTGACTGAGGAGTACAGCGGCTTTCTTCACGGCCGTCTGTGGTACGAGACGTTCGTCTGCCACGACGGCGACGTGGTCGAGGTGGCGCGTTTGGATACGGTCGGGCCCATCTATCTGCACGAGTACCGCTTCGTGCACGGGTTGATGCGTTCGGCCGGCATGGTCGCGTGGTGCGGTTCGGGGCGGGAGGCGTATGCATACATCGATGGGAGGATCGGCCGCCTCGAGATCGACCACGACGATTGCGGCCTGGTCCGTGTCGTCGAGGTCATTGGCCCGCTGCGGGCGTAGAGGTCCGGCCCGCTAACAGCATGATCAGATCGGCGCAGACTCATCGCCCACCGTCGTAGGCGCGCCGTGCCCGCTCCACGTCTCCGAGGCGGGCGTCGGCCCAGGTGGCCAGGTGCGCGAAGAGCGGGCCGAGGCTGGCACCGAGCTCGGTGATCTCGTATTCGACCCGGGGCGGCACCTCGGCATGGTAGGTGCGTGTGACGAGCCCGTCGCGTTCGAGCTGGCGCAGCCGCTGCGTGAGCACCTTCGGCGTGATGCTTGTCAGCCGGCGCTCCAACTCCACGAAACGCTGCCGGCCGTGCTCATGGAGAACCCACAGGATGGGCGTGGTCCAACGACTGAACACGATATCGACGACCGGTGCGACCGGGCACGCCAGCTCAGGGTCCGTCGACCGTTCCACGTGCCCTCCATCACACATCCGTTACTTTCCTCTAGGTACCTACTATATCCGTGCTACTAGCGTCTTCTCCAG
Source organism: Catellatospora aurea (assembly GCF_042663325.1). NCBI lineage: Bacteria > Bacillati > Actinomycetota > Actinomycetes > Micromonosporales > Micromonosporaceae > Catellatospora > Catellatospora aurea. Next base: position 35,012 of record NZ_JBHTAC010000033.1, read on the forward strand.
CCGCGCGAACGACGCGGTCGAACTGGAGACACAGACATGTTTGTCGTGACAGGCGCCACCGGGAACGTCGGCCGTACGCTCTCGTCGATCCTCGCGAGGTCGGGTGCCGCGGTGGCGGCGGTGTCCCGCGGCCGACGCCCGGTCGCCTTGCCAGACGGGGTTCGCCACCACCGCGCGGACCTTGAGCGGCCGGAGAGCCTGCGCCCGGCACTCGCCGGGGCCGAAGCTCTGTTCCTGCTCGTGGAGGGCGCCGGGGCGAACCTCGACATGCCCGAAATCCTGCGGATCGCCGCGGCCGGGGGCGTGAAGCGCGTCGTGCTGCAGTCCTCGCAAGCGGTCGGCACGCGGCCGGGGGCGGCGTCGCACGCACCCCTGCACGCCATCGAGGACCTCGTGAGCAGGTCCGGCCTCGGCTGGACGATCCTGCGCCCCGGCGGCTTCGCCTCCAACGCCTTCGCATGGGCCGAATCGGTCCGGGCCGGGCGGACGGTGGCCGCACCGTTCGGCGACGTCGGCCTGCCGGTGGTCGACCCGGACGACATCGCCGAGGTGGCCGCCGTCGCCCTCCGCGACGGTGCGCACGACGGCCGCACGTACGAGCTCACCGGCCCGGCGCTGAGCACGCCGCGCCAACGGGTTGCCGATCTCGCCGCCGCGCTCGGCGAGCCGATCGGCTTCGTCGAGCAGACGCCCGACCAGGCCCATGAGCAGATGCTGCGGTTCATGCCACCGCCGGTAGTCGAGGGCACGCTGGCGATCCTCGGCGCACCGACTGAAAGGGAGCAGCAGATCAGCCCGGACGTGGCCGAGGTCCTGGGCCGATCGCCACGTCCCTTCGCCGCCTGGGCCGCGCGCAACATCGACGCCTTCCGCTGACACGTCGCGCCGGTCGAACTGCCCGCCGACTGATGGTTCGGCCGGTCAGACCACGTCCCGACCGGCATCGATGGTCCGTGTCGAATGTGGTGCCCGGACGCCCGTCACCCGCATCGAGAACTGGCTACATTCGGCGCGTCCGGACGGCCGGTACGGTCACAATCGGCCCGTGAGCTGCTGGAATGCGGTTCGGATTGTGCCGGGTATGGTCCACCGCCGGACATATGCTGATATGTCCGAATGTATCGATTGGCCTGGCTCTCTGAGCTGGGCCTTTCGTGTTTGAGGATTGGTTCGAGCACCGTATCACCGCTTCCATCGCTACGGGTCGCGCGGGGCGAAGCCTGAGGAAGTGCTCCTTGATCCGGGTGACGACGTTGCGTGGCGGGGAGCCTGAGGTCTGTTCCTGCTTGTGGATCGGGCTATCGCCTGAAGGCGTCCACGAACATGCGTCTGGCGGTGGGTTGGACAGTCCTTAGCACGCGTGGTGACCGGCTCTTCGGCGGTCGTCTGTGGGTCCTACACTGCGCGTTCGTGAAAGATGGTGTGCTACTCGGCGAGATCACGTCTCCCTCGGGCGAGTTGGTGCTGATGGACGGCGGCTATCTCGGGCTGTGGTCCGGGTCCCGCTCGCCGGAGGAGATGCGCCAGCCCGACGAACCGTCGGCCGTTGACTTCGAGGTCGTCGGTCAGGACGCCGAAGTCGCGGCCCGGTCGTTTGACCGGCAAGCCGGTCGAGCCTTGTACGACATCCCGCAACATGCTGCCGCCCAGATGGTCGAACTGTTCGAGAGCCACTGCCGGCGACATGGCTTGCAGGCGGAGCTGCGTGCATTCGGCCGGCAGCTTCCGCACCGGGAACGCGCGCGTCGCGCGATCGCTGCGGGTGATCCCGGCTTCGTGATCACCGGTGTGCCGGTGATCTCCATCGGAGGCCTGCCGACCGACCGGCCGCTGCCCGTGATGGCAGTACCTTCCGGCCAGGGGGACTGGGCGCGCATCCGCATCGTGGTCGGCAACGAGCCGGGCACCAGTGCGCACTCGCTGGGAAGGATTGGTGTCGACTGGGCACGGTTCGTGTTCGCCGATGCGGACGCGCTGAGTGCCTGGGTGCACGACGACTCGGTCGACGGACTTGCCGACGTCGTGTTCTGGGGACTGCACGAGTCTGAGGTCGCCGCCGAGTTCGGCGTGACCCGCACGGGCACACCCGGTGATGACCACTTCGGGTGGCTCAACCTTCCAGTCGCGGACGCGTACGCCAAGGCCATCGCGCTCGACAGGCGTCGCACCGCGGCACCGGATCGGAGGTTCGTCTTCGACTTCCGGCCCCACTCCCATCATTGGCAGGTGATGGCAGGTGTCCGTGCGTCCGAGCATGAGGCCGCCACGATCGACGTCGGCGGAGCGCGCATCATGTTCGCGATGACTTCCGTCGGCGACGGATTCTTCCCCGTCCAGCTGGAACGTGACGGCGTGGGCGCCCACGTGGCCATCGACATCGGCATTCAGGGCGATGAAGGATCCACCTAGTGAGTACCTGGCGGCGGGGCTGGCGTTGACTGTGATCAGCGGCAGGTGGCAGGTGCCCTCGACGACGTCGAGCAGCCTCGACTTGCCGCACCGCTTCTCCGGCGCGCGGATGACCAGCCGTGGCGCGTGTGCCCATGCGGCTTGGGTGTGGGTGGCGGCGACCCAGAGTGCGACGGCGTCGACGGCTTCGGGGCTTGGCAGGATGACGTAGGGGTGAGTGCGGCGTGGAGGCGGTCGGGTGCCTCCGCTGCGCGCGGCCTGGCAGGCGGGGCAGAGGGCGACGGGGCGTTTGGTGCGGCCGAGCATGAACACCGGCACGCCGGCGTCGGCGTAGCGCAGCCGCCATGACCTGATGAGTTACCGAAGCTGGCCTTTCTGGCTGAAGTCGGGGCTGGCGTGTCGTGCGTTGGGCGCCGGGCATACTGCGGCTATGTCGGGATCGTGGCCAACGTGGGATGAGTGGCTTGCCTCGCTGGATGAGGCGGTACGGGGTGCGGCCGTGCAGCTGCGTGCGCGCTTTGAGCAGCTGGGCGCGGAGGGACCCGAGGACTGGGCTCGGTCCGAGATCGCCGAAGGCATTCCGCAGATGGCGCGGTTCCTGGTGCTTCGGCACGTGTGGCGAGACGCTGTGGACGGGTGGAGTCGGCCAGGTGTGCTGGAGAACCTGCCTGTTGCAGGCGGCTCTTGGACGCGGGCGCCGACCGTGACGACCTGGTGCTCGTCGCCCGCGAGGCTGCGCGGGAGGCCGCGTTCGCGGTGCTGCACAGGGTCGATGAAGGCCACGATCCGGAGCCTCCGGCCGAGTCACCGGGTTGGTGCCTGGTCGAGGTCGACAAGGACGGCAGGCAGTCCGGCCGTAGCGTCTCCGGGCTACACGAGGACTTCCAGCCGATGGACCCATCAGGCCGCGAAGGTTCCGACCTCTGGCGCTGAGCTGAAGGCCACGACAGGCCTACGCAGTTCATCTGCGCTGCTCCTTTCCCGGCGCCGGCTCGAACACGCGCGTCACGACCAGGTGCGTGACCGCGAGCAAGTGCCGCGTTTGCGCCTGGGCGATGTCGTTGTCGTCGGCCAGGTCGAACACGACGCGCAGCTCGACGCGGTCGGCCCCGTGCTGGTCTCGGTAGCGGGTGGCGACGAACCTGCCCAGGTTGGTGACCAGGATAGGAGTGACAACCGGCGCCTCAGCGTCGCAGCGAGATGCCTGAAATCCGCATACTCGGTAAAGTGTCCGGCACGCGAACCACTGTCCAGACACTCCCACTGTGGTGTAGGGCTACATACGACGTGTCCGCACGGCTGCAACGGTCACAATTGGTCCCTGAGCTGCTGGAATCCGGTTCGGATGCTGCTGGGTATAGTCCGCCATTGGTAACGGCGCGAACCGTGTTCACGTCAACCTGCGGTCGTGGCACGCGCCCGGACGTCTCGGCTTGGGCACCGCGGGGTGGCCGGTAGTGTCGGTGCGTGCGGTTACGGGCCGCCCATGACGATCAAGAACGGCTGGATCTCGTTCGGGCTGGGCCGATTCCGGCCGGTGTACGGCACCTACGGCGGCACACTGGGTGCCGTGCTGCCGACACTGCCGCGCGACCACCCCGGCGGCTTGCACGAGTGGATGCGCGAACTAGTTCCGCTCGGTGACCTGGCCAAGGGCGAGTACGGGATGGACACCCTCGGCGGCCCGGTGGCCGCGACCGAGTACCCAGCGGCACTGCCGGAGTCGTTCGCCGCGTTCATGGCCGATCCGCTGCTGCGGGACTCGGTGCCCACCTGCACCTCCTGCTACTGGGAGGCGGGTCTGCCGACGGCCGCGAGCCCGGTCCGAGAGGGTGCCCGGCTGGTGCGGTTCCTCAACGACCGGCAGGGCTGCGTGTTCTGGTACCTGCACCTGCTGCCCGACGGCAGCCACGAAGTGCTTGCCGGCTCGGAGGCCTACGACGAGTACGAGGTAGCGCCAGAGCAGGCCGCCGAGGACCTGTGGCGGGTGGCCCCCGACTTCGACGAATTCATCGCCCGCTTCTGGATCGAGAACCTGGCCTGGTACGAGCTGGTCGGCCAGGACCGTACCGATGACGAGCTGTCCGCACCCGTGCGAGCGTACGTGCTGCAACTGCCGGTCGACACCGAGCAGTAGCGGCCTTAGGACTCGCCCGATGCGAGGTCGGCCGGACGGTGTCATCACCGTGGCGGGCCGCCGCCCGACCTGTTGATCCAGGACAAGGCGCTGATGAGGCAGTACCTGTCCGCCGATCCGGGCCGCACGGTCGTGGCGGCGCCGGTGACGGGGCCGGCGCAGGTGTTGGACGCGCTCGCCGCCTGCGGTCTGCCGGCAGTGGTCAAGCTTGCCAGCGGCACAGGTAGCGGCAGCTTCTCCGTCGTGCGCGACCCCGCTGGCGCGGCCGCCGCTGTGGCCTGGGTGCTCGGCACCGTTCATCCCGTCGCGTGGTGGAGGAATTCCTCGACGGCTCCGAACTGAGCGTCGCAGCCGTCGCGTCCCGTCGGGTCCGCTGGTCGCGGGCCGATGCAGCCATGGGCGGGTCCGCCCGGCCACCGTTCCACGACCCGCGCCGGACAAACCCCGGCGCGGGTCGTATCCGTCAACTACCCGCCCATGAATGGGCAGGCTTGTGGACCTCTTCCCCCACTGGCGGTGAGGGCAGGCCGCGTACGGGCGATTGACTGCGCCCCGGCCCGGACGAATCCGGGCCGCAAGGTTCACGACATCAACGGTCCGCGATAGCCGTTCCCCGCTTACGCGGGTGCGTGGGGACCTCCGTCGTGACCCGCACAAATTAGTACACCTGTCCACTCGCGCAGGACGCCTGGTCAACGCCCGATCCGCCTTGACGGCGAACCAGCTTTCCCTGCCCTGCTCCGCAGGAGATCCGTTTCCTCCCGGTCGTGAACGACCGGGGTTCCACGGAGGATCCCGCTGAACGCGGTCAGGTCGCGGGAGCCTGTCCGCTCCCGCGACCTGACCGTCAGCGTGCCCCTGGGCTGGCCGTCACGCTGCCTTCACGAAGTACTGTGCGGCCGATCCGTTGCAGTCCCAGATCTGCAGTCGCGCGCCGTCGGCTGTCGAGCCTGACGGGGAGTCCAGGCACTTGTTGGAGTTCGGGTTGCGCAACCGGTTGCCTTCCTGGACCCAGTTCTGTGCGCCGCTGCCGTTGCAGTCCCAGAGCTGCACCTTCGTGCCGTTGGCCGTACCCGCGCCGTTGACGTCGAGGCACCGGCCCAGCGTCCGCAGGGTCTGGCCGTCCCGGCTCCACTGCTGGTCCTGCGAAACCGCAGACCCCTGGCACGTCCACAGCTGCACGGCCGCGCCATTGCCGCCCGTGTCGTTTCCGGCCACATCCACGCACTTGCCACCCGGCCCGTTGATCTGCGTCGCGGATCCGCCCGTACCCCCGCCGTCCTGGTAATAGCGCACGTAGTCGACCAATGCGGTGAGCGGGAACTGGCTCTGCACGGGGTTCTGTCCGGGGTACGTGCCGCCCAGCGCCAGGTTGAAGATGAGGTGGAACGGCTTGCGGAACTCCTCCAAGGTCGCCGGTGTCGTGTCGATCACGTGCGTCTGCGTGCCGTCGATGTACCAGCGGATCTGCCCGGCCGTCCACTCGATCGCATAGACGTGGAAGGCCGCGGCGTTGTTGACGGCGGGGTTCGCGACGTAGTTGGCGTTCTGACCCGCTGTCCACGGGAACACTCCGGTCCGCACATCCCAGAAGATGTTGTTCGTGACTGTCGCGTTCGCGTTCGCGTGTTCCATGATGTCGACCTCGCCGCAACTGGCCCAGTTGGTGGGCAGGCGGTCGTAGTAGGTCTGCGCCGGGTTGTAGGCACTCGTGGACGTCTCGTCGCACGAGTCACCGAGCATCCAGAAAGCCGGCCACGAGCCGGTGGCGGTCGGCAGCGCCATGCGCGCCTCGATACGGCCGTACTGGAAGGACCTCTTCGTGTCCGTCGTCATCCGGCACGACGTCTGGTAGAAGTTGCGGCCGTTGACCGTGATGGGCGTCGTGAGCCAGTTGGCGCGCATCACGAGGTTGCCGCCGGACTGCGTGCAGTTCTCGGGGCGGTACCACTCCCACTCGCCGTTGCCCCAGCCGTCGAAAGCATTGAGGCCGGGGTTGAGGCCGTTGCCGACGTTGTAGTTCCAGTTGGCGCTGCTGGGCGCGCCGGACCCGTTGAACTCGTCGGCCCACACGAGGTTCCACGCGGCGTGTGCGGGCTGCTGCTGGACGACCGTGCTGCCGACGAGTGCGGTGACGGCCGCGGCGAGGAGGATCAGGAGGCGCCGGCCGCGTGACAGCGCTCGGTTCACGGCGCGGCCACTGGGCATGCTGGGTGCGCGTTCTTGTTGAATCTCCACAGCGAATGTGCCCTTCTCGAGCAGGGGCGGAGGTGATGCGATCGGCGGAAGTGCCTGGTCGAGTCCCTCCACGGATGTGAGAGCGCTCTCACATGGTGGGTGACTAGAAACCTTGTTGTCAATAACCTGCAATGCCAAAGAACGACTGACTTCGATAAGCTGCCGAACGGGCAGCCGGTGCGCCAACCGGTGTCGGCCCAGGGGGCCGCCTTGACCGCGATGCTGTGCCTAGGCAGAGCAGCCAGCTCATCCGGGAGGCGCAACCGCACCATTGCCGTCACCACCCGAACGTGGTGATCATGACATCGGCAGCTCACCGGCCATCGTGATCACCGGACCCCGTCTTCCTCGCCGAAACCGCCGGCATGCTCGCCCTGACCCTGCTCATCGGACTCTTCATAGCCCGTCCGCGCCTCATGCGCCTCATGCCCTACGCCATCGGCGCGGCCGTCGCACTGGTCATCGCCGTATTCAAACCGCTCAGCGGCGGATCAGTGAACCCGGCTCGCCAGCTCGGCCCCGCCCTGCTCTCCGGCCGGACCACCGACCTGGCCATCTACCTGCTCGCGCCCATCCTGGGCGCGGCCCTCGGCGCGGCAGTCCACCACCTGCTCGTGCGCCGCATCCAGCCATACGGACAACCCGCATGACCGCCCACCAGCATCTGGTCCAGGTCCTCGGCCTCATCCTGGACGAACTGCGCGTAGTCGGCGTCGCGTAGGCGGTCGCGACGGTGAGCCAGGAGACGAACTCGCCCGAACCGCCGCACACCATGGAGCCGCCGTCGCCACCGCAGATCACGGCCGGGTCGGCGGTCCGCTCGTCGCGGTACGGATCCTGCCCGATGGCCAGGCCGAACAGGTTCGGCTCACGGTGCGGCCCGGTGCGCGCCGACCACGGATCGCCGCCGCCCGGATAGGTGTCGCCCCACCGGAACAGGGTCGCCGCGCCGGCACCGCAGGCGTACTCCCACTCGTCCGGTGTGAGCAGCCGCCGTCCGAGTGCCGCCAAACGGGCGAGCTCCACGCGCGCATCATGCCCCGCCCCGCCGACATCGCGCCGCCCGGCCAGGCGCCGAGAAGCAAGGCGTGCCGGCTGAGTCGTGAGCGGCCTGCGCCGTCGCGAGATGAACGCGCATGAGGCCTGGATCCGGGGAACGGGCCATTGCCTGCTGGTCGACGACAAGCCGTTCGACAGGTCCTCGACCGGCACCGCAGGCCGCCAGCGCGCAGATGGCATCTCAGACACGGCTGGTGAAATTCGCGCCATGGCCGCAGGACATGGGAACGGGGACGGCGGAGTTGATCAGCGCCTGGGACGTACCGCGACAAAACTTGGGCTCGTCACTGCGTCTCCCGACCGCTGGCAGCATGTATTCGGCGTTGAGGCGCATGGCTTCCAACTGAACCCGCCCCTGGCGGAAGAAACCGTCACGCTATTCGAATCCGATCATGGCGTCGACCTGCCGGAGGCCTATCGGCGCTTCGTCACGCGGCTGGGTGACGGCGGAGCAGGCCCGGACTACGGTCTGCTTCCCCTCGGCGATGACGTCTCAGACAAACTCGCCGCGCCGAGCGTGATCGAGCCCGGGCTGGAGCGGCTTGAGCACTGGTCGGAGCAGTTCTACAAGGCCGATGTCAGCCCCTGGCAGGGCACGCTCACGGTGGTCGACCACGGCTGCACCGTTCGCACGCTGCTGATCGTGACCGGGCCCTGGCGAGGCCGCCTGGTTCACGCGGACGTCGACGGTCGCTTCGGCCCGTACATGCTCGAAGACGAAGACTTCCTCGCCTGGTATGAGCGGTGGCTCGATGAACTGACAGAGGGCTGCGACGTCGGGATGTTCGGTTGGCAGAAGCTTCCAGGCGACGAGGATTTCTTGCGCACGGCACTCGCTTCAGACCCGTCGCCGTCGCGGCGCGAGCGAGCCGCGCGCTCGCTGGCCGCGCTACCCGAACTCAGCCGGGATGGGTGGCACGCGTTGCTGGCAGCTTCGTCCGATACCGATCCACTGGCGCGTCAGGAGGTCGTGGAGATGGTCGCCAAGGTGAAGATGCCAGGAGCGGAGGCGTTGATCCGGGCGGCGCTGGCAGACCCGGATCCTCGAGTGCGAAAGGAGGCCGTCCAGGGCCTGAACAAGGTCGGTGTTGCCGATCGTGAACAGATGCTGCGGCAGATGTTGACCGACCCGGACGTCGCGGTGGTCAACTCGGCGCTGTGGCCGCTGGCCAGTGCCAGGACGTTGCGGCTGGCCGATCTTACCCCGCTGCTCGAGCACGCCGACTCCCTCCATCGGCGACGAGCCGCGTTCTTCCTGCTGTACACGCAGGACGAGGTCACCGACGTGCTGCGAGACCTGATAAGCGGCGATGACCCGCACATGCGCGCGAGCGCTGTGCGGGCCGCCGTCTACCGCCGCGAGCGCCGGCTCTTGCCCGACGTGCAGCAGTTGGCCGAACGAGGAGCCGCTGTCGGTGACGTCTGGGACTCGCGGTGGGAGCTGAGAGACGCTGTGACCAAGCTGTCAGAGTGAGTTGATCGATGACAAAGATGCCGCCGTAGTTTGCTGCCAGCTGTGGCCGGCGACTGATCTCGGGGTTCTGCTGGCCGCCGTCCTTGAGCCCAGTGGACCGTCGTCTCATAAGGCGGTGACAACGTGACCTTCTCTGAGGCCATTTCATCCTGACGCGGGTCGATGGGGCAGGATGAAATGGCCGCAGTATGTCCGCGTGCCACAGTGGTGATTTAGTGGCGGCTCGCGTCGGGTATCAGGCCCGGCGGATCTCTCGGGGACCCGCCGGGCGTGCTCGGCCATAAGACCTATCGGTCCGACCGGCGAACTCGATAACGCCTAGCGTTGTGGTCAGGGTGCGTGTGATGTCGCGTCGAGGAAGTCGTCGACGGTCAGCGTCGCGTGTGAGATCAGCGGGTAGCGCAGGATCATCGCGTCGTAGGCCGGCCGCCCCCCGGCTGCGGCTGTCGCGTCGGTGAACGTGGTGACGTGGTAGCCGCGTTCCATCGCGGTGCGGGCCGTGGACTCCACGCACATGGTCCCGACCATGCCCGCGACCGCCACGTACTGAACGCCGTGTTGTCTGAGTTGCGTGTCGAGGTCGGTGGTGGCGATGACGTCGATGTTCTTGTGCGGAGAGACGACGATTTCGCCGGGCTCCGGCGACAGGTCGGGGTGGAAGTCGGCGTTCCAGGTGCCGGCCTCGAACAGGCGGTTGTCGTACATCTCCTGCTGGATGCCGCAGATGTAGCGCCAGGTGGTGTAGTCCTCTTCGGTGAAGGACATGGGTGCGAAGAACACCGGCATGCGCTGCGCGCGTGCTCCGGCGAGCAGCCGCTTGAGGTTCTCGAAGGTGCCGATCCGCTCGAACTCGTCCTTGAATTCTGCGTAGCTCTTGCCTTTCTCCGCGAAAACCTCGTTGACCGTGTCGATGAGAAGCAGGCCGATCCGGCCGCTCTCATAATCGGTGCTGGACATCAGGTGACTCCCATCGTGTTCGTCAGGCGAAGTTCCCGGCCTGAGCACCTGCGTGGTGCGTGCGCCGGGGCGGTGGGCGGAAGGCAGTGTCGGACATCCCCGCCGGACTGCTCACGGCATCAGGCGTGGTCGGTGACGTCCAGGACGATCTTGCCGGCGGTGGTGCCGGCCGCGACCGCCGCGTGCGCCTCGGTCACGTCGTCCAGGGTGAAGCGGCGAGGATCGAGTAGTGGAACCAGTGCCCCTGCGTCGGCGAGCGCAGCGACTTCGCGCAGGATCTGGCCGTGGTGTTCGCGGCCGCGGCCGGTGAGCATCGGCAGGAGCGTGAAGATCCCTGAGTAGGTCGCTGCGCGAAACGACAGGGGAGCCAGCGAGTGGGTGCCCCAGCCGAGCGCGCTGACGACGTGGCCGGTGTAGGTGCGGGCGGCCGCGAACGACGCGTCGAGGGTGGCCCCGCCGACGGTGTCGACGATGATGTCGAAGCCCTCGCCGCCGGTGTGCTGCCGCACGTACTGCTCGACGGGGACGCTGGTGTAGTCGATCGGCGTCGCGCCGAGGGCCTCGATGGCCTCGAGGCTGCGCGGGGAGCCGGTCGCGTAGACCTGGGCGCCGCGAGCGCGGGCTATCTGCACGGCCGCGGAGCCGACGCCGCCCGCGCCACCGTGCACGAGGACCTGCTGACCGGCCTTCACCGCGGCCCGGTCGACGAGCCCTTCCCAGGCGGTGATGACGGCCAGCGGCAGCGCGGCCGCCTGCCGCATCGTCAGCGACTTCGGCTTGAGCGCCAGCAGCCGGGCGTCCACGGCTGTGTACTCCGCCAGGGAGCCCGGCAGGTCTCCCACCCCGCCGGTGAGCCCGTAGACTTCGTCACCAGGTTGGAAGCCGGCCACACCCGTGCCGACCGCCTGGACTGTCCCGGCCAGGTCCAGGCCGAGGACAGCCGGCAGGCGCGTCTTCGCGTGGGCCGCCTTGCCCGCCTGGATCTTGGTGTCCAGCGGGTTGACGCCGCTGGCCGCCACCCGCACCAGCACCTGGCCCGGGCCGGCGACCGGCTTGTCGATCTCGCTGACCTTCAGCTCGTCGCCGAACTCCCGCAGTACCACAGCACGCATGTGCCATACCCCTCATCTGTGTCGATGTCGTCGTGTCCGGTGCCGCCGACGGCTTAGCGGCCCGCGGCCGCTGCTTCGCGGATGAGCTCCACGACAGCGGCGGCCTCGGGAATACCGACGGTGTGCGAGCCGCCGGCCAGTTCCACGGTCCGCCGGGACCCGGCCCGTTCGGCCATGAACCGCTGCACGGCCGCGGGAATGTTCTTGTCCTCGCTACCGAACAGGAACCACGACGGGATCGCCCGCCAGGCGGGCTCGGCGGACGGCTCGTTGAGCGCGGACTCCACGATGGGCCGCTGGGTGACCGCCATGACCGCCGCGTCGGCGGCAGGCGAGTCGGCGGCGAACTGCGCGTGGTAGCGGTCCTGGCGGATGTAGAGGTCGGTCTCGCCGGTGGGCAGTTTGACGGCGGTGAGTGTTTCGCCGAGGCTGCCGCCTTCGTAGCGTCCGGCGAGCTCGGCGGCGCTCTCGCCGGTGTCGGGGGCGAATCCGCCGACGTAGACCAGGGCTTTGACCTGGCCGTTGCCGGTGGCGCCGTTGGTGATGACGGTGCCGCCGTAGGAGTGCCCGACCAGCACGATCGGGCCCTGGATTTGCGCGAGAACGCTGCGCAGGTAGTCGGCGTCGTGCTTGACGCCGCGCAGCGGGTTCGCGACCGCGATCGCGGGGAAGCCGTCGCCGAGCAGGGCGGCGATGACGCCGTTCCAGCTGGCGGACTCGGCGAACGCGCCGTGGACGAGGACCACCGTCGGCTTGCCGCTGGTGGTGTCGGTGATGCTCACGAGCTGCTCCTTTCGTGGTGCCCTGTGCCGACGCTCCGATTGCCGGACGCGGCCTGTTCGAGACGGGCGCCGGCCAGGCGCCGTGGGTCGGTTTCGTCCAGGGGGTCCATGCGCAGGCGGGTGAGCTTGAGCCGGGCGATCCGCCATTGCCCGTCCACCCGCTGGTACGTCTCGTGGTAGTGGCCGTAGCCGTGGTGGCCGTATGGCGTGTGCGGGCCGCTGGGCACGGTGACCAGGTCTTCCATGGCCCACACGCCGGTGGCGGTGTCCGGGCCGGTAAGTTCGATCTCGGGCATGTGTCCGTGGTGCACGGTCGGTGTCTGGTCGATCAGGCGCCCGGTCGAGGTCGCGAACTCGGTGGCGTCGGTGAAGACGACGTCGCCGAAGTCGATGTGGGGCGAGGCGGTGAACAGCGCGGCCAGTTCCGTCCACTGCTTGGTGTCGACGTAGCGGAAGTAGCGCGCCTTGAGCTGCTTGATGGCCTCCACGTCGAGCAGCTGCCGCACCAGTTGATCGGTCATGTAAAGCTTCTCCTGTCGCTGCGTGACGGGTTTCAGAAGGCCAGTACCAGGCGTCCGCGTACGCCGCCGGCTTCCAGCAGCCGGTGGGCCAGCGGTGCCTGCTCCGGTGGCAGGACCTGCGCGACGCGCGGGGTCAGCACCCCGGCCTCGGCCAGCCGGCGCAGCTCGTCGAGCTTGTCTGCCCGGCCGCCGTAGTCGGGAACGAACACCGGGTGGACCGTGATCGGGCGCTGCGGGGTGTGCAGCCCGCCGCCGGGCTCGCCCGATCCGCGGAACTGCGCGAATGCGCCGCCGTCGCGTACCGCCTCGAACAGGGCGTCGCCGATGACGGCGGCGTCGGCGACCGCGTCGACGGTCCCGCCGGCGGCCTGGGCCAGGCGCGCGGCGACGCCGTCGCCGCGGGCCACGACCTCGTCGGCGCCCAGCTTGCTGACCAGCGGGACGTCGGCCGGTAGCGCGTCGGCGAGGACCCGCAGTCCGCGGTGTTTGGCCAGCTGCACGAGGTAGCCGCCCAGTGCGCCCGCCGCGCCGGTGATCGCCAGGCTCGACCCGGCCGGCAGGCCGAGTGCGTCCAGCGCCAGTAACGCGGTCAGCCCGTTGAGCGGCAGTGTGGCCGCCTCGGCGTGGCTGGTGCCGGCCGGTGCCGGGGTGACCCAGCCGGCGTCGAGCACGACGTGTTCGGCGTACCCGCCGCCGTCGGGCCGGATCGGGATGACCATCGCCATGACCTGGTCCCCGATCCGGAGTCGGGCGTCGGCGCCTGGGCCGATCTGGTCGACGGTTCCGGCGATGTCCTGGCCCGGTATGTAGGGCGGGGTGAGCTCGCGCATCAGGTTCGCGAGGTACCCGGCCCGCAGCAGGGTGTCGGCGGGGTTCACCGCCGCCGCCCGGACCCGCACCCGGACCTGGCCGGGGCCGGCCTGCGGGCGGGGTATGTCCACCACCCGCAGCACCTCGGGGCCGCCGTACTCGGTCAGGCCGACCGCTCGCATCGCCGCGTGCCCGCTGCTCATGCGCGACCGGTTCGCGTGCTCGGGCCGGCCGGCGGGGCGACCGCCGAGAACTCCTGGCGGGTGGTGGGGTTTCCCTCGATGGACTCGTATGTCGCCTTGGCATGGGCCAGCGCCTGCATCAGCGACTTCGGGCCGCGGAACGGCTCGCCGCCGATGTGCCAGCCGTCGGGGTGCAGTTCTTCGATGAGCACCCACACGACGTCGCGGAACGCCTCAGAACCCTCGTGCTTGACCATCACGTCGGTCAGGTCCGCGGCCAGGGCGTGCTTCTGCTCCTCGGTGAACACACCCTCGACGAGTTTGACGTTGACGAACGGCATGGACTTCCTCCTGTCGATCCCACCGCGGTGGCCTGCGCCGCTCCGTACGCCACCGGCGTCGCAGCCGGTCCCATGGGTCAAGTGTCGCGCCCGAAGGGCGCTGCTGAACCCGTCAAAGTCCCTGGTCAGCCCTGCGCGAACCCCCGGCACGGCGGTGCGGCTACACCGGCAGGGCGGCCTTGGCACGCAGCGGTGTGTCGCGCAGCTCGCGGCGGGAGTTGATGGCGAGCTTCGCGAAGACCTTGCGCAGGTGCCACTCGACCGTGCGCGGGCTGAGGAACAGCTGAGCGCCGATCTCCGGGTTGGTGTACCCGGCGCTGGCGAGCCGGGCGATAGAAGCCTCCTGGGCAGTGAGGTCGGCAGCCGCCGCTGCGCTCGGTCTGCGGACGGTCTCGCCCGTTGCCAGCAGCTCGCCGCGGGCGCGTTCACCGAACGCCTCGGCACCCATGCGCGTGAGCATGTCGTGGGCGACGTACAGGTGCTCGCGGGCGTCCGCGCGGCGCCGCTGCCGGCGCAGCCACTCGCCGTACACCAGATGCGCACGTGCCAGGTGCGCGGCCATCCGGCAGCCCGCCAGCCGCTCGATCGCCTCCCGGTACAGCGCCTCGGCAGCCGTCCCCTCGCTCAGCAGGGCACGGCAGCGGGCCTCGACACCCAGCGCCCACTGCGTTCCACTGGCCCGCGTCCGCTGCGCCAGCCGCCGCAGCGCCTGCTCGCCGACGTCGCGCTCGTCTGCCCTTGCCGCAGCCTCGACCAGCTCCGCCAGCGCCCACGGTCCGGTCGCCAGCTCGTCTCCCGCGCCGGCTTCACGCGCGGCGTCCAGTGCCGACCCGTACAGGCCGAGCCCGTTGTGCAGCACCGCCGTGGCGTACTCCATCATTGCCAGCGCGTTGCCTTCGCCCCGCGCCGACGCGTCCCGGATGCCGTCCCGCTGTAGTTCGTCGACGCTTTCTCGGTCACCCCTCCAGGCGGCCAGGATCAGCGACGTGTACGGGGGCGGCGCCACCTGCACCGCCGTGTTGAGGGCCGCCGCCTCCTGCAGCAGGGTTGCCGCGTCGGCCAGTTCACCGGCCTGGACATGCCAGCCGGCCAGGTAGTCCAGCGCCAGCGGAAGCAGGTTCAAGGTGCCGGCCTCACGCGCCAGCTGCACCTGGCGGGTGGCCAGTTCCAGCCAGGCCTGATCGTCCCACAGGTCCATCGCGGCACCCGAGGTTGCCAGGCACACCCAGGTCAGCCGGTGGTACTCGGAGCGGTACGCGGACAGGGAACGCTGGATGATGGGCACGGCCTGCACGTATCCGTGCGCGAACCGGGTCGCCAGGCCGTCCAACAGTAGATCGACGGCGCGCGGGGGTCCGGCGGCGGCGGGTGCGGACAGGGCCGCCTTCGCGACCGCGAGCACGCCACCTTCGCCGAGGCGCCCCGCGTAGATCGCGGCCAGCAGCGCTTCCAGGTACGTCTCCCGCGCCATCGCGGCGTCGAGGGCCGATAGCCGCTCGGCGGCACCGAGCAGCAGCGGCGGCGCGTCTCTGCCACGGCTGCCGGCGAACGCGAGCTGGGCTCGCAGGCGTTCGACCCGCGCCTGCTGCAGGCCGTCCAGGGCGCTCATCTCCGCCGTGGCGAGCAGTTCGCGGGTGGTGTCGATGTCTCCGGCGTCGAACTTGGCCTGCGCGGCGGCCAGCGCACGTGCACCACGTCGGGCCGGATCGGGGGTCAGTTCCGTCGCCCGTTCCAGAAACGCGGCCGCGGCCGCGACACCGCCGCGCGCCTGCGCCCGTTCCGCCGAGCGCTCCAGTTCCTCGGCGACCGCCGCGTCGGGTGCGGGGGCGGCGGCGGCGAGATGCCATGCCCGGCGGTCCGGATCGGCCACCGCGTCGGTCGCATCAGCCAGCACCTGGTGCACTCGCCGACGTTCGGTCAGGGTCGCGGCCCGGTAGACAGCCGACCGCACCAGCGGGTGCCGGAACCGCACCCGCGTTCCGATCTCGATCAGACCCGCGGCCTCGGCGGGCGTCGCCGCGTCGTCGGCCAGCCCAAGCTCGGCGGTGGCCTGCCGCAGCAGGGTCGGGTCGCCGATCGGCTCCGCGGCCGCGACCAGCAAGAACTGCCTGGCCTGCGCCGGCAGCGGCCGCAGCCGCCGTACGAAGCCCTGCTCGATGCGGCTGGCCAGCGGCTGCGCATCGGGCAGCCCGAAGCCGCCCGCCAGTTCCGCCGGGGTCAGCCCTCGCGGCAGTTCCAGCAGCGCAAGCGGGTTGCCCCTGGTCTCGGCGATGATCCTGTCGCACACGCGCTCGTCGAGCCTGCCGTGCACCGCCGACGCCAGCAGCAGGCGCGCGTCGGCGTGGTTGAGTCCGGCCACGTTCAGCTCGGGCAACCCGACCAGCTCGCGCTCACCGCTGGGCTGGCGCACCGCGAACACCAGCGCCACCGGATCGGCCTGCAAACGTCGCGCCGCGAACGCCAGCGCCTGCACGGACGCCCGGTCGAGCCACTGCGCGTCATCGACCACGCAGTACAGGGGCTGCTGGGATGCCACGTCCGAGAGCAGGGTCAGGACCGCCAGACCGACCAGGAAACGATCCGGGGCCGATCCCTCGGCGAGGCCGAACGTGACCTGCAGCGCGTCACGCTGCGGCACAGGCAGAGCGTCCAGCTGGTCGAACATCGACGCGCATAGCTGCTGCAACCCGGCGTAGGGCAGCTCCATCTCGGCCTCGACGCCGGCGACCCGAACGACCCTGCCATGCTGAGCCGCCGCGTCTGCCAGGTAGTCGAGCAGAGCCGTCTTGCCGTCGCCGGAACGGCCGCGAAGTACCAGAACGGCATGGTGGCCTGACTGGACCTCCTCGACGAGTCGGTCGAGGGTCTCGCACTCGGCTCGGCGGCCGTACAGCCCGTGCACCGTCGCAGACATACGTGCCCGACCCCCGTCCGACGCGAAGTAACAGCCGCCTCGTCCTGATTCAGCGAGAGACGACGCTCAGCGATAAGGTTCCATTTCCCCTCTTCGCAGACTAGACGTCGGGCACGGCCCCGGGTGCCGATCAAAGCCGACCGGACGATGGGCCTGCTGAGGCCTGCCGTGCCGCTGGTGCGTCTGCGCCATAGCGTTATACGTGCCGCGTATCTGATGACGCAGAGGTCACGTGGTGGGGGCGAACACGGTTTGAAGGGCCACCTCTGCCGAGCGCATGAGTGCGACCCGGTCGGGGTTGATGGCACCCATCACCCGCAGTCCCTGCAGGTTTGTCACCAGGAATGCGGCAAGGTCGGCGGCGCTGCGGTCTGCGGGGACCTGACCGCGCAGCTGCCCCTGGGCGAGCACGTCGTAGATCGCGAGCTGGAGGGCCTGGGTGGACGACTGGAGCCGTTCGGCGACCCGCAGGTCGTTGTGGGCGCGTTCCATGGCGGCACCGATGATCAGGCACGCCTGCCGGTGCCCGTCACGTGCGATCTCGTCGACGACGCTGACGAACATCTCCCGGATCACGTCGCGAGCGTTCTCGCCGGAGCGCATCAGGTCGGCGATCGGGTTGGCGTACCGCTGGCGGTACAGGTCGAGGGCGGCGAGGTAGAGGCCGTCCTTGCTGCCGAAGGCGGCGTACAGCGAGCCGCTGCCCAGGCCGGTGGCCTCGGCAAGATCCCGCATCGACGTTCCCTCGTACCCCTTGCTCCGGAACACGTCCATCGCTGCGGCCACGGCCGTGTCGAGGTCGAACTCGCGCTGACGTGCCATGACGTCACGGTAACCAGTTATGGAACAGTTTGACAAGTTAGCCGACGTGGAGGGCGCGTCAGCACCCGGGCAATTATCGCCATTATCTGTCTATAGAGGGCTCATGGCAGCAGAAATTAGCTACCCTGCGGAGAGCGACTTCGTGTGATCTGCGCCCTTTTCTTTGTCGTTCGTTCCATATTCGCGTAGCGTCGGCCGGGTTCAGGCAGGCTTCCTCCCTGCCGCCCCGGATGCAACTAGAGCTGGAGAAACAACATGAATCCGACGGGTGTAGGCATCATCGGACCAGGATCGTGGGCATCCATCTCACACGTTCCGGTCATCGCTGCGTCGCCGGCTTTCGAGCTGCGAGCCGTGAGCACATCAAGGCGCAGCTCGGCTGAGGCCGCGTCGGCCAGGTACGGGGTGCCCGGCTTCGACGATGCGCGAGACCTCATCGCCCGGCCCGACGTCGATCTGGTGGTGGTCGCGGCGCAGGTCACACAGCACCTCGAGGTCATCTCCGCGGCACTGCGGGCGGGCAAAGCCGTCTACAGCGAGTGGCCGCTCGGAAACGGCCTGGCCGAGGCCGAGCAACTGGCCGAACTGGCCCGCACATCCGGCCTGCGCACCGTAGTCGGCCTGCAGGGCCGCTATGCCCCGCAGGTGCAGCACGCCCGGGACCTGATCCACCAGGGCTACCTCGGCCGGGTGCTGGGCACGACCATGGTCGGCTCCGGGATGGTGTGGGGGGCAGAGGTGGCCAGCCACAGCCAGGCCTACTGGTTCGACGACAGCAAGGGCGCCAACACGCTCACCTCCGCCACCATGCACGCCCTCGACCCGTTCCACCACGTGCTCGGCGAACTCGACACCGCCTCGGCCAACCTCGTCGTCGGACGCCGCGAAGCCACGGTGACCGAGGACGGCAGCCGCATCGCCGTCACCGCCCCCGACCAGGTCGCCATCATCGGCACCCTCGCCTCGGGAGCCGCCGCATCGGTGTTCTACCGCGGCGGCACCTCACGCGGCGACAACTTCCGCTGGGAGATCAACGGCACCGACGGCGACCTCGTCCTGACCGCGGCATGGGGCAACATGCAGGTCGCCCAGCTCGCGCTGTCCGGCGGCCGCGGCACCGACACCACCGTGGCGCCCATCGAGATTCCCGCCGCCTACACCGACGACGTACCGGCAGACCTCGCACCGACCCCCGCCGCCAACGTCGCCCGCCTGTACGACCAGCTCGCCCGTGACATCGCCGAGGGCACCCGCACCGTGCCCGACTTTGAGCACGCTTTGCGCCGGCACCGGTTCATCGAGGCCATGCGGCGGTCCTCAGCCGACGGCACCGCCCAGCGCCTCTCGTGACCACGCATCGCCATCAGCAGGCGCAGCAGGAAGGAGGTCGCATGAAGGCCGTCGGACTCATGCAGCACGGAGGACCGGACGTGCTGCGGATCGTCGAGCTACCCACCCCGCACGCAGGCCCGGGCGAGGTCCGCATCCGCGTACGTGCCGCAGCGGTCAACCCTGCCGACACCCTCATCCGGGCCGGGCGCACACCCATCCGCCAGCACGGCACCCAGCCGGTCATTCCGGGCCTCGACGTCGCCGGAACAATCGACGAGATCGGCCCCGACACGGTGACCAGCCTCGCCATCGGCGACCGCGTCATGGCGATGATCAACCCGACCCGGGCAGCCGGCGGGGGATACGCCGAGTGGGTCGTGCTTCCCGAAGCCTGGGTGGCCCGCGCACCCGCTGGGACGAGCCACGCAGAAGCGGCCACACTGCCGATGAACGGGCTGACCGCGCTGCGCGCCCTCGACCAGCTCGATCTTGCGCCGGGTAGCACCCTCGCCGTCACCGGGGCCGCCGGCGCCGTCGGCGGCTACGCGGTGCAGTTGGCCAAAGCCGCAGGCCACCGCGTGCTGGCCGACGCGGATCCCCGCGACGCGGCACTCGTCTACGCGCTCGGCGCCGACAGCGTCGTCGACCGGGGACCGGCCGTTGCCGAACGCTTCCGTGCCCTCACCGACTCCGGAGTCGACGCCGCGGTCGACGCCGCGCTCATCGGAACTCCTCTACTTGCCGCGATTCGCAGCGGAGGGAGCCTGGCCCACGTCCGCGACCTTCCCGACCGGCCCGCCTTCGACCTGGCGGCCGCGGGTTACGGGGTCAAGTCTGTCAAAGTCCACGTGCATGATTACGACGGGATCCGCGACAAACTAGATCAACTGCGACAGCTGGCCGATCAGAAACGGCTTACCCTGCGCGTGGCCGAATCCTTCGAGCCGGAGCGGGCGTCGCATGCCCACCGGCTGCTGGAAGCCGGAGGAGTCCGCGGTCGACTCCTCATAGAGTTCAAGTAGCCGGCGAACCTGATTCGGCGCGGGCCGGTGCTCCCGAGCGGCCACCACCGCACTCACCATGCAGGCGCGGCCGCCGCCGCCGATCACAACGCCATGCGCCGTCCTGGAATGGCCGGCAATTGCGGACCTGGACCTGGACCTCATGGCACGCTGGCGGAATAGGCACACCGATCAGGTCGGTTCCAGCATCGCCGGAACCGACCTGATCGGTGTGGTGCTGGGATACCGGCGAGCCAGCCGTTGTTCGTGAGTGCGGCACCGGTGTGGGTGGGGCGGGCTTCGGTTGCGTCCATAGACGTGGTGTAGCAGCGGCCGGGTCTTGGACTCGGGCGTAACAAGATAGACGGCCATCGGATTGATCCTCAGACCGACCAAAGTCTTGAGCGATCAGGAGTATCCGATGACCGCACTTCAGAGTCTGGACGCTGCCGGCTGGCTTCGCCAGCAGGCCGAGCAAGGCAACCCGGACGTGTTGCGGACAATGGTGGCTGCGTTTGCCAACGCGACCGCGACGGCCGGGCCGTGGCGCCAGGGCTCATTCATCACAGCGACGCCGGGTCGCACAGTACACGTCCTTCCGCTTCACGACCCATCTGATCGACGC
Source organism: Catellatospora aurea (assembly GCF_042663325.1). Taxonomy (NCBI): domain Bacteria; kingdom Bacillati; phylum Actinomycetota; class Actinomycetes; order Micromonosporales; family Micromonosporaceae; genus Catellatospora; species Catellatospora aurea. The sequence continues at coordinate 55,728 of NZ_JBHTAC010000033.1, forward strand.
CGGCATCGACGCCTCCATCGGCGCCGTCGGCGACGCCCTCGACAACACCCTCATGGAGTCCACGATCGACCTCCACAAGACCGAACTGATCAAACCGAGGCGGCCCTGGCGCACCCTGGCCCAAGTCGAACTGGCCACCGCCGAATGGATCGACTGGCACAACCACCACCGCCTGCACTCGGCCACCGGCTACCTCCCGCCAGCCGAGTACGAATCGATGTTCTACGCTCACCACCTGCCCGACCAGCGCAAGCTGGTCACAGTCTGAGGACTCCACAGACACCGGAGCGGTTCACGGGGGCAGTGGAGCGCCGCAACGGCGCGGCACCTTCGGCCGCACGTGGCGAGCAGCCGTGGCGCGGGCCACGGATGCCGGCGGCGCATCGGATGGTCCGTGGAGTCCACCTGCCCGACATGCGCCACACTCACAAGACCTGGATGATCGAGGACAACATTCCCGAGGTCGCTCAGTGCGACCGCCTCGGTCACCAGCTCGAAGGCGTGCGAGGCGTCGACAGCCACACCACCCCCGTGATGGAGCAGGCGATCGTCGACGGACTGCAGCGCCGCTGGTACGCCAACGGCTGCCCCGCCTTCACCCTCACTGTCAACACCCTGGCCGCCAAGCAGACCCGCCGCGGCGCCAGGCATGACTGAGTTCCGACCCCACCACACCGACCGTGAAAGGTGCCGGACCGTTGGGCGGTCCGGCACCTTTCACGTCCAGGCCCATCCGGCCTACCGGTGCCCCTCAGCCGTCCACGTCGACAAGGTGCCGGGGAGAGCGGGAGCAAAAAGGGGAGCAGAGCCGCTCCCTGAACAGATGCCGAATGGCGCTCACAGCGCCGAACGGCCCTGATCATGGTTTGTGGGGCCTGTTGGCCGTTGTACTCGGGGAAAGGGCGCTTCCGGCACTGCGGCCGGAGTCGGCGGCCTTCTGGTGGTTCCGGTGAGGCAGGTTCCTAGGATGGTCTAGACAAAGCGGGCTGAATCATCCAGCAGAACCGGCATGAAACGGACACGGGGGCCGTGTGCGCAGCACCTGTCAGAGTGCGCTACGCTGTACGGGCTGCCGCGGTGAGAGATCATCTCGGCAACGGGCTGTAGCGCAGCTTGGTAGCGCACTTGACTGGGGGTCAAGGGGTCGTCGGTTCGAATCCGGCCAGCCCGACGGTGCGAAGACAAGGGCCTTGACCAGCATTTCTGCTGTTCAAGGCCCTTGCTCTATTAGGTGGTCGGTGCTGTCAGTGAGAGCCGGTCATGATCGCTGGGGGACCAGTTGGGGACCACGACACCATCGCGACACTTCCCAGATGCGCGCTGAGTGACGCTCCGGCAGCGTCGATCGCCCGCCTGTCGGGGTGTAGGTAGCGCTGTGTCGTGGTGAGCGAGCCGTGCCCTGCGATCTTGCGGAGGACATGAACGGGCACGCCCGCGTCCGCCATCCACGTGAGGCCGGTGTGCCGTAGGTCGTGTCGGCGTAAGTGCTCGAACCCCAGCTCCTTTACTACGTCGTCCCAGTGTGTTGCGTCCCGGAGCACCGCCGTGGTGATCCGGCCACCGCGCGGGCCGGTGAACAGGCGCGCTTCGTCCTCGTCGGCCGAATCCATGCGAGCCGCGACCAGCGGCCGGATCTCCTCGATGATCGGGACTCGGCGTGCCCGCTTGCCCTTGGTCCCTTTGTCGACCAGGCCGCCCGGCGCCGCCGTCGTCTGACGGCGCACGGTCCAGATCCACGTTTCTCGGTCGATGTCCGCCTTGCGTACGCCGGACACCTCTCCGATCCGAGCCGCGGTGCCGGCGGCGAACTTGACGACTTCGCCCCAACCCGCAAAGCGTCCGAGAGACCGTTTCACGAGGGCGTCGGCGAGAGTCGCGACTGCCTGCCAGTTCGGCAGCGCGAGCGAACGCGGGTCGTCCAACTCGTCCTCAGCCAGCCGGTACTCGCGCTGCCAGCCGACGACACGTGCCGGGTTGCGCTCGATGATGCCGTCACGTACGGCCTGCTCCATGACTCTGACCAGGATCGCGAGACTGTTCTTGACGGTTGACCGGCTGCATTCGTCGGCGATCCATCCGTACACCGCGCGGTCGACCACGCCGTTGGTGATGGAGCGGGTGGGGAGGTGCCCGAGAGTGGGCACCACCCGCCTTTTCCATCCCGCCATGTAGGGGTCCAGCGTCTTCAGTTCCAGACCGCGAATGGCGAGTGGCATAACCCGCTCGCCGTAGGTGGCCAGGTCGAGTGTCGCCGTATCGGGGCTGACCCCGCCCTTCGCTTTCTGCTGCAGTCCGGCGATCCACTTCTCGGCGCTGGGAAGGTCGTCGAAGGACTCTGACTTGGATCGGCGCTGGCCCTCGGACCACCAGCGCACGCGCGCACGGTACGCCCTCGGCTTGTCGGGCCGATGCTCGATGTCAGCGGCCAGGTCGAGACCGATCGGCAGGTTCTCGGGCTGGCTCACTTGGCGGCTCCGGGAACGACGCGACGCGCGGTCAGCCAGTGCTGGACATCCTCGGTGCTGTAAACGGTGACACGCTCCGACAGGTTGATGAACGGGGGGCCTTGCAGAGGTTGGGCGGTTCTCCAGCGCCTCACCGTGGACGGATCGACCTGGAGGACTGCTGCAAGCTCTTCCGTGCTGATGAACGGCTTGGTGAACGTCACGACCCGACTGTCTGTCTGCTTTGGACGGAGCGCCACGGGAAGTGGCGCAGAAGTAGCCTCAGAGCCGCGCTGAGCCAGGATTTCGGCTCCGTGAGTACATAGGGCAGCGCGGTACATCACGGTGCGAGCCCGGAGGTTCCGTCGAGGGGCCATCGGTGTGGTCACTTGGCCCCCTCGATGACGTAGAGCCGGGGGGTATCCGTCCCAAGCGTCCCAACCGTCCCACCGCTGGTCAGCCCTGGGACGGTTGTTTCGGTGGGACGGTTGGAACCGTCCCAGCCGGAGAACCGTCCCGCGTCTGAGCTGGTCTGGGACGGTTGGGACGGCTGGGACGGTTCCCCCTGCCTGTTCGGGACATCGGGGGTGCAGTAGCGGTCCCAGGCGTCGGCGAACGACGCGCGGGTGTAGCCCTTCGCCTGCCCGGTCGGGAAGCGGATGTTGCCCGCCGAGCGGATCTCGAACTCGCGCAGCATCACGCCCAGCTTGTGCGGGGTGAAATCCGTCCACGGCGACTCGTCCAGCGCCCGCAGCCGTTCGATGAGCTGCGCGGTGGGCAGCGCGTCGGCGTCGGCGGCGGTGAACACGGTGCGGCAGTCCGTCAGCAGCCGCACGCGGTCGCTGGTCGCGGCGTTGTCCTCCTTCGCCCCGGTCAGCGTGATCGCTGCGGTGCGCGCTCGGATCGGCCAGTCACCTCCGGCGAGGTCGGCGAGCGAGATCAGCGGTTCCCAGGTGTCGGCGGCCCGGTCCTCCACCGGCATGACCGGTTCGGCGGTACGCAGTACGTCGAGGTGCCCGCCGAGCCATTCGGCCAGTTCAGCGCCGAGGGCGGCGACCATGGGGCGGTCGCGCATGATGCGCCAGGGGCGGACTTTCTCGCGGCCGGCGCGGCGGCGCATGTGTACGACCACGGCCCTGTCTTCGATGGTGTCGGGGGCCGCGCCGATGCCCGCCATGGCGGCCATGGCGAATGTGGCGATCTTCTCCACGCGCTGGGTGTTGGCGTCGTAGCGCAGCGCGGGCCGGTTGCGCTGGTGGCCTGCGTTGAGCAGGCCGCGCAGGTCTTCGGATGAGCCTGCGGCGGCGGGGCCGAAGATGGTGTCGTACTCGTCGATGAGCAGGGTGGGCGGGTCGTCGGTGCCGATTGCCCGATATACCGCTGCGGGGCTGGCGTTGACGGTGATGAGGGGGTTGTGGCAGGCGGCTTCGACAAGGTCGAGCAGCCGGGATTTGCCGCAGCGCTTCTCCGGTGCGCGGATGACCAGCCGGGGCGCGCACGCCCACGCGGGCAGGGCGTAGGTGGCGGCGATCCATAGGACCACGGCGTCGAGGGATTCGGTGCTGGGCAGGATGACGTACTGGGCGATGGCGGCCCGGAGGCGGTCGAGCAGGGCTGCGCCGTCGATGGCGGGTGGTTTCTTGGCGGGTCGGGTCACAGTGTCACTCCTTCTGCGGCGAATCCGTCTCGGATGGCGTTGGGGGTGCTCTTGGCCCAGGGCCAGCCTGCGGCGTCGCAGGCTGCCACCAGCCGGTTATAGGCGTCGGTGCTGGTCATGTGGCCTGCGGCGACGATGCGGGCGGCACCGCGGGCGCAGCCGTACAGGGTCACGCGTCGGCGGCCTTCGCGGGCTGTGCTGATCCGGTCGACCAACGTGCCCATGAGCCGGTCGGGATGGGAGATGGCCCCCGCGCTGCGCGCGCGCAGGTGTGGCCCGGTGTGGGAGCTGGCTGGCGGGCGCCGTACGGGCTTGACACACTCGCTGATCAGCGCGGGGGCCATCTCCTCCACTCGCGCCCCGGCGTCGGCGAACGTGTAGGGCAGACCGGTGACCGGGTGACGCGAGGGCGGCGCCACGACGTACCCGCCGTCTGCCTTCACGTCGACACCCGGACCGAGCCGCCTGCCCTGGTCGCCGGGCACGTAGATGCCGGGATGGCGGTAGTACAGGTGCAACCCACCGGACCCGGTGCGCACGTATCTGGTTGGCGGGGTCAGCCCTCGGTCGACCAGGCCGCGCACCGTAGCGAACCCGCCGTGTCCGTGGTCCACATCGACCACGACCAGCCCGGACGGGGCACCGGTGCGGATGGCCAGTAGGCCGCGTGGCACGGCCCGCAGCATCGCGGCGATGCGCTGCGGGTCGGTGTTGGCGGCGTAGAAGCCGTGGCAGGTCAGGCACGGGCACGCCTGCGGGTCGTGCGGTGTCTTCTCGCGCCTGGCGGTCTCGCAATTCGGACAGAGCGCTACAGGCCGTTTGGACCGGCCCAGCAGGAAGACGGGCCAGTCGTTGGCGGCGTAGCGCAGCGCAGCCGCCAACAGGGGGTGAGCCGCCGCAGGCGGCCTTACTGGTCCTCCGGCAGTGGTATCCACAATTCCTCCATCAAGATGTGTTGCATTGACGTAGGGCGCTAAGGTGCGCCGCGTGGAAGCCCTCTGGAATGTCCTGGATGCCGTCGGCTCGTTCGGCGGGATGATCCTCGCCGGAATAGCTGGTTATGTCGCGTATCGCCTGTTCAAGGTTGAGTCGCGAAGAGACGAAATAGCGCAGCAGTTTCACTCGGACCAGGCTCAGGAAAGGGCGCGCGAGCAAGCTGCCCACATCGGGTTCTGGTGGGACGACGAGATGAGTGGACTAGTCGTTCACAACGCATCCGCACTGCCCATTTACGAGGTGGGGTTGTTCAGCGCCATCAGCTACGAGGACAAGTTGCTGAACGTGGAGAGTTTTAAGGGGGCTGTTAGACCGGGGGCAAACTGGATTCCGAAGACTCCCGATACGGCCTTTATGGAAAGCCGCTTGATCGTGCTTCGTTTTACTGATTGCTCGGGTTTGGCCTGGTTCCGCGACTTGGCAGGCACCTTAGTAACGATCGGGCGCCTGGCCGTAGCCGGATCCGACCGGCTAATCGAGATTGCGCGCTACACTGCGTGGATCGAGGGTCGGCAGATCATCAGTGAGTCATCAACGGATTCGTAGAGGACTCCATCAGAGCGATCCGCCGCCATCCCCTCTTGGTTCGGGTCTTCGCGGGGTGGTCCCCTGCTCGTTGCGGGGTCAGCGAGGATGGCGTGCCGCTCCTACGCTTGCCTTCGTGAAAACCTCCTTGGCTCCATTCATGGGCATCCTGGGCAGCCTCAGCATCGGTGTGGCCTTGTTCATGCTGCTCAAGCTGTTCACGACGAATGTTGGACCGGTCGGGCAAGTGGCTGTAGCCGGGATTCTCTTCATCGGCGGGGCACTGATGCGCATCGAGGTTGCGATCAGGAAGGGCAAGACCGACTAGCTCGGGCTATGGGTTCGGCAGTGGTCCTGTGGGCAAGCCATGCAGCGGCTCGGCCGCGATTGAGATTTGTGCCGCTGTAGGCGGCCTTTCTACTCTTCTGCTCGTGCTGTTCATGTGCCCTCCGGGGTGGCGGTGGGGACCGGCGGATCATTCGGCCGGCCGGTCCTGGGGTGGTGTTGGCGGCTCATCGGAGGGTCAGCGCCCAGGCCTCGATCACGGCCATGCGGTGTTCGTTGGTCGGGGCGGCGTTGATCTCGCGCATTGTCTCGGCGTAGTCGATGGCTTCGGTGGGGGTCATCGCCATCAGTTCCAGGTCGGTGAGGGCGAATAGTTCGGGGTAGCGGGCGCGGATGGTGGGGCCGACGTCGGTGGTGACGTCGAGGGTGGTGGTCATCCAGGGCTTGCCAGTGAGGGCTTCGTAGATTTGCGGGATCACGGCTGGTCTCCTTCGTGTCGGTGGGTCAGGCGGCGACGTGGGAGTCGAGGGCGGCGGCGACCTGGCCGCCGAGCCATTGGGCGACGTTGGCGGACACAGCGTTTCCGGCCTGCATGGTCTGCTCGGAGACGTTGCCGTGCACGGTGTAGGCGTCGGGGAAGCGCTGGGCGCGCAGTTGCTCGCGGGGTTTGAGCATCCGGAAGTAGCAGTCCTCCACGGCCACGGCTGGGCGAAGCAGCGCGCCGGAGTCGTGGGTGGCCATGGTGTGCAGCGGGGCGTCGGTGGTGGTGGGGCGGTTGCCTCTGCGGTAGGGGATGACCAGGGCGTGGTGTCCGCCGCCTGCGGCCATGGTCTGGAACGGCTGGCCGACACGGTGGGCGGTGCCGTGGTTGCGCAGCACCGCGACGAACGGTTCGGGGGCGATGAGGGCGTGGTTGCTGCCGGAGGTCATGAGCGTGGCCAACGGCTGTTCGGCGGGGTCGGTGTTGCGGGGCCGTCCGGAGCGCAGCAGCGTCAGGAACGGCGCGGGGGTGACCACGGCTTCGGACTCGCGGGTCAGGCGGGTGCGCATCGGGGCGTTGACCGGCCATGCCTGGTCACCCCGGCGGCGTCCGCCGGCCGGGACGAGCATCGGCGGGGTGGCGAACCCCTCGCCGATCTTCAGGGTGCGGGTCGGCAGCGGACCGCCGTCGATGGGCAGGGCGCGGCTGTCGCTGTCGCCGTGGTTGACCGTGATCAGGGTCTGCCGGTCGGTGAACATGTCCAGCCCGTGCCGGATACGCGCGACGGTCGCCGCGGCGAGGGGTCTGGTCTTGTCGCCGATGCGCTCGCCGACGTCGGTCCAGTCGATGGCGGCGCGGGCGGGCATCACATAGGGCTCGACCTGCGCCTGTCCGCAGGCGGTGTTGGGGCAGAGGTAGACGTACTGCTCGCGGTATGCGCCGATGCGGCCGAACTGGCGGACCTTCGGGGTCTCCTTCCACGCCTGTACCGCGTGGACGTCCGCCCCGCAGGGCTCGCACCAGGCCAGGGGCCGGGGTGCGACGTCGGGGGCCGGGATGCCGGTGCGGGTGAACACCAGGTACATGCGGTCGCGCCACTGCGGGGCGTAGGGATTGCCGTCCCCGCCGATGTGGGCCGAGGAGGTGCATACGGTCTGCTGGGTGTAGCCGAGCTGCCGCATCCCGGCGCACCACCACTCGAACAGCTCCCACTTCCAGGCGACCTCGGGCACGTTCTCGACGAGCACGGCGGCGTAGCGGTGGACCTCGGTGGCGCGGATGACGTCGTGGAACGTGGCTCGGGTGCGCTCGAACCCGGCCTGGGCGACGTGGCCGCCGGTCTCGAACATGTCGAGTTGGCCGCGCGGGCGCGGTCGGGCTTTGGTGGCCTTGGCGGAGCCGCCGGCCGGGGACGCCTCGGTGCAGATCGGCGACGCCCACAGCACGTCGGTGCGGGGTAGGGCGCGCATGTCGTAGTTGTTGACGTCGGCGCACAGGTGCTCGGCGTGCGGGAAGTTCGCGGCGTGGGTGTCGATGGCGGTGCGCCAGTGGTTGGCGGCCAGGGTCAGTTCCAGTCCGGCGGCGGTCAGCCCGATGGAGCTGCCTCCGGCGCCGCAGAAGATGTCGGTGAAGGTCAGGCTCATCGGGCACCGTCCTTGGCCCGGGCGGCGCGGGCCGCTTCGGCGTTGGCGTTGTGGAAGGCGTTGTACACGCGGCGGCCGATCCGCAGCCGCAGCCGGGAGCCGCCGCAGCGGCGGCAGGTGGTCACGTTGCGTAGCAGGATGGTGCGTCGGACGCCGGTTCCACTGCATGGTCGGCAGCGCCGGAACGGCCGGACCCAGCACAGCAGAACATAGATTCCGGTCGCTGTGGTGAGGGTGAGGGTAGCGGTGAGTTCGGGTGTCACGAGGGGCCTCCACGGCGGGTTTCGGGCCTGTTCTCGGCATGGCGCTACCCGCTACCTGGTCACAGTCGTCGCAGGCAGGGGTAAGGATCGGCGGTAGCGGCACGGGTAGCGCAGCCGCTACCTGTGCCCCTGCCGCTACCCGTGGCGCTACTGGTTGTCCGGAGCCTGGTGCGCGTCGCGTTCGGCGGCGAACTTTGCCACCACATCGCGGCGGTAGCCCCGAAGGTTGACGCCGGAAATCTTCACACTCTGTGACGGGACGCCGAGGGCACGTGCCATGTCGGACAGCGCCTCGGCGGTGATCGCCGGGTATGCGGCCGGCCACCGCTCGGTCAGTGCCGGGGCGGCGACCGCCCAGTGCTGGCCGTTGTCGCCGGACACGCTGAGCAGGTCGGCGAGCAGGTCACGGGCTTCGGGCAGGTCGGCGCCGACCGGGCGTGCGCCGCCGCGCAGTGTGATGGCGCGGGCGATGATCGATGCGGCCTGCTCGGCGGTGGGGTACTGCGACAGCACTGACACCGGGGCTGGGCCGCCGGTCATGACGCCCCAGCCCGCATCGACCACGGGCTTGTAGACGGTGCCGGTGACCCCGCGCTTGTACATGCCCGTGCCGAGGATCATGTCGTTTTCGACCTGGCCTTGCACGGACAGGCACCAGCGGTTGGTGACGCAGCGGGTGATGTTGGGCGGCAGGCTGGTCTTGTCCGGGATCTGGGTGGCCAGGACCACGATGATCCCCAGCGCCCGAGCCCGCTTGATCAGCCGCTCCGCGTCGTCGGCGGCTTCCTTGTGCGCGGCGAACAGTTCGTGGGCCTCGTCGATGATGATGACGATCGGGTGCAGCCCGGACCCGCGCTTACGCGCCAGCTCGGGTGTGACCTTGCCCTCCGGGGCGTGTCCGGCCTGTTTGGCGGCCAGGATGCGCTTGCCGCGCCGCTCGGCCTCTGCGAGGGCCCACGACAGGATCGCCGCGCCCTGGCGTAGCGCCTCGTCGTCGACCCCGACGACGTAGGTGGAGCACAGCGGTTCGAAGTCGAGGAAGTCGCCCGTGCCCTTGAACTCTGCGATTTTGAATTCGACCGTGGGGTCCAGTGCGAACATCTGCCCCAGCGCGCGGGCGGCGTAGCTCTTGCCCGATCCGGGCTGCCCGCCGATGAGGAACGAGCGTGCGAACCCTGAGGTCTTGACCGGTCGCTGGCGCTCGTCGGACCCGAACTCCTCCTCCCGGAAAACGCTGGTCACCGCAGCGTCGGCCAGCAGCGACCAGCGGGGCTTGGCCATCTTGGATGCGGGCTGGTAGCCGACCCACAGGTCGAGCTGCCCGGCGTGTTCGGGTCCGGGGGCGGGCCAGACCTGGTCGATGGGCAGGCGCAGCGCCGAGGACAGCGCGGCGCGTTTCTCGATGGCCTTGACCGCCTCCACGCCCAGCGGCAGGTTCACCCGGGCCAGCCAGCCCGGTCCGTCGCGGTGGATCGGGGTCGGGAATTCGAGCTGGGCGGGGTCGTTCAGGCCTTGCAGCTTGACCGCGACCAGCGCCGCGCGGACCTGCTCGGCGGTGAGCTTGGTGAACTTCGGCGTGTTCGATACCCGGTCGGTGATCGGCCGGTCGGCGGGCTTGCCCGCGTGCGCGGCGACGGTCACCGCGGCTGCGGCTGCGGCGTACCAGCCGATCGGCGGGACCGCCCCGGACAGCTCCAGGACCGTGCCGGCCGCGCACGCGGCGGTGCCGGCCGCGCCGAGCAGCATCCAGCGGGGCTTGGACTCCTTGGCGCGGGTGCGGTTGAGCGACTGCCAGGTGTAGGCGTCGTTGTGGTCGGCGGCGTGCTGGCGCAGCCCCCAGTTGCCCTCTTCCGCGCTGGCCCACCGCAGCGCCCGCCGAACGAGGCGGTATGCGCCGCGCGGGGCGTAGAAGGCGAGCTTGAGCCCGTACTTCGGGCCGCGCAGCGCGTGGAACGCCGTGTAGTAGCCCACATCGTTGGCCAGCGCGCGGATCGTGGCGCGCCGGGTGTCGGCCGACAGCACCCACCCCGGAACCAGGGGCACGCGCCGGGTCCGGCTGGTCACATCCGCCCACGTCACCGTCGCGGCGGCGCTGTCGGGCTCGTCGACGGGCGCGCCCAGGTCGGGCCGGTAGACGGTGTAGGACTCGGCGTCGACCGGGCCGCCCGGGGCGGGCACGGTGACGCGGGTGGGTTCGTCGTCGTCGTTGAACACGACAGGGGTCAGTGCCATGGCGCTACCTCCGGTCGGCGTCGATAAGGGCGGTGATCAGGCGTTCGTGGAGCTGGGTCAGCAGCCGGCCACGCGGCATCGTCGGGCGGTCAGCCTCACTGCGCATCAGGGCTTCTGCGGCGGCGACCGCGCCGCGCAGCTCGGCCAGACGGTTGGACAGCCACGTGCACCACTGCTGAAGCTGGGCGATCAGGGCGCGTTGGCGGGCGATCTCGGCGTGCAGCATCGGGCACACGCCGCACGGCTGCTGCTCGCTCACCAGGCACCCCCGGGGTTCGGGGCGGTTGGGCTGGGCATACTGGGTGCGCTCCTTCCGCGAAGGGGTGAGCGGGACACGGCGTGTTTGAGGAAGCCGGCGTGTCCCGCGCCTGCTCACTGCCCGGCGTCACCGGACGCGGCGGGCTCCGTCGCGTCGAGCAGGTCGGTGAGGTCGTCCTGGTGCCAGTGGTAGGCGATCCGGGATCCCAGGTAGGCGGCCACGAACAGCCCGCCCAGGCCTCCGATAAGCCAGTACGGCGCGCCGAACACCCAAGTCAGGACGGCGGCGGCCAGCACGAACGCGGCAACCGCGGTCGTGGCGTGGTAGCGGGTGGCGCTGGCTTCGGCTCGCGACGCGAGCACCTCGATCGCGGACAGGTCATCGATGTCGTGCACGGCGTTCCTCCCTCTCGGCGTGACCCACGACGGGCCGCCACCGCGACGGGCCGGGCCGGTACGCCCGGCCCGCACGGTGGAGGCCGGTCGGATCAGAATGGCGGCTCGTCGCTGGTGTCGGCCTGCCACGGGTCCGCCTCGCCCGTCGCGGCCGGCGCACCGCTGCCGGTGCGGGTCAGCTTCTTGACCTGCGCGGTCGCGTAGCGCAGCGACGGGCCAACCTCCTCGACGTCGAGCTGCATCGCCTGGCGGTTCTCGCCCTCCGGGGTCTTCCACCGGTTGAGCTTCAACCGGCCGGTGACCACCACCCGCGACCCCTTGGCCAGGGACTCGGCGATGTTCTCGGCCAGCTCTCGCCAGGCCGAGCAGTTCATGAACAGCGGGTCGCCGTCCTTCCACTCGCTGTTGGCCTTGTCGTAGTTGCGCGGGGTGGATGCGACGGTGAACTTGCACAGCGCCGCCCCGGCCGGGGTGTAGCGCAGTTCGGGGTCGGCGGTGAGGTTGCCGACCAGGGTCAGGGTGGTCTCGTTAGCCACGAGCAGGCTCCTTCAGGTGAGGCGTCGCGTCCAGCTGGGCGCGACGCGTCGGGGCAGGTCGCCGGGTCTGGCGGCCACCGCTCCCGGCCAGGGGTGATGAGCCCTGGCCGGAACGGAGGCGGTCAGCAGCCTTCGGGGATCTCGCAGGTGTAGGCCGATGCGCAGCCGCGCACCAGCGCCACGAACCGCGCGCCGGTGACGGTGGCCTGCACCGCCGGGTCGGCGGTCAGCACCAGCACCGGGCGGGTCCAGTCGTGCCCGGCCAACAGCCCGGCGCCGGTGCGGGCGCAGTGCACGCACGTCGGCACGGCGGTCAGCACCCGCCCGGACTCGGCGTGCACCAGCCACCAGCCGCCGCTGTAGCGGTACTCGGCGTTCACCGCCGGGACGATGAGCAGGCCGGGCGCGGCCTGCTCACCCATCACCGGCACGCGCGGGCGGGCGAAACCGCCCAGGTCGAGCCCGACCTCGGTCAGCGCGCTCATGGCTTGGGCTCCTCGCTGTCGGCGGGGAAGCACTGCGGCGCGGTGCAGGCGACCGCGCCCCGGTGCAGCGCCCATCCCGCCGAGTAGCTGCGTGCGTCGCTGGTCGGCGGCTGCTCGGGCTCGGGGGTGTGGCAGGCCGGGACCAGCGTGTGATGGCGGACCTGCTCGTCACGGCCGAACACGACACGGGTCGTCGACCAGGCGTGCCCGGCGTAGCGGTGCGCTAGCGCACCGGGCCTGACCGGGCCGTCGGTGACGATCTCCCAGTGCGGGCGCAGGCGGCTCATCGCTGGCCCCCGATCGTGGCCAGGTCGAGGTTCATCTCGGCCAGCTTCGGCGCGCCGTGCCAGGGGCGGGCGGCGGAGACGTAGCCGTCGAACAGGCCGATCAGGAACGCCGTGCCGGCCGCGCCGATCGGACCCACCGAGTGCGCCAGCATCGGGCCGACCTGCTGACTCCAGTCGACCCCGGTCACCCAGCCACCGACTATGTTCAGCGCCAGCGACGTGCCTAGCGCGGTCCATTCGATGGCGTCGGCGCGCCAGTCGGTGTCACCACCGGCCGAGCGCAGCACTGCCCGCCCGATGATGATCAGGCCGACGATCGCGATCAGCGCGGGCTCCATCGCCCACGCCGCCCACCAGCCCGGCGACCCGCCGGTCAGGCCGAGCAGCCGCGCCACACCGGCCTGCACGCCGGTCGTCGACCAGGCCGCGAACGCGACAAGGACCGGCACACCGGCCATGAGGGTGACCGACCGGACGCGGGCCACGCGCAGCGCCCGCATCTCCGCCGAGCCCTGGATCTGAGCGCGCAGTCGAGCGCGGGTGCCTGAGCGTGCCGCGCGCCGGTACAGCGCCGCCAACTGCGCCGCGTCCGCGCTGTCGCGTGCCCGCTCCCGACGCGCGAGCTCGGCCGCGCGGGCCTGCTCACGCACATCACCGAGGGCGATACGGTGTTCGGCCTCGGCCGCGCGCCGGGCCAACTCGTCGTGCCGGGCGATGTCCAGCCGCGCCCGCTCGTCGTCGAGCTTGGCGGCCTGCGCCAGCACTGGGGACACCTCGGCGGGCACCGGATCCGGCAGCGGAGGCGCGGCGACCGGGATCGGGTCGGCGACCGGTAGCGGCGGCACCACTTCGGTGATCTTCGGCCCTGGGGCCACGTCAACCGTCGTCTGCGGCGACGCCTCGGGCATGATCGGCGTTTCGGTGATCTCCGGCTCCAGGGCCGGACCGGTCGTGTCGGCCCGCTGCGGCGTGGCCGTGGTGTCGGTCAGGCGCTCGTCGGGGGCGGGGGCGGTCAGGGTGGACAGCAGTGCGTTGGCCTTGATCTCGCCGATGCGGAACCGCTTCATGGTGGCGTTGCGCGACGGGGCCGCGCCCAGCTCGGCGGCCCAGGCGTGGAAGTCGTCGAGCATCGCGGCGACGGTGGGCGGGTGGACGCTGGAAGGTGCGGTCATGGCTATGGCTCCTCTCGGTCAGCGGTTCTTGCGGATGCGGGCCTCGGCCGCGAACACGGCGGCCTGGTCGCGCTCGGACATGTCGGCCAGCACGGCACGGTCGTGGCCGTGCCGCTCTAGGGCACGCAGTAGCGCGACCGTGGCCGCGTCGGCGGCATGCTGGTCGGTGCAGGTGTCGGGCTTGCTCACCGGGACACCTCCACGTCGCGCAGGGCGCGCGACAGGCGCTGCAATGCGCGGAACTGCCGGGTGCGGGCGCGCTTCCAGTGCTTGGCGGGCTTGCCGTCGTGGCTGCCGTCCGCGTACGCGAACCCCAGCGCCATCGACGAACCGCCGTAGCGGATCGTCATGTCGACGACCGCGTCACGGAGCTGGTGGGCACGCTCGCTCGCGAAGTACCTCACCGGGCACCCCTGCTCAGCGGGTAGCGGCGCACGCAGGTGGCGTACACGCGCACGTGCCAGGCCCGCCTGGTCGGGAACGGGTCGGAGACCTCGATCAGCGTCGTGGCCTCGTCCAGGACGGTCAGCAGGCCGACCACGTCGGCGTAGCCGCCGATCAGCCGCAGCTCCACCGGGTGGCCGGGGTCGGCATCGGTGTCCAGGGCGGTGCGGTACATCGCCTCGCGCTGCATGTCCCGGAGCCGCGCGGTCAGCGCGCTGGCCTGCGGGTCGGTCAGCTCACCGCGGTTGCGGCGCCGGGCGACCTCACCGATCGCACGGCCGATGCGAGTGCGTGCCATCAGCTGGCCTCCCGCCGTGCCGCAGCAGCGCGGGAGCACACGAACCGGTAGCCCCGGTTGCGCCGGGTACGGACCTCGGCCAGACGGCGGCGCACCTCGGCCCGCTCGCACTCGGTCAGCTCCAGCTCCTCACCGCGCATCGCGCGGCGTACCGCCACCTCGTCGATGTAGGACGGGTCCGGCTCGATGTCGAGGGGCAGGCCGTGCTCGATCGCGAGCAGCAGGTCGTCGGTCAGGGCCTTGGCCCATGCCGACCCGCAGGCGACGTGGCCGAGCAGGTCGGCCGGGTCGATGTGGACGTGGCCGGCACAGTGGCGGGACGCCACGGCGGCGAGTGGGTGTTCGGTGGTCAGCCAGGCAGCGCCTGGCTCGTCGGCAGGTGCCGACGCGATAGCCTGAACAGGCATCGCTCTCTTCCCTTCAGCAGGTGGAGTGGATGCGCAGGCCCCGGCAGGGGCGCAATCCCTGCCGGGGCCGTCTGCTGCGGTCATCGACCGCTGAGCCGCCACCCTGGCGGCTACCGCGCGGGCTGGGTGAGCCCAGCCCCACGGAAGCCGTCAGCGCGCCGACCGGCGGGCGCGGGTGGAGCGGTGGGGGCAGCGGCCGTCATCGGCGGGCTGCGAGGTCACGCGGCCGCAGCGGCACTCGCGCCATGCGGCAGAACTGCGGATTGAGACACGAACACGGTTGGCGAGAGTCATCCCGGCCACCTCTTCCTGAATCCGGCGGAGCGAGGACCCAAACCAGCCCGGGGCGCGGCGTCCATGCCGCGCCCCGGAACAGGCAGAACCCGGCAACGAAGGTCGGGGCTGTGCAATCAGCGCTCGCTATCCGCTCACTCGCCCCACTCGCCCGGGACCTACCGGGGTCGGCCACCAAGTGGCTCAATGCAGGGATGCTGCTGCGGCTTCGCTCGCGCCTTTTCCTGTCGCTGTGTAGTTCTCAATGACCAAGCGGTCACCAGCAGGTACGGCAAAGCCGAGGCCTTTCCGCGCTGCTGGGCCTAGGTTCGAGAGTACAGACTCAGTCTGTACTTCGCAACGTGTTGTGTCGCCGGACGCTGGCGCGTCCGTCGCCGTTGGCACTTGCTTCTGAGAACAGCTTCCGCCGGGAAAGCGGCCCGCCACAGAGGACTTGCACGGACTGCGGGGGACTCCTATGCGGACTCGCTGCACTTGCGAAAGCGCGGAGAGTTAGGCATGTTGATCTGCCAAGGGGGAACAGATGCAGGCAACGGAGATCGACGATCTGTGTCAGGCGCGCGGCTGGTCCCGCGCTCGTTTGATTCACGAGCTGCGGCGGGTCGCACGTGAGCGCAACGTAGAGCTGCCCGCGGACGACAGCTTGCGCCGGATGATCAGGCAGTGGGCTGCCGGTCACCGCGGGTTCTCAGACTTCTACGCAGGGCTCATGGGAGCCGTGTTCGGGGCCGAGTTCACGACGGGCAAATCGATCGCCGAGGTTCGCGAATCCCATACCGAGCCGGAGCTGATCGACCGCCTTCACAGTGCCGCAACCGTGGATTCCGGCTTGATCCTGCTGCTGGAGCAGCAGACGGAGATGCTGCGAGTTCTCGACCGCAGACTCGGGGCGGTTCACCTGCTGAAGCAATCAGAGCAACACCTGATTCAGGTTTCCGACTTGTTGAGCCACAGCCTGCCTGGTCCACACCGGGCTGCGCTCGGCGCGACGGCTGCAGAAGCAGCGGCCCTGGCAGGCTGGCAGGCGCTCGACCTCGGAGACGCGGCAGAGGCGTGGAGACACCACGAAACCGCGAAGAACGCCGCGCGGGAATCGGGCGACCCAGCCATCCTCGCTCACGTGACGGCGCAGCAGGCGTACGCGCTGCTCGACGCCGATCGGGGAGGGGAAGCGGTGCAGCTCATGCAGTACGCCCGCGAGTCAGCCGGCACAGCGATACCCGAACTGATGCGGTCGTGGCTGTGGGCGGCAGAGGCAGAGTCGCTGGCTGCGATGGGGGAGGGGTTGGCGTCACGGCGGGCACTCGATGAGGCGGCGCGGCTCTTGCCAGCACAGCCGACGCGGGCAGAGTTGCCGTACATCATGCTCGACAGCACGCACCTTGGCCGCTGGCGCGGCCACTGCCTCGCTCGTCTTGGTGCTACAGAAGCAGTCGAGGACCTCACAGCGTCGTTGGAGTCGCTCGATCCGACATGGGCAAGAGCAACGGCAGGACACCACACTGATCTGGCGTTGGCGTACTCAGTGCGAGGTCAACACCACGAGGCGCGCGAGCAGGCGCGCAAGGCGCAGGCCTTAGCCAACCGCACGGCGTCGGTTCGGCAGAAGCAGCGCATTGCCCGCCTGCTCAGCAGCGGCCTCAATTGATGTGCGTCGTGTCGCCAGCCGGCTGCGTAGCGCTTGGACCGCTCATGGCAAGGACGTGAAGAAGAGCGACCAGGGTGCCGGAGTTGCTGACCAGACCTGAGCGGATTAGCTCTGGCACTTCAGCGAGCGGCACCCACTGCATGCGCTCCATCTCGGTTGTCTCGGTCGGCTCGCCGATCCGCTCCGCACCCCGACCAAGGAAGACGTGATGCGGGCAGTTCACCATCCCGATCATCGGCTCGAAGGTCACCAGGTGCTCCAGCGACCGCGGCCGGTATCCCGTCTCCTCCTCGATCTCACGGGCCGCCGTCACGGCCGGCTCCTCGCCCTGGTCGATAAGACCGCCGGGTAGCTCCCAGTTCCACAGGTCGGGAACGAACCGGTGACGCCACATCAGCAGCACATGTGTCTGTTCGTCGTTTAGCAGTGCGGTCATCGCTGCAGCTGGCATCCAGACGGTGTGGTGCTCGAAGCGCTGGCCGTCCGGCAGTTCGACGTCCGCCATGTTCAGCCGGATCCACTCGCTTCGGTAGACGTTCCGGCTCCCGTGCACGACCCAGCGGGTATCGGTTCCCTGTGATTCGGCTTCCACAGCCACCCCCTAAGCCTCGTCGTCGCTCAGTGTCGGGCGTCCGCCCACACCAGGGCGGGGTCGTGCTTCGTGCCAGGCAACGATGCGGGCTGGACGCCACATGTGCGTGCGGCCAACCGTCATATCTGGTTCCGGCATCTGGCCTCTCGCGCGGTACGCGCTGATCGTGCCAACGCGCACGCCGAGGTAGGCGGCCACATCGCTGGTGGTCCACCATTCTGCGGAAGGATCGGGCACTCCGACATTCTGCCCCATGCCGTTCGCAGCGGTGCGGCGGCGGCTCATGACTCCGGTGCCTGAACCGGTTAGCTGCCAAAGTCCACCTGTTTCAGGTATTTATCAGCACTCTTGTAACTGCTAGCGTCCGATGCCCGATTCTTCACAACGCCCCACCGAGTTGACGTTCACGGAGCGATGGATGCTGAAACCGAAGGCTGCCTTCGATATTGCAGTTCGCAATATATCGCGTTGGGGCGATACGGACGTGTTCCCATTTGCGGTTGAGAACCACATTTTGCACGACCGGAAGTCGGAAGTCGTTGACCTGCTCGCCGCAATGCATGGCAATCTTGACGATGCGCTTATGAAGCACCCCCCTCTGATCGAAAGTTCCCTGTCCCTTATCACATACGAAGGATTTAGGAACGTCGCGCAGATCGATCCGATCTGGAATGCGTACCTGCTTGGACTGGTTCTTCAAGTTGCGCCCGAGATTGAGTCGGCTCGAATAGCGAAATCGCAGAATGCAGTCTTCTCATACAGGCTAAATATAGATGTGCAGAGCGGATCGCTCTTTGATCAGGGCGGCTGGAATAGCTTTTCTGAGGCATCTCATGCTGTAGCAGCCGATTACGAGTATGTCGCAGTATGCGACATTGCTGACTTTTACGGACGGATTTACCATCACAGGCTACAGAATTCCTTGGCATTGCTCGGACAAGCGGGTGATGTGCCGGGAAAGGTGGACAAGCTTCTGGGAATGTTTTCAGGCGGCGTATCGTACGGACTTCCGGTCGGCGGGCCAGCGGCCCGCATCCTGTCCGAGTTATTGCTTAATCGAGTTGATCGCCTTCTCGCGACCCGCGGGATTCGCTTCTGCCGGTACGCAGACGATTACCGGCTATTCGCACATAGCGAAGAAGAGGCCTATAGCAACCTGCTCTTCCTGACCGAATCCTTGCTAAGAAACGAGGGTCTCTCTCTTCAGCGACACAAGACACGAGTGCTGGCGGCCAAAGACTTTGTTCGGTCGCCGCTACTCCTGCCCGAAGACGCTGAGGGTCTGGATGGTCGTGAACGGGATGAGCGCCGTCTTCTTAGACTTTCGCTTCGCTTTGACCCCTACTCGGACACCGCCGAAGAGGACTATGAGCGCCTTCGCCATGACGTGGAACAGTTTGACGTCATTGGCATGCTAACGGCGGAAGTAGCCAAGAGCCGCGTCAATACTCCGGTCGTGAAACGCTTGGCTCAGATCATAAAGCTATTCGCCCCCGATGTTCGGGATGCTGCTGCTGAGATGCTGGCTAGCAACCTTCGCGTTCTTGCCCCTGCGCTTCCGGTGGTTCTGCGAGTGCTGGAAGAGATCCTTCCGGATCTCTCGGAGGATCTAAGGCGCCGTATTCCTGCCGAGATACGGCGGCGGGTTGCTGCCGGTGAATATTGGCTGATGGTGCCGATCAACCTTGCTTACGCGCTAAGGGTACTACGGCACGATGGATCGGAGGAGAACGTTACTCTTTGCGCTCAAATATTCCCACAAGCCCCCGCGTTCATTCAGCGTGACATTGTCTATCTGATGTATGGATGGGGCGCTGACTACTGGCTCTCGGATAAACGGAAGCAATGGATGTCGCAACACCCGTGGGTTAAACGTGCCCTGTTGCTCGCATCCTATTCACTGGGCGACGAGGGATCTCACTGGCGTACCGCGGTGCGAGACCAGGTCAATGGGTTCGACCTAATTTCAAAGAAGTGGATGGCAGATCGGGTTCAAGCGAACCGTCGGGAGATTCCGCTGTAATGCCTAGCGCTGAAAGGTTCGCGGCCTCTAACGCTTCATACTGGCAGCGGGTGTTGCCTAGGTTGGATCACTTCATTCGCATATCCAACGTCGCCGTTCGTACTTTCGACACGCCGATCAAGTGGAGCCATCGGCCGAAGAGACATGCTTTGGTTAGCGAGACCGCGTTCTATCTATGGTCAGATTTTCAGGCCGGTGATCGTCCGAATTTGGCTAGAGCCGAGTCGCGTGCCAGAGGCAGGTTGGCACAGGTCGCTAATCAATTGGAACTGCCGGGATCGTTAGACCAGACCGAAGTCACGATGGCGATGCGTTTGGCCCACAGAATGGCTCAGTACGCCGAAGGCTTCTTGGTTCCAGGTTCCGTTGAGATAGAGAGGCGGCTTCCAGGCATCGGTTGGATTTCAGGCGGACTTCCAGATATTACTGCTCAAGCGCGCAGCGTCGGGATAGTCTTGTCCGAAGTGAAGGCGGTTGATCGTCCATTTCGATCGGTTGACATGCGTCAGATGGTTGTTTATGCGGTTCTTTACTTCGCGCAACATCGGCGGCTTCCTGCATGTTTATCAGTGGTGAATCCGTTGAAAGGCGCAGCGATTGAGGTGGGGACCGACGAGTTTTTTGCCGACGTGGTTGGTCTGCCGGCAGACGAAGTAATAAACCATTTGCTAATTGAATGGTCTGCGGCGGGAGTTTCGCCTTAACCGTAATGCGCTACCCGTGAAAGGCAAGGAGGACTTCGGGCAACATGGTCTCAATAGTAATTCAGCCACAACTCGAACTGCCTGGAGCGATAGCGGCTGGCATCACCGCCGGAAAGTTTTTCCTGGACGGAGGGGTCGTTCGTGATGCCGTCACGGGAAGAATCGTTAAGCTCTTGAAAGACGCGGGCAGCGCGAGCAACAATCATGGGGCATTTCGGCGCGCCGCAGCGAGACTGAGATCACCAGGCGTCGTGGCCGCTGTTCTGACGACGGTGGCTGCTGCAGGCGCAGTTGCGTTTGTCGTGAAGAAGCGAAGAAATGCGGCCAAGCGCGAATTACCTCAGTGTGTCGCTAACCTCAACGCCTCGCTGTGCGAATATCTGGAAGCCGGTCGTGCGGGAAACCTGGACGCAAGTGTCATCGGCCGGCTCATTTCTGATTTGGATGCTGTGACGGCATATGCTGACAAGGGCGACATTATTGTCGACTTCTCGACTGAGCTATGGGAATCGCTGGCCAATCTGGTAACTGACCACACGCAAAAGCTTGCCACAGCCTATTCCATAGAGGTGGACGGCGTTCGGGAGAAGAGGGCAAAGTCCGGGAAGGACAATGTCATTGACTTGCGCCGCTATCTCAAAATCCAGCAGCAGGTCGTAAGCGCGGCAGCGTAATCAATCACTTCGGGGTGAGGTTAAACGTACACCTATCCGCCTTACCCAGCCGGTGGATGCGCTGTAGGGCCCTGGCTTAAGCTCGGGCCTTACGGTGCAGGTTGACGCCTTGCAACAGTTAGGGCTTGTAAAGCACGCCGCTGTTTAGCCACTGCACGAGAGTGGCAGCGAGATGTACCGCCGCTTCTGCCTCAGCCTGCGTCTGCCGACGCGAGTTCGGGCTGCCTGCATGGCGCGACTGCCCATGCCAAAGGACCTTAAGCATCTCGATCAACGCACCTGGAGCTGATGGCTGTCCCGAGGTGTTGGCGATTGATAGGGCCCACTGATCCCGTTGGTTGCCGAGGTCCGCGATCACCCTGCCGAGGGTACCGCGGGGGTTTGCTGGGCACACGAGAGGACAAGCAACGGCCTCGACAGCGAGAACCGCCTCGTCGTACGCCCGGTCGGGGTCTGGGTGTAGGCCGTATGCACCATTCCAGGCCCCTCGCAGGTGCTCGGCTGCATCGTCAGCCGCTGTCGTTACTGCCGTAGCGGCTGCTTGTGTGACTGTCTCGTCCAACCGTCGTTCTAGGCCGGTGCCGTCAGACCTAATACGCCAGCCAGCACCTCCGGCCGTTAGCAGTTCGTTCAGTTGGTCGAAACGCCACTTCCCGGGTTCGACCTCCCAGGCCAGAAGAGCATCGATTACGTCGAGTAAAAAGGTGTCGGATACGCCGGACAGGGAACCAATGCTATCGACGCGGAGGCGTAGCTTCAGCGTGCCTTCAAGTCGGCGAATCTGGTAGCCGTCTGCTGGGTAGCAGTCATCCACCCAATGCTCCAGCGCGTCACGCAGGTAGCTGGGAATGCCATCGTGGTAGGTGGCGTCTGGGCCTTGGCCTGCGATCCTGCGGCTCAGCGGGGCCCACGGGTCCGTGGCGTTCACATACGTACGGTACAGCCGGAGCAGGAGCTAGGTCGACGGCAATCCTGGGTGGATGATCCATCCGCGTAGCTGTTCGGGCTTTGTCGATGATCAGACGTCGCCGCACTGAGATGTATGCGGGGAAGGTGCGTTTCGGGGTTCAAACGAGGATTGCTTCGAAAGCGTAGACGCCGCGGTTTCCTACGGGATATATGGTTCTGGCGTATGCGGCTATGTTCAACACCTGGCCATCGAGCCTTACGAGACCAATGTTATTCCATGTTCTGGACCAAATCGCGATCGACGTGTCGCCTGCGGTGACCAGCCAGGTGCCGTCGGGTTCGACATAGATCCGCTTGACGCCGTGCCGGTGCCCGGTGTCGAGGTAGTGGAGGTGTTGGCCGGTGTGGGGGTCCCAGATCTGTACCACCGGGTCGCCGCTGCCGCGGGAGGTGTTGGCGGTGGTGGCGAGCCAGGTGCCGTCGGGTGCGATGTGCACCTGCCCTGCGCCGTGCCGGTGGCCGGTGTCGAGGTGGTGTAGGTGTTGGCCGGTGCGAGGGTCCCAGATCTGTACCACCGGGTCGCCGTCCCCAGTGTCGAAGAAGAGGTCGTAGGGGGAGGTGTTGGCGGTGGTGGCGAGCCAGGTGCCGTCGGGTGCGATGTGTACGTGTCGCACGCCGTGCCGGTGGCCGGTGTCG
>NZ_JBHTAC010000033.1:78175-79128 GCF_042663325.1 Catellatospora aurea
GAGGTGGTGTAGCTGTTGGCCGGTGTGAGGGTCCCAGATCTGTACCCCCGGGTCGCTGGCGCCGAGGTGGGCGGTGTTGGCGATGGTGGCGAGCCAGGTGCCGTCGGAGGCGACACAGATCTGCTTGACGCCGCTTTGGTGGCCGGTGTCGAGGTGGTGTAGCTGTTGGCCGGTGTGAGGGTCCCAGATCTGTACCCCCGGGTCGCCGTCGCCGAGGTGGGCGGTGTTGGCGGTGGTGGCGAGCCAGGTGCCGTCGGGTGCGATGTGCACGTGTCCTGCGCCGTGCCGGTGGCCGGTGTCGAGGTGGTGGAGGTGTTGGCCTGTGTGGGGGTCCCAGATCTGTACCACCGGGTCGCCGTCGCCGCCGAGGGGGGAGGTGTTGGCGGCGGTGGCGAGCCAGGTGCCGTCGGGTGCGATGTGCACCTGCCCTGCGCCGCGTTGGTAGCCGGTGTCGAGGTGGTGGAGGTGTTGGCCGGTGTGGGGGTCCCAGATCTGTACCACCGGGTCGCCGTCGCCGCGGGAGGCGTTGGCGGTCGTGGCGAGCCAGGTGCCGTCGGAGGCGACACAGATCTGCTTGACGCCACCTTGGTGGCCGGTGTCGAGGTGGTGTAGCCGTTGGCCGGTGTGAGGGTCCCAGATCTGTACCCCCGGGTCGCTGCCGCCGCGGGAGGCGTTGGCGGTCGTGGCGAGCCAGGTGCCGTCGGGTGCGATGTGCACCTGCCCTGCGCCCTGCCGGTGGTCGGTGTCGAGATAACCATGTGTACCTGCGTGCGAGTCCCAAATCCGTACCACCGGGTCGCCGCCGTCGCCGTCGCGGGAGGTGTTGGCGGCGGTGGCGAGCCAGGTGCCGTCGGGTGCGATGTGCACCTGCCCTGCGCCGCCTTGGTGGCCGGTGTCTACGTGGTGGAGGTGCTGGCCGGTGTGGGGGTCCCAGATCTGTACCACCGGGTCGC
>NZ_JBHTAC010000034.1:0-78748 GCF_042663325.1 Catellatospora aurea
ATGACGCTCCGCGTCATGAAGGTGCCCTTGCTTTGTTCTCAGGTGGTGGTGGCGAAGGCCTGGTCGAGGATGGTGAGGCCGCGGTCGAGGTCTTCGTCGGAGATGACCAGGGGCGGGAGGAAGCGGAAGACGTTGCCCCAGGTGCCGCAGGTCAGGGTGAGCAGGCCGGCCGCGTGGCAGGCCTTGTTGACCGCGCCGGTGAGGACCGGGTCGGGATCGAGGGTGCCGGGTTTGACGAGCTCGATGGCGATCATCGCGCCGCGGCCGCGGACCTCGGCGATCTGCGGGTACTTGTCGGCCAGGGTGGACAGCCGGTCGGTGAGCACGGTGCCGATGCGGCGGGCCGCCGTGGTGAGGTCCAGGTCGCGCATGGTCTGGATGGAGGCCAGGGCGGCGGCGCAGGCGAGCGGATTGCCGCCGTACGTGCCGCCGAGGCCGCCGACGTGCACCGCGTCCATGATCTCCGCCCGGCCGGTGACCGCCGCGAGGGGCAGGCCGCCCGCGATGCCCTTGGCCGTGGTGATCAGATCCGGGACGACCTGCTCGTGCGTGGAGGCGAACCAGTCGCCGGTGCGGCAGAAGCCGGTCTGGATCTCGTCGGCGACGTACAGCGCCCCGTTCGCCGATGCCCAGGACGCCAGCGCGGGCAGGAACCCGGGCGCGGGCACCACGAAACCGCCCTCGCCCTGGATCGGCTCGATCACGATCGCGGCCACGTTCTGCGCCCCGACCTGCGTCGTGATCATGTCGATGGCGCGGGCGGCGGCCTGCTCGCCGGTGAGGCCGTCGCGCATCGGGTACGACATCGGCGCTCGGTAGACCTCCGGCGCGAACGGCCCGAACCCGTGCTTGTACGGCATGTTCTTCGCGGTCAGCGCCATGGTCAGGTTCGTCCGGCCGTGGTAGCCGTGCTCGAACACGATCACCGCGGACCGCCCGGTGGCGTACCGGGCGATCTTCACGGCGTTCTCGACGGCCTCGGCGCCGGAGTTGAACAGCGCCGAGCGCTTTTCGAAGTCACCGGGCGTCAGCTCGTTGAGCTGCTCGCACACCGAAACGTACGACTCGTACGGCGTCACCATGAAGCAGGTGTGGGTGAAGCGTCCGACCTGTTCGCGCACCGCGGCGACGACCGCGGGAGCGCTGTTGCCGACGTTGGTGACGGCGATGCCGGCCGCGAAGTCGATCCACTCCCGCCCGTCGACGTCGGTCAGCGTGCCACCGCTCGCGTGGTCCACGTAGGAGGGGAGCACCGAGCCGACGCCGCGGGCCACCGCGCCCACGCGCCGGGCGTGGATCTCAGAGGACGTGCTCAAGGTCATTCTCCGATGTTGTGCATGACGTGCTTGACCCGGGTGTAGTCCTCCAGGCCGTACGCGGACAGGTCCTTGCCGTACCCGGACTGCTTGAAGCCGCCGTGCGGCATCTCGGCGACCAGCGGGATGTGGGTGTTGATCCACACGCAGCCGAAGTCGAGGCGCTTGCTCAGCCGCATCGCCCGCCCGTGGTCGGCGGTCCACACGCTGGAGGCCAGCCCGTACCGGCAGTCGTTGGCGTAGCGCAGTGCCTCCGCCTCGTCGGCGACCTTCTGCACCGTGATGACCGGCCCGAACACCTCGTCGGTGACGATCTCGTCGCCTTGGATCAGGTCCGCGACCACGGTCGGGGCGAAGAAGTAGCCGCGCTCGCCGACACGCTCGCCGCCGGTGGTGACCCGGGCGTGCGCAGGCAGCCGCTCGATGAATCCGGCGACCTTGGCGAGCTGGTTGGCGTTGTTCAGCGGGCCGTAGAGCACGTCCTCGTCGTCGGCCGCGCCGGTCTTGAGGCTGCGGGCCTGCTCGGTGAGGGCTTCGACGAACGCGTCGTACGCCCCCTCGGTGACCAGCACCCGGGTGGCCGCGGTGCAGTCCTGGCCCGCGTTGAAGAACCCGGCGATCGCGATGCCCTCGGCGGCCGCGGCGATGTCGGCGTCGTCGAACACCAGCACCGGGGCCTTGCCGCCCAGCTCCAGGTGGGTGCGCTTGAGCGCGGGCGCGGCCGACGCGGCGACCTCGGACCCGGCCCGGGTGGAGCCGGTGATGGAGACCATGGCCGGGGTCGGGTGGGCGACCAGGGCGCGGCCGGTGTCGCGGTCGCCGCAGACCACGTTCAGCACGCCCGGCGGCAGGAACTCGGCCGCGATCTCGGCCAGCAGCAGCGTGGACATCGGCGTGGTGTCCGATGGCTTGAGCACGACGGTGTTGCCCGCGGCGATCGCCGGCGCGAACTTCCACACGGCCATCAGCAGCGGGTAGTTCCACGGCGTGACCTGCGCGCAGACGCCGATCGGCTCGCGGCGCACGTAGCTGGTCATGTTCGCCATGTACTCGCCCGCCGAACGCCCCTCCAGCAGCCGGGCGGCCCCGGCGAAGAAGCGGATCTGGTCGATCGCGGGCGGCAGCTCCTCGCTCGCGGTCAGGTGCAGCGGCTTGCCGGTGTTGCGGCTCTCCAGGGCGACCAGCTCGTCGGCGCGCGCCTCGACCGCATCCGCGATCTTCAGCAGGGCCTTCTGGCGCTCGCTGGGCGTGGTGTCGCGCCAGGTCTCGAAGGCGGCGGCCGCCGCGGCCATGGCGTCCTCGACGTCCTGCTTGCCGGAGACCGGCGTCTGGGCGAGAACTTCCCCGGTGCACGGGTCGATGAGGTCGGCGTAGCCGCCGTCGACGGGAGCTACGTACTTTCCGTTGATGAAGTTGGCAAGTTTCTCTGTCATCGGTGGCATAGAGCTATCCTCGCGACGAAATCCGTGTCGAGCAAGGGTCTTGAGCAACTGTTTCCGTGCGTTAGGGTGGGCGTATGGCCGATCGGACCCCGTACTGGATCGCCGGTTCCCCGGAGACCAGTGATGATCTCGTTGATGTACGCAATCCCTACGACGGGCGCGTGGTCGGTCAGACCGCCAACGCTACGCCTGAGCAGGTCGAAAACGCGGTAGCGGCCGCGGCGTCGGTCGCGCCGGACGCGGCCCGGCTGCCCGCCGCGGCACGTGCCGCCGCGCTCGACCACGTGAGCCGCCGGCTGGCCGAACGGGGCGACGAGATCGCCGCGCTCATCAGCGCCGAAAACGGCAAGCCGCTCATGTGGGCCAAGGCCGAACTCGGCCGCGCGGTCTCCACCTTCCGCTGGGCCGCCGAGGAGGCGCGCCGCTTCTCCGGCGAGCTGATGCGGCTGGACACCGACCCCGCCGCGGCCGGGCGCATGGCCGTCGTACGGCGCTTCCCCAAGGGCCCGGTGCTGGGCATCAGCCCGTTCAACT
Organism: Catellatospora aurea; assembly: GCF_042663325.1. NCBI lineage: Bacteria > Bacillati > Actinomycetota > Actinomycetes > Micromonosporales > Micromonosporaceae > Catellatospora > Catellatospora aurea. The sequence continues at coordinate 3,293 of NZ_JBHTAC010000034.1, forward strand.
TCCCGCTGAACCTGGTCGCGCACAAGGTCGCCCCGGCGATCGCGGTAGGCGCGCCGATCATCGTCAAGCCCGCCCCTGCCACTCCGCTGTCCGCGCTGCTGCTCGGCGAGCTGCTGGCCGAGACCGACCTGCCCGCGGGCATGTTCTCGGTGGTGCCGGTGCCCAACGAGCGCGCCGCCGCCCTGGTCGCCGACCCGCGGCTGCCCGTGGTCTCGTTCACCGGATCCGGGCCGGTCGGCGCGCAGATCCAGGCCGCGGTGCCGCACAAGCACGTGACGCTGGAACTGGGCGGCAACGCCGCCGCGGTGGTCTGCTCCGACTACGCCGACCTGGCCTGGGCGGCCCAGCGCATCGCCCTGTTCAGCAACTACCAGGCCGGGCAGAGCTGCATCGCGGTGCAGCGGGTCATCGTGCACCGGGACCAGGCCGAGGCGTTCGTGCCGAAGCTGGTCTCGGCGGTGCAGGCGCTGAAGACCGGCGACCCGGCCGCCGCCGACACGCAGGTCGGGCCGATGATCAGCGAGGCGGCGGCGGAGCGGGTGCAGAGCTGGGTGGACGAGGCCGTCGCGGCCGGTGCGACGGTGCTGACCGGGGGCACGCGTGACGGCGCCACCTACGCGCCCACGGTGCTGGCCGACGTGCCCGCCGATGCGAAGGTCGCCTGCGACGAGGTGTTCGGGCCGGTGCTCGTGGTCTCCACGGTGGACTCCGACGAGGCCGCGTTCGCCGCGGTCAACGACTCGGCGTTCGGCCTGCAGGCCGGTGTCTTCACGAGCAACCTGCAGACGGCGTTCGCCGCGCACGCGACGTTGCAGGTCGGGGGCGTGATCGTCGGCGACGTGCCGTCGTTCCGCGCCGACCAGATGCCGTACGGCGGCGTGAAGGGCTCCGGCACCGGCCGCGAGGGCCTGCGCAGCGCCATGGACGACTACACCGACCCCCGCGTCCTCGTCCTCACCGGGTTGCAACTCTGACGATCGCGCCACAACCGACAGTGATCGCGAAACGCGCCCCGGCGGCCTCGGCCCCGGGGCGCGCACGTCCGATGGCCGTCGTTGATCGTTCGACTTGCCAGGCACCTGTGCGAATCGTTGTTCAAGATACGCACGAGTGCCTGGCAAGTCGGGCGATCTTGGTCGATCGTTCATGCGGGATACGTGCGCGCCCGGCCCGGGTACGTAACGTGCGGTGGTTAGGGTGAAGCAGATAGCTGAGGCTTAAGGAGATGTTGTGTCTGACCTGTCCCAGATCGTCAAGGCGTACGACGTTCGCGGCACCGTGCCGGACCAGCTGAACGAGCCGGTGGCCGGTGCGCTGGGCCGGGCGTTCGCGCAGACGCTGCGGGCGCTGGGGGAGGACCGCGGGACCGTCGTGGTCGCGCACGACATGCGCGACTCCGGTCCGTCGCTGGTCAAGGCCTTCACCGACGGCGTACGCGCCGAGGGGATCAACGTGATCAACGCGGGTCTCGGCTCGACCGACCTGCTGTACTACGCGTCCGGCATCCTCGACCTGCCCGGGGCGATGTTCACGGCGAGCCACAACCCGGCCCAGTACAACGGCATCAAGCTGTGCTTTGCCGGGGCCAAGCCGGTCGGGCAGGCCAGCGGCCTGGCCGCGATCCGCGAGCGGGCGCAGGAGCTGCTGGACACCCGGGCCGAGATGCCCGCTCCCGCGGGCGAGATCGAGACGCGCGAGATGCTGGCCGACTACGCGGCGCACCTGCGCCTGCTGGTGGACCTGCGCGGGATCCGGCCGCTGAAGGTGGTCGTCGACGCCGGCAACGGCATGGGCGGGTACACCGTGCCCGCCGTGCTGGGCGACGCGGTGCTGGACCCGCTGCCGCTGGAGATCGTGCCCATGTACTTCGAGCTGGACGGCTCGTTCCCGAACCACGAGGCCAACCCGCTGGAGCCGGCCAACCTGGTGGACCTGCAGGCCGCGGTCCGCGAGCACGGGGCCGACCTGGGCCTGGCCTTCGACGGCGACGCCGACCGCTGCTTCGTGGTGGACGCCGACGGCGCGCCGGTCTCCCCGTCGGCGGTGACGGCCCTGGTCGCGACGCGGGAGCTGGCCAAGCACCCCGGGTCCACGATCATCCACAACCTGATCACCTCGGCGGCGGTGCCGGAGATCGTGCGCGAGCACGGCGGCACCCCGGTCCGCACGCGGGTGGGCCACTCCTTCATCAAGGCGGAGATGGCGGCCACCGGCGCGGTCTTCGGCGGCGAGCACTCGGCGCACTACTACTTCCGCGACTTCTGGGGCGCCGACACCGGCATGCTGGCCGCGATGCACGTGCTGGCGGCGCTGGGCGAGCAGTCCGGACCGCTGTCGGAGCTGGGCGCGCAGTTCGAGCGGTACACCTCCTCGGGTGAGATCAACTCGGTGGTGGCGGACCAGGGCGCGAAACTGGCGCAGGTGCGCGCGCACTTCGCCGGGGAGAAGCAGGACGAGCTGGACGGCCTGACCGTGACCTTCGCCGACGGCAGCTGGGTCAACCTGCGCGCCTCCAACACCGAGCCGCTCCTGCGGCTCAACGTCGAGGCGGCGACGCCGGAGCGGATGTCGGAGCTGCGCGACGAGGTGCTGAAGCTGGTCCGTGGGTAGGCTGCTTCGCGGAACGTGGTGAGAGCCCGCGACGCGCCTCTGGCGCGTCGCGGTGCGCCGCGTTCGGAGCTCAGCCGGCGATCTGAAGGAGCCTTACGTGTCGCTCGCCCCGCAACTGCTCGAAGTCCTCGCCTGCCCGGCGGAGGATCATGCGCCGCTGACCCACGACGCCGAGGCGCAGACGCTCACCTGCACCTCCTGCAGCCGGGTCTACCCGGTGCGGGACGGGCTGCCGGTGCTGCTGCTCGACGAGGTGCTCACCGCCCCGGCGGGTGAGTGATGAGCGGCCCGATCGACGGCGCCGCGGGTGTGCGCGGCAACCGCTTCTTCGACGAGGCCCTGCTGGACAACGCGCCGGCGCTGGCCGCGCGCGACCCGGGCGGCATGCTCCGGGCGATCGCGTCGGCCGGCGCGCAGGTGCGCGAGGCCACCACGCTGACGGCCGAGACCGACCTGAGCCACCTGGCCGACGAGGGCCGGCCGCGGGCGGTCGTGGTGGTCGGCGCGGGCACCGCCGCGCGGACCGGTGACATCCTGACGACGATCGCGGGGCCGCGCTGCCTCGTGCCGGTGCTGACCCACCGCAGCGTGGAGGTGCCGGGCTGGATCGGCGCGGCCGACGTGGTGATCGCCGTGTCGGCGTCGGGCCGCTCGCCCGAGGCGCTGGCCGTGGCCGAGGTGGCGGGCCGCCGCGGAGCGCGGCTGGTCGCCATCGGCGCGCCGGGGTCGCCGCTGCAGTCGGTGGCCGAGCGCTACCGCGCCCCGTTCATCCCGGTGCCGCGCCGCGGCGCGGCGCGGGCCAACCTGTGGGGCCTGACCGTGCCGGTGCTGCTCACCGCACGTGCGCTGGGCCTGGTCAAGGTCAACGAGGCGGACCTCGCCGAGACGGCGGTGCGCCTGGACCAGGACGCCGACCGCTGCCGGCCCACCGCCGAGACGTTCGTCAACCTCTCCAAGACCCTGGCCCTGAACATGGCCGGCTCGGTGCCGGTCATCTGGGGCGACTCGCCGCTGGCCGCCGTGGCCGCGGTCCGGTACGGCGACATGCTCTCCGCCAACGCCCGCTACCCGGTCGTCACCGATGCGCTCGGCGAGGCCGGCCGCGGCCGGGTGGGTCTGCTCGACGGCGTGTTCGGCGCGCTCGCCGCGCTGGAGCGGGACATCTTCGCTGATCCCGAGCTCGACGACGTGACGGCCGACCCCCCTCGTCTGCGGGTGGTGCTGCTGTGCGACGGTGGGCTCGCCGACGAGAACAGTGCGGCGCAGACGACGGACCGGCGAGCCGAGGTGGTGCAGGACATCGCGGCGAGGCGCGGGATCGAGGTGGACGTGCTCACCGCCGAAGGCGGATCGGCGCTGGAGCGGTTCGCCTCACTGGTCGCGGCGACGGACTTCGCCTCGGTCTACCTCGGCCTCGGGCATGGCCTGGATCCGATGGCGGTGCCGGCCGTCACGGAGCTGAAGGAGCAGTTGCGCAAGTGAGCGAGCGAAGGCTCAACAACAACGAGGTTTCGGCATGAGCGCGGGAGGCGGCACCAAGGCGATCGTCGCCGCGCTGCTGGCGAACGTGGGTATCGCGATCACCAAGTTCATCGCGTGGGCCCTGTCCGGGTCGTCGTCGATGCTGGCGGAGGCGATCCACTCGGTCGCCGACTCGGGCAACCAGGTGCTGCTGCTGTTCGGCGGCCGCCGGGCCCAGCGCCAGGCGACCCCGCTGCACCCGTTCGGCTTCGGCCGGGAGCGGTACATCTACGCGTTCATCGTGTCGATCGTCCTGTTCAGCGTGGGTGGCCTGTTCGCGCTTTATGAGGCGTACCACAAGTACCACGAGGCCATCCACAGCGAGAACAAGGGCGCGATCACCAGCTGGCAGTGGCTGCCGGTTACGGTGCTGATCGTCGCGATCATCCTGGAGTCGTTCTCCTTCCGGACCGCGATCGTCGAGTCCAACGCGGTGCGCGGCAACGCCTCCTGGAAGGAGTTCATCCGGCGGGCCAAGGCGCCGGAGCTGCCGGTGATCCTGCTGGAGGACCTCGGCGCGCTGGTGGGTCTGATCTTCGCCCTGTTCGGCGTGTCCATGACCCTGATCACCGGTAACGGTCTGTGGGACGCCCTCGGCACTATGATGATCGGTCTCCTGCTCGTCGTCATCGCCGTGGTGCTGGCGATCGAGACCAAGAGCCTGCTGCTCGGCGAGTCGGCCACCGACGAGCACGTCAAGGCGATCGCCTCGGCGATCGAGAGCGGGCCCGAGGTGGAGCGCCTGATCCACATGCGCACCATGCACCTCGGCCCGGAGGAGCTGCTCGTCGCCGCGAAGATCGCCGTCAAGCACGACGAGACGGCCGATGACGTGGCCAGGGGTATCGATGCCACCGAGCGGCGCATCCGCGAGGCGGTGCCGATCGCCAAGCTGATCTACATCGAACCGGACATCTACCACCAGAAGGGCTGAGAGTGCGCCGACTCCACAACCGCATCCGGCCCTACGCGTGGGGCTCGCGTGACGTGATCGCGCGGGTGCAGGGCCGGCCCGTGCCCAGCGAGGGCCCCGAGGCCGAGCTGTGGGTCGGCGCACATCCCGACTGCTCCTCCCTGGTGGACGACGTTGCGCTGGTCGACGTGATCGCGTCGGCGCCGGGCGACCTGCTCGGTGCCGACGCGCTCGACCGCTTCGGCGTACGGCTGCCGTACCTGCTCAAGCTGCTGGCGGCGGAGCGCTCGCTGTCGCTGCAGGCGCACCCCGACGCGCGGCAGGCGGCCGACGGCTACGCGGCCGAGGACGCGGCCGGCGTGCCGCGCGGGGCCGCCCACCGCAGCTACGTCGACGGCAACCACAAGCCCGAACTGCTCGTGGCGTACACCGAGTTCGAGGCGCTCTGCGGGTTCCGGCCCGCGGCCGAGTCCGCGGAGCTGGTCGACGCGCTCGGCGTCATGGCGCTCAAGCCGGTGGTCGGCGCGCTGGCCGTGGGGGACCTGCGGGAGGCGGTGCGGGCGCTGCTCAGCTGGCCCGCGGCGGCTCGCGCCGAGCTGGTCGACCAGGCGGTGGCGGCGTCCGGGAACCTGCCGGACGGCCCGGCCGGCGGAGGTCCGCGCGGCCTGGTGCGGCTGCTGGCCCACGACTATCCCGGCGACGTCGGGGTGCTGGTCGCGCTGCTGCTCAACCACGTGGTGCTGGCCCCGGGCCAGGGCATCTGGATGCCCGCGGGCAACCTGCACGGCTACCTGCGCGGGGCCGGGGTCGAGATCATGGCGGCCAGTGACAACGTGCTGCGCGGCGGGCTGACTCCCAAGCACGTGAACGTGCCGGAGCTGCTGCGCGTGCTGCGCTTCGAGCCGCTGCACTCACCGGTGCGCGATCCGGAGCCGGTCGCGCCGGGCGTGGACACCTGGTCGGTGCCGGTGGAGGACTTCCGGCTGCACCGCATCCGGCTGGACGGCGGCGAGGCGGCGCTCGACCCGGCGGGTCCGCGTACCGCGCTGTGCATGGCGGGGGCGGTGACCGTCGCCGACGGCGCGGGCTCGGCCCGGCTGACCGGTGGCGAGGCCGCGTTCGGCGCCGCGGGCGGCGGCAAGATGATCTTCGCGGGCACCGGAGAGGTGTTCCTGGGCTCGCTCTGAGCGCAGCCCTGTTCCACAACAGACGCACGGCCTGGCCGGTTGAAAATGAACCCCATTTCTCAGCCGGGCAGGCCTTTTCGCGTACCCGGGGACCGGCGCGACACGGCGACGCGCGCGACTTGAGGGTTCTGCTTGACAGCCGAAGTGCGGAGTGTAGCCTTTTACTCACGCAGCGTTATCGGGATCATTTCAGTCCGAGCCACGCGCGGGGGAACCAAACCGGGGGGAGTGTGGCCCGGTCTTCGAGGCGGAGGGTCCGTCCGGAGACCGGGCCACACGTATGACCCCGGGCCGACGCACCGGCGGAGCCGGTTCTCGGACCCTGGGACGCGGAGAAGTACGCTGTACCTCGCACTGGTCAGCCGACCGATTGGGAGTTCATCTATGGCCCGCACCCTTGCCCCCGGCGACTTCAAGGTCGCCGATCTGTCTCTCGCGGCGTTCGGCCGCAAGGAGATCCAGCTCGCCGAGCACGAGATGCCCGGCCTGATGGCGGTCCGCCGTGAGTACGCCGCCGCCCAGCCGCTGGCGGGGGCACGCATCGCCGGTTCGCTGCACATGACCGTGCAGACCGCGGTGCTGATCGAGACGCTGGTCGCGCTGGGCGCCGAGGTGCGCTGGGCCAGCTGCAACATCTTCTCCACCCAGGACCACGCCGCCGCGGCGATCGCGGTCGGCCCCGAGGGCTCCCCTGACGCGCCGGCCGGTGTGCCGGTCTTCGCCTGGAAGGGCGAGACGCTGGAGGAGTACTGGTGGTGCACCGAGCAGATCCTGCAGTGGCCCGGCGGCGAGGGCCCGAACATGATCCTCGACGACGGCGGTGACGCCACGCTGCTCGTGCACAAGGGCGTCGAGTTCGAGGCCGCCGGCGCGGTGCCGTCGCCCGAGACCGCCGACTCCGAGGAGTACGCGATCATCCTCGGCGTGCTGCAGCGCTCGCTGGTCGAGGACGCCAAGCGCTGGACCACCATCGCGGCCGGCATCAAGGGCGTGACCGAGGAGACCACCACCGGCGTGCACCGTCTCTACGAGATGCAGCAGACCGGCTCGCTGCTCTTCCCGGCGATCAACGTCAACGACTCGGTCACCAAGAGCAAGTTCGACAACAAGTACGGCTGCCGCCACTCGCTCATCGACGGCATCAACCGGGCCACCGACGTGCTGATCGGCGGCAAGGTCGCGGTCGTGGCCGGCTACGGCGACGTGGGCAAGGGCTGCGCCGAGTCGCTGCGCGGCCAGGGCGCCCGGGTCATCGTGACCGAGATCGACCCGATCTGCGCGCTGCAGGCGGCGATGGACGGCTACCAGGTCGCCACCATGGAGGACGTGGTCGCCACCGCGGACATCTTCATCACCGCGACCGGCTGCAAGGACGTCATCACCGGCGAGCAGATGAGCCGGATGAAGCACCAGGCGATCGTGGGCAACATCGGCCACTTCGACAACGAGATCGACATGGCCGGGCTGGGCAAGATCCCCGGTGTCGAGCGGATCAACATCAAGCCGCAGGTGGACGAGTGGCGCTTCGCCGACGGCCACTCGATCATCGTGCTGTCCGAGGGCCGGCTGCTGAACCTGGGCAACGCCACCGGGCACCCGTCGTTCGTGATGAGCAACAGCTTCACCAACCAGGTCATCGCGCAGATCGAGCTGTTCACCAAGCTCGACCAGTACCCGGTGGGTGTCTACACGCTGTCCAAGCAGCTCGACGAGAAGGTGGCCCGGCTGCACCTGGACGCCCTCGGCGTCCGGCTGACCGAGCTGACCAAGTCGCAGGCCGACTACCTCGGCGTGGCTGTCGAGGGTCCCTACAAGGCGGACCACTACCGGTACTGAACCGGATCGCCGAAACGGAGGAAGGGCGCCCGCTCGGGCGTCCTTGTCCGTGTTCTGGACCGGCTCCAATGAAGTGACCGGGATCGACTTCTCAGCTGATGGACACCTACGCTAAGGTACGCCTCGCCTTACTAAGGCAAGGCTGGTCTATCAACTGAGGTGGTGCCATGGATGCCAACGTCTTCCTCCCCACGTTCCTGATCGGGCTGCGGGAAGGCCTGGAGGCGACGCTCGTCGTCACCATCCTGGTGGCTTTCCTGGTCAAGACCGATCGCCGGGACCGGCTGCGCTTCGTCTGGCTCGGGGTCGCCGTGGCCGCGGCGCTGTCGGTCGGCTTCGCGGCGGTGCTGCAGTACACCAGCGCGCACCTGGAGTTCGAGCGGCAGGAGCTGTTCGAGGCGATCACCTCGATCCTCGCCGTGGTGTTCGTCACGTGGATGATTTTCTGGATGCGCCGGGCCGCCCGCTCCATCTCCGGTGAGCTGCGCGCCAAGCTCGACGCCGCCATCGCGCTCGGGCCGCTCGCCGTGGTCGTCACCGCCTTCCTCGCCGTCGCGCGCGAAGGCCTGGAGACCTCGCTGATCTTCTTCGCGACCGTGCAGGGCGCGACCTCGACCTGGTCGGTGGTCGCCATCCTGGCCGGCATCGCCACCTCCATCGCGCTGGGCTTCCTGATGTACCGCAGCGCCCTGAAGATCAACCTGACGAAGTTCTTCACCTGGACCGGGGTGCTGCTGGTGCTGGTCGCCGCGGGCATCCTCAAGTACGGCGTGCACGACCTGCTGGAGGCGGGCGTGCTGCCCGGCCTGAACACGCTGGCCTTCGACATCTCGACCGCCCTGCCGCCGACGACCTGGTACGCCGAGCTGCTGCGCGGCACGTTGAACTTCACCCCCGCGCCGACCGTGCTGGAGACCGTCGCCTGGGTCGCGTACGCGGTGCCGGTGCTCGTGCTCTTCCTGCTGCCGCACCGTCCGGCGACGCCGCCGGCCGCCCCTGCTCCCGCTCCCGCGCCGGTCGCCACCGGCGGCGACCGCTGAAACCACCCCTCGAAACACAGGAGCCACCCATGCGCAAGCTCTCCGTGCTCACGGCGACCGCCGTGCTCGGCCTGGGCCTGTCCGCCTGCACCACCGACCCCGAGCCGGCCGCCCCCGGTGACACCACCGGCCCGATCGCGGTCAAGGCGACCGACTCGACCTGCGAGGTCGGCCGGGCCGAGACCGCCGCCGGCACGGTCACCTTCACCATCACCAACGGCGGTGCCAAGGTCACCGAGTTCTACGTGTACGCCGCCGGCGACCGGGTGATGGGCGAGGTCGAGAACATCGCGCCCGGCTTGACCCGCGAGCTGAAGGTCGAGCTGACCGCCGGCACGTACGAGACCGCCTGCAAGCCGGGCATGATCGGCAAGGGCATCCGGGGCGCGTTCAAGGTCACCGGTTCGGCCGCGCCGTTGACCGCCGACGCCAAGCTCGCCGAGGCGACCGCGAACTACCAGCGCTACATCCAGAGCCAGACCGCGGCGCTGCTGCCCAAGACCGAGGAGTTCGTCGCCGCGATCAAGGCTGGGGACGCCGAGAAGGCCAAGGCGCTTTTCCCGATCGCGCGCACGTACTGGGAGCGCATCGAGCCGGTGGCCGAGATCTTCGGCGACCTGGACCCGAAGATCGACGGTCGGGCCGAGGTGATCGAGGAGGGCATGGCCTTCACCGGTTTCCACCGCCTGGAGCAGGACCTGTGGGAGAAGAAGGACATCTCCAAGTCCGGCCCGATCGCCGACCAGCTGCTGGTCGACGTGAAGGAGATCGTGGCCAAGGCCAACGCGGAGAAGCTGTCCCCGCTGCAGCTGGCCAACGGCGCGAAGGAGCTGCTGGACGAGGTCGCCTCCGGCAAGATCACCGGCGAGGAGGACCGCTACTCGCACACCGACCTGTGGGACTTCGCCGCCAACGTCGAGGGTTCCAAGGCCGCCGTGCAGGCGCTGCGCCCGACCCTGGAGGAGCGCGCCCCGGAGCTGGTCACCGCGCTCGACACCGCGTTCGCCAACGTGGACACCGCGCTGGGCAAGCACCGCGCCGGTGACGGCTGGAAGCTGCACAACCAGCTCACCCAGGCCGAGCTGAAGGAGCTCAGCGACGTGATCAACGCGCTCGCCGAGCCGATCAGCAAGGTCGCCGCAGTCGTCGCCAAGTAGTCCCGTCCGCCGGTCCGGGAGCTCCTACGGCTCCCGGACCGGCGTCGGATCCCGGAAGAGGTGGAGCAGATGGTTTCGCGACGGGTGGCCCTGACCGCGGCCGGAGTCGGCATCGCGGGTGTGGCCGGCGCGGCGGCCGTGGGTGCCGCAATGATGGACGAGGACCGGTCGCCCGCGGCGGCGTCGCCCGGCGACGCGGTGCCGTTCTACGGCGAGCACCAGGCGGGTATCGTCACGCCCGCGCAGGACCGGCTGCACTTCGCCGCCTTCGACGTGATCACGAAGGATCGCGCGAAGCTGGTCGAGATGCTGCGCGAGTGGACCGCGGCGGCGGCGCGGATGACCCAGGGCCGGGACGCGGGCCTGCTCGGCGCGGTCGGCGGCCAGGCCGAGGCCCCGCCGGACGACACCGGCGAAGCGCTCGGGCTGCCGGCCAGCGGCTTGACCCTCACCATCGGCTTCGGCCGCAGCCTGTTCCGCGACGCGGCAGGCGTGGACCGGTTCGGCATCGCCGACCGGATGCCCGCCGCGCTGGAGCCGCTGCCGCACTTTCCGGGCGACGCGCTGCGCCCCGAGATCAGCGACGGCGACCTGTGCGTACAGGCCTGCGCCAACGACCCGCAGGTGGCGGTGCACGCGATCCGCAACCTGGCCCGGATCGGCTTCGGCGTGGTCAGCATTCGCTACTCGCAGCTCGGGTTCGGGCGCACCTCCAGCACGTCGCGTGAGCAGGCCACCGCCCGCAACCTGATGGGCTTCAAGGACGGCACCCGCAACATGAAGCTGGAGGACACCGACCTGCTGCGCGAGCAGCTGTGGGCGCGGGCCTCCGACGGCGCGGACTGGATGGCCGGCGGCAGCTACCTGGTCACCCGGCGCATCCGGATGACCGTCGAGACCTGGGACCGCACCCCGCTGGCCGAGCAGGAGGCGATCTTCGGCCGGGACAAGGGCGAGGGCGCGCCGCTCGGGCAGGCCAAGGAGTTCGACGAGCCGGACTTCGCGGCCAAGGGCGCCGACGGCGAGCCGGTCATCGCGAAGGAAGCCCACATCCGGCTGGCCCACCCTGACTTCAACAACGGGGCGCACCTGCTGCGGCGCGGGTACAACTTCGTCGACGGCTCCGACGGGCTGGGCCGCCTGGACGCGGGGCTGTTCTTCATCGCGTACCAGCGCGACCCGCGCAAGCAGTTCGTGCCGGTACAGCGCAGCCTGGCCCGGGCCGACATCCTCAACGAGTACATCCGGCACGTCTCCAGCGGCCTGTGGGCCTGCCCGCCCGGCGTCACCGGCGACGGTGACCACTGGGGCCGGGCGCTGTTCGCCTGACCCGGGCGCAGCAAGGTATCTCGGCGAGCGGTTACATCTATTTTGATGTGGCCACATCAAAATAGATGTAACCGCTGACCCGGCCACACTCGCCCGCCGGCGGACGTGCCGCCGGGTGGTCCGGACAGACCCGCCCCGTCAGGCTGGGCGACCGGCCGGCAAGCGACCGTTGGTCCGACCCGGTCAGGCCGGCGCCGCCGGGCGCAGTGATCGCGAGTCGGCCGCAGAGCCGGTCGGCTGGCCGGGGATGAGCGGTGTGGAGCCACCGGGCGGGGTTCCGCCGGGGACGGCGGCGGGCACCGGGGTGGGCGCGGGTGCGAAGAGTTCCGGCCACAGCATGGCGTGGCTGGCGCGGTCGCGGGCCAGGCGGCGGGCGGCGCGGCTGTGCCGCTCGCCGATCACGGCCGCGAGATAGGCCCAGCCGGGGGTGTCCGCCGGGGGACCGGGCGTGACGCAGGCGGCGATCTCGGTGGCCAGGGCGTGCCCGAGCCGCGTGCGGTACGGCTCGCTCAGCCCGCGGCTGCGGGCCAGGAAGTGCCGGGCCGCGAGCGCCAGTTCGTCGTCGAGCCCGGTCAGGTCGAGGGTCGACGCCCAGCGGGCCAGCGGCGGCGGGGTCGTCGGGATCCAGCCCCAGCCCTCCGGGGTGCGGTCGTGGATGACGATGGTGCCCGCGACCACGTCGGCCAGGCGCTTGCCGCGCGGCGAGCCGGTCAGCACCACCAGGCTCACTGCCCAGTTGACGATCAGCAGCATGCCCGGCCACTCCAGCGTGGCCCCGACCAGCGCGCGGGTGAACGACTGGCGCAGCGTGATCGGTCCGCCGTCGTCGCGTACCACCCGCAGGCCCATCGCGAGCTTGCCCAGCGACCGGCCCCGGGTCAGCACGAGCATCAGCGTCGGATAGCCCACGGCCGTCAGCACCACGGCGATGATGTACGAGGCGTTCTGGCTCGCCGCATCCATGAGCCCGGTGAGGCCGAAGAACGCCAGCAGTCCCAGTGCCAGCCCGAAGAACAGGACGGCCTGGGCCATGATGTCGATCATCAGGGCGGGCACCCGCGAACCCGCGCGGGCCAGCCGGACCTCCAGGTGCACGGCCTCGCCGCTGACCAGCCCCGCCGTGCTCTGCACCGTGTCCTGCCCCTGCCGCATCGGCACAGTGAATCACAGGCCCGCGCGCCGCGACTGCCCCCGCTAGGCTGCACGGCGGACGACCGGGGAGAGGACGAACGGGTGGACCTGGACGCGTACGTGGCCGAGCACCGCGGCGAGTGGCGGCGCCTGGAGGTGCTGAGCCGTCGGCGCAAACCGACCGCGGCCGAGGCCGACGAGATGGTGCTGCTGTACCAGCGGGTCGCCACCCACCTGTCCGTGGTGCGCAGCCGCACGCCGGACCCGGCGCTGGTGGCCGAGCTGTCCCGGCTGGTGCTGTCGGCCCGCGCGGCGATCACCGGGGCGCAGCCGGTGGACTGGCGGCGGGTGCCCCGGTTCCTGGCCCACGACCTGCCGCTCGCCTTCTACCAGGCCCGCCGCTGGTGGATCGCCTCCGCCGTGTGCTTCCTGCTGGTGGCGGCGGCGGTGGCGGCCTGGGTGATCGGGGACCCGACCCTGCCCAGGGCCTTCGGCATGTCCGAGGCGGACATCGACAGCCTGGTGAACCACGACTTCGAGAGCTACTACAGCGAGAACTTCGCGCCGAACTTCGGCCTGCTGGTGTGGACCAACAACGCCTGGATCGCCGCGCAGTGCCTGGCCGCCGGGGTGCTGCTGCTGCCGGTGGCGTTCATCCTGTGGCAGAACGCCCTGAGCATCGGCATGGTCGCCGGACTGATGATCGGCAACGGCCGCGGCGACCTCTTCTTCGGCCTGATCGCCCCGCACGGCCTGCTGGAGCTGACCGCGATCTTCGTGTCGGCCGGGGTCGGCCTGCGGGTCGGCTGGGCGTGGGTGGTGCCCGGACCGCTGCTGACCCGGGGACAGTCGCTGGCCGCGGCCGCGCGGCAGGGCATCACCGGCGCGGTCGGCCTGGTCGGCGTGCTCGCCGTGGCGGGCCTGCTGGAGGCGTTCGTGACGCCGTCGTTCCTGCCGCTGATCGTGCGGGACGCGATCGGCGTGCTGGTGTGGAGCCTGTTCCTGGCGTACGTCTTCGTGCTGGGCCGCCGCGCCGAGCGCGCCGACCTCGTGCTCGCCGTCGACGGCCCGGACCGGGCCGCCGCCGCTCAGAGCCGGCCGGTGCTCTTCAAGGCGAGGTAGACGTCGGTGACCTGGCTCGCGAATGTGTCCGCCGGGAAGTCCAGCACCTCCACGCCGTACTTGGCCAGCGCGGTGCCGAGCTTCTCCCGCTCGGCCAGCGCCCGGGTGCCCGCCGCGGCGGCGTAGACCTCGTTCGCGCCGTGCAGCGGGGTGGCGGCGAGCGCGTTCAAAGCCGGGTCGTGCACGGCGGCGATGAGCACCTTGTGCCGCGCGGCCAGCCGCGGGAGCACCGGCAGCAGGCCTTCGCCGAGCGCCCCGGGCTCCAGCGCGGTGAACACCACCACCAGCGAGCGTTTGCGCTCCCGGCGCAGCACCTCGCTGGTGATCAGCTCGAAGTCGGTCTCCACCATCGCCGGGTGCAGCGGGGCCACCGCGTTGATCAGGCGGGGCAGGGTGGCGCGGCCGTGCGAGCCGGCCACCACCGCGCGCACCCGGTGGTCGGCCGCGATGAGGTCGACCTGGTCGCCGGCCTCCTGCGCCACCGCGGCCAGCAGCAGCGCGGCGTCCATGGCGGCGTCGAGGCGGGGCTCGTCGCCGACCCGGACCGCGCTGGTGCGGCCGGTGTCCAGCACGCACACGATGCGCCGGGAGCGCTCGGGCCGCCAGGTGCGCACCATGACGTCGCGCCGCCGGGCGGTGGCCCGCCAGTCGATCGAGCGCACGTCGTCGCCGGGCACGTACTCGCGGAGCACGTCGAACTCGGTGCCCTGGCCGCGGCCCCGGATCGCGGTCGCGCCCTCGACGGTGCGCAGCCGGGCCAGTTTCTCCGGCAGGTGCTTGCGGGACGTGAACCGGGGGAGCACCCGCAGCGTCCACGGCGGCCGGTGGGCGGCCTGGCGCACGGCCAGCCCGAGCGGGCCGTGGCAACGCACGACGACCTGCTCGGCGGCGCGGTCGCCGCGGCGGGTGGGGGTCAGCGTGGTGGTCAGCGTCGCCGCCTCGCCCGCGGCCAGGACCAGCGGGTGGGCGTACGGCGCGGCCCCGGCCGAGGGCACCCAGGCGTCGCGCACCAGCAGCCGGGCGTCGACGCCGCTGCGGTTCGCCACGGTCAGCGCGGCGGCGACGTCCTCGCCGAGCCGCACCACGGCTCCCGGGGTCTCCCGCCGCACGGTGATCCGGCGCGGGTCGGCGGCCATCGCCCAGTCGGCGAGCACGGCCGCCGCGACGAGCGCCAGCAGCACGCCGGACAGCGCCCACGGCGCGACGCCGTACAGCGCCGACAGCACGCCGACGACCGGCGCGCACAGCGCGGCCAGCAGGGCGGCACGAGCGGTGGGCACGCCGCCCTACCGCGGGGTGGGCACGGAGGCGAGCACGGCGTCGAGGACCGACTCGGCGGTGACCCCCTCCAGCTCCGCCTCGGGCGTCAGCCGTAGCCGGTGCCGCAGCGTGGGCCGGGCCATCACCTTCACGTCGTCCGGCGTCACGTGGTCGCGGCCGCCCAGCCAGGCCCACGCCTTCGCGGTGGCCAGCAGCGACGTCGCGCCACGGGGCGAGGCACCCAGCTCCACCGACGGGGTGGCCCGGGTGGCCCGGCAGACGTCCACGATGTATCCCAGCACCGGCTCGGTCACGGTGACCCGGCCGACCGCCTCCCGCGCCGCGGCCAGCTCGACCGGTCCGGCGACCGCCTTGATGCCGACCGCGCCGAGGTCGCGCGGGTCGAAGCCGGCGTGGTGCGCGCGCAGCACTCCCAGCTCCTCCTCGCGGGCGGGCAGCGGCACGGTCAGCTTCAGCAGGAACCGGTCCACCTGCGCCTCGGGCAGCGGATAGGTGCCCTCGTGCTCGATCGGGTTCTGCGTCGCGGCGACCAGGAACGGCTCGGGCAGCGCCCGGGTCACGCCGTCCGCGGAGACCTGGCGCTCCTCCATGACCTCCAGCAGCGACGACTGGGTCTTCGGCGGCGTCCGGTTGATCTCGTCGGCCAGCAGCAGATTGGTGAAGACCGGGCCGGGCCGGAACTGGAACTCCGCGCTGCGCGGGTCGTAGATCACCGAGCCGGTCACGTCACCGGGCATCAGGTCGGGCGTGAACTGGATGCGCTTCATCTCCAGGTCCAGGGCCGCGCCGAGGCTGCGTACCAGCAGGGTCTTGGCGACCCCGGGCGGGCCCTCCAGCAGCACGTGCCCGCGGCACAGCAGGGCGATGACCAGCCCGGCGACGACGCCGTCCTGGCCGACCACCGCCTTGGCCACCTCCGTGCGCAGCCGGCCGAGCGCCTCGCGGGCGGGTTCGGCGTGCTCGGTAGTCAACGGCTCGGTCACCGGTGCTCTCCTTCTTCGACAGGTCGTGCGGTCACGTGTTCGACCAGGTCCCGCAGCTCCACGGCGCGGGTGTGCAGCTCTTCGTCGGTCTCCGGCGGCGGCCCGTAGAGGATCTCGCCGAGCCGGTGCGCCTGCTCGCCGGTGCGCGCCTGCAGCGCGGGCAGCAGCGTCTCGGACTCCGCCGTGGCGGGCAGGCCCAGCGCCACGGCCAGCCTGCGCCGGGCGGCGGCACGCAGCGTCTCCAGCGCTGGGCCGCGTGCGCGGACCCGCCGGTAGAGCCGTCCCCGTCCGGCCGCGGTCTCGGCGGCCGGCACCTCGACCGGCAGCGCCTCCGGCACAGGCGGGCCCAGCCGCCGGCCGCGCGCCAGGACGATCGTCAGCGTCGCCGCCAGCAGTGTCACCACCACCCAGAACAGCCAGTCGGGGAACGGGCTCGGGCCCTCCTGCCGCTCCGGCTGCTCGGCCTGCGGCCGGGGGCTCACCTCGGTTCGCGGCCTCGGCGGCGTCGGCGGGACCGCCTCCCGCTCGTGCAGGTCGAGCCAGACCAGGGTGCTCTTCGCGCTGAGCAGGTCGAGCGCGAGCCCGGTGTTGTCGTGCTCGGCAGCCCGGACCGCCCGGAACGGGTCGGCGCTGCCGACGAGCACGAACTCCACGCCGTACTCGAAGACCCGGACCACGCCGCCGTCGTAGCAGCTCTCGACCGTGGCGACCGAGTCCTCCCACCGCGCGTAGCGGGTCCGCACCACGGTGGCCGGACCGGCGTCGGTCAGCCTGCAGTCCGCGCCGCGGCCGGTCACGCCGGTCGCCCAGCGCCGCCGGGCCGTCCCGAGCGTGTCGACGGACTGCCCGGTCTCGCTGCTGTCCGGTTCCACCAGCACCACGCGGGTCCGGTCAGGCAGCCAGGACAGCCTGCTCAGCTGGCCCCGGTACGGGTAGCCGGGGGTGGGCACGAACAGCGTCGCGTCCCCGCCGGCGGCCTCCACCGCGTCGAAGGCCTCGTCGCTGCCGGTGACCCGGCGGATCGTCACGCCCCGGGCGCGCAGCTGCTCGGCCAGCTCGGCCGCGCTGTCCGGGCCGTCGCCGACCGGCGACAGGTACGCCGGGTCGGACGGCGACGGCTCCTCGACCCCGTGCGCGATCACCGAGAAGCCGAGCAGCGCCACGACCGGCAGGAACGGCAGCACCAGCCGCCAGCGGCGGCGTCGGGTCCGGGCCGTCATCGTCCACCTCGCACCAGTTCGTGCACGGTGGCCAGGTGGCCCCGCATCTGCTCGTCGTCCGCGGCGGTCGCCGGGCGCTGGGCGTACCAGATGCCGGAGAAGACACCCGTCGCGCTCTGCAGGGCGGGTCCCAGCTCCGGCCGGGCCCCGCCGGCGGCGCGCGCCAGCTCGGTCACCGTCCAGCCGGGCACGTGCTCGACGACGCCCCGGTCGACGAGTTCGCGCACCATGGCCCGCAGGCGCTCGCGCACCGCCTCGGCCCAGCGGCCCTCGGCCGCGTAGCGGTCGGCCTGGGAGAGGTAGACCTCCGGCGCCAGCGCGGGCAGCTCCTCCACCCCGGTCTCGTCCTCGTCCGGATCGGGCCGGTCGTCGGCCGGCTCGGTGTACGACACCGACTCGTCGGCGTGTTTCGCCCGGCGCATCCGCCAGCGTCTGGGCAGCCAGCCCGGGTAGGTGAACCACAGCACCGCGACGATGGCCGCGAGCAGCAGGAGCAGCGGCGCGGCCAGCCCGAACGGGACGACGTCGTCGAAGGCCGCGACAAGTTCGTTCCATCCGCGCATCAGCGGGCCGCCAGCATCTCGGGGCCGGGCTCGCGGTGCCGGGCGGCTCCGGTCAGCCACAGGTCGAGGCCCTCCTGCCGGACCCGCGACTCGATCAGCAGCGCGGCGTCCAGGGCCGCCAGGCTGGCGTACGCCAGCGTGTTGGCCGCGATGAGCAGCGGCACCAGCAGCCACTCCGCCGCCTCGGCGGACAGCGGCAGGTATCCCAGCCCGGCCAGCAGGCCCAGGAAGAAGGCGAAGCGGATGAGCAGCCAGGAGGCGTAGCCGATGATCCGGACGGCGGCCCCGCGCATGCCCCCGCGGAAGGCCAGCCCGGCCCCGCGCTTGAGCGCGCCGAACGGCCCGCGCCGCTCGATCGTCACCGCGACCGCGGCCAGCCCGAACAGCGGGTATCCAAGCAGCCACACCGGGCCGAGGAACGCCCCGAGCGCCGCCGGCACCGCCGCGACCAGGCCCACCAGCGCGATCGAGGCACCCTGCCGCCGGCGGTCCTGCCAGCGGCTCCGGGGCACCGGCTTGCCGGTGACGGCGGCGACCGCGGCCCGGCCCGCAGGCGCACCGAGCCAGGCGATGATCAGAGCCTCCAGGCCCGCCCCGGCGGCCAGCAGCACCCAGTAGCCACCGCTGAGGTCGGGCACGCCCTCGCTGAGGCGGATGTCCAGGCTCAGCCGTCCGGGCACCAGCACCGCCTGCTCCAGCAGAGCGAGCACTGCGGCGGTCACCAGCAGCGCGGCGGCGCGGCGGCGTACCAGCTCGGAAGCGGTGTCCAGCAGCTCGCCCAGGGTGAGCGGGCGCAGCGGCAGCGCTTCGTCACGCGGCAGCCGGCGCGCGGCCGAGGGCGCGGCGCGTTCCAATCGTCGCTCCGAGGGGTGTCGGCGGACCGTGGGGGAGTCTCCGCACGATACGGGAGACGGACCATGTTCCGGGGGTGGCGGAGGCCGCCGCCATCCTGGCACGGCGTGGCCACATACGTGGCCCCTACCCTGGCCGATCGGACGAGATCCGTGAAGCGGGTTCGTGTCTCGGCGGATGGGATGGGATATTGGACGGCATGAGCGAGCCGATGACGCCGAGGTTTACCGCATGAGGGCCCGTGTCCTGGTGGTGGACGACGATCCCGCGCTCGCCGAGATGCTCGGCATCGTGCTGCGCAGCGAGGGGTTCGTGCCCGCGTTCGTCGCCGACGGCGAGCGGGCCCTGGCCGCGTTCCGCGAGGCGCGTCCCGACGTGGTGCTGCTGGACCTGATGCTGCCCGGCATGAGCGGGCTGGACGTCTGCCGTGCCATCCGGGCCGAGTCCGGCGTGCCGATCGTGATGCTGACGGCCAAGAGCGACACCGTCGACGTGGTGCTGGGCCTGGAGTCCGGGGCCGACGACTACGTGGTCAAGCCGTTCAAGCCCAAGGAGCTGGTGGCCCGGGTGCGGGCCCGGCTGCGCCGGGGCGAGGACGTCACCCCCGAGCTGCTGACCATCGGCCCGCCGGACAACCAGATCATCATCGACGTGCCGGCGCACACGGTGACCCGCAACGGGGCCGAGGTGAAGCTGACCCCGCTGGAGTTCGACCTGCTGGTGGCGCTGGCCCGCAAGCCGCGCCAGGTGTTCACCCGCGAGGTGCTGCTGGAGCAGGTGTGGGGCTACCGCCACTCGGCGGACACCCGCCTGGTGAACGTGCACGTGCAGCGGCTCCGGGCCAAGATCGAACCCGATCCGGAGCGCCCGGAGATCATCTTGACCGTGCGCGGCGTGGGCTACAAAGCCGGCACCAGCTAACCTTGTCCGACCGTGACCACCCCCACCCCCACCCCTGTTGAGCTGCCCGAACCCCGCGAGGCGGGGGTCGGGCAGCCTGCGGCCGTGTCCGGGCGCGCCGCTGCAGCGAACGCCGCGCTCAAACGGCTGGTGAAGCGGACAGCCCGGGTTCCCGCCCTGCGCCCCGCGGCGCGGCGGCTGGCCCCGGGAGTGCGCCAGGCCCGGCGGATCTGGCGGCGCTCGCTGCAGCTGCGCATGGTCACCATCACCCTGCTCTGTTCCAGCGTGCTGGTCGGCGGCTTCGGCTACCTGATCGCCAAGAGCAGCACCGACGACCTGATCAAAGGTGCCCAGGCGGACGCGGAACACCAGTTCGTCAGCGGCCGCGACAAGGCGATCGAGCAGATGGTCGCCATCCCGAACTCGGAGAGCCCCGGCACGCCGGCGGAGATCACCAACCTGCTGCGTACGCTCGCCGGCGGCCAGGATGGTGTCGTGGTGATCATGCGGTTCACCGACGAGCAGGTGCCGTCCCTGCCTACGGCCGGGCTGTCCTGGCCGCAGGGGCTGAAACTGGCGGACGCCGTGCCCGTCGAGCTGGAGCGTGAGGTGCTCGACGGCTACCGGGCTCATCAGTACTTCACTGCGGATCTCGGCGACGGCACGCACACCTTCCTCGGCCTGGGCTCGCCGGTGACTACGCCGAAGTGGGACGCAGGCTCGGTCGAGCTGTACTACCTCTTCCCGGTGGACACCGAGGCGAAGGTCGCGGGGTCGATCCAGTCGACGATCATGTTCGTCGGCGTGGCGCTGGTGCTGCTGCTCGGCACGGTCACCGCACTGGTCACCCGGGCCACGGTCAGCCCGGTGCGGGTCGCCGCCCGCACCGCGCAGCGCCTGTCCGCGGGCCTGCTGGACCAGCGCATGGTGGTCAACGGCGAAGACGAGATGGCGCTGCTCGCCGACGCCTTCAACCAGATGGCTGCCAACCTGCAGCGCCAGATCGTGCGCCTGGAGGAGATGTCCCGGCTGCAGCGGCGGTTCACCTCTGACGTGTCACATGAGCTGCGTACCCCGCTGACCACGGTGCGCATGGCGGCCGATCTGCTCTACTCGCAGCGCGAGGACTTCGATCCGGCTTCGGCGCGCAGCGCCGAACTGCTGCAGGCGGAGCTGGACCGGTTCGAGGAGCTGCTCACCGACCTGCTGGAGATCAGCCGGTTCGATGCCGGTTTCGCGATGCTGGACTCGGAGCCGACTGACCTGGTCACCGTGGTGCGCCGGGTGACCGAGCGGCTCGAACCGGTGGCCGAGCGGGTCGGGGTGAGCCTGGAACTGGTCGCGCCGGATCCGCCGATCATCGCCGAGATCGATCCGCGCCGGGTGGAGCGCATCCTGCGCAACCTGGTCGGCAACGCGGTCGACCACGGCGAGGGGCGGCCGGTGACGGTCACCCTGGGCCTCGACGCGCGTGCCGTGGCGATCACCGTGCGGGATCACGGCGTGGGGCTGAAGCCGGGCGAGGAGAAGCTGGTGTTCAACCGGTTCTGGCGGGCCGATCCGTCGCGGGCCCGGCAGACGGGCGGTACAGGCCTCGGCCTGTCGATCAGCCTGGAGGACGCCCGCCTGCACGGCGGCTGGCTGGAGGCGTGGGGCGCGCCGGGACACGGCGCGCAGTTCCGGCTGACCCTGCCCGTCCGGGCCGGAGGCCGGCTGTCCAACTCGCCGCTGCCGCTCATCCCGGCAGACCACGCCGTGGTGCGCCAGCGCATCGAATCCGCCGAGGTGACGGCATGAGCGAACGAATCGGCAGGCTGGTGGCCGGCGCGACGGCCGCCCTGGTCACGGTGGCACTCGCCGGGTGCAGCATCGGTCTGCCCGACGGCGTGGTGCGGGACGGGCTCGGACCGTCGGCCGCGCCGGGGCAGGTCGACTCCGCCCGGGCCGACCCACCGCGCTGGAGCCCGCACGAGGACAACCCGGTCGAACTGGTGCTGCAGTTTCTGGAGGCCGCCGCTGGGGACCACGCCGTCGACGGTAGCCGCGCCACGCTGATGACGCAGGTCGAGCAGTTCGTGGCCGAGGACAAACGGCCCGAGTGGAACCCGGGTCCGGATCTCGCGCTGGTCCGCATGGAGGGCACCCCCAGCCGCCGTGATGACAAGGGTGTCAGCACAGTCGACGTGACGTTGCGCTATGTCGGGTCGCTCACCGCCGAGGGCCGGGTGATCGAGCACCCCGGTAGCACGCGCAAGTTCAGCTTCCAGTTCGACCGCGGCCCCGACCAGGAGCTGTTCATCAAGAACCCGCCGGACGAGTTGCTGCTCAACGTCGACCGGCTCGAGACGTACTACCGGCGGCTGCCGATCTACTTCTGGAACAGCGACGGCACGTCGCTCGTGCCCGATCTGCGCTACCTGCCTCGGGCGGTCGCGCCCGAGCAGGTGAACAACCGCCTGGTCGACTGGCTGCTGCAGGGACCGTCGGACTGGCTGAAGCAGGCCGTGGCCGATCTGCCCGGCGACGCGAGCCGGGTGGACAACATCGTCAAGGACGGCCGCCTCGTCAAGGCGAACCTGGCCATGACCGACCCCGACGTGAATCTTCGCGCGCTCGGCCAGCAGCTCTACTGGACGCTGGCCGAGCAGCGCGACGAAATGCTGAACCTTCAGGTCAACCGCAGCACCATCACCATCGGCTTCGACGACGCCAAGGCGTTCCTGGTCTCCTCCGCGGTGAACTCCGCCGATCCCCAGCAGTACGCCGTGCGCGACGGGAAGCTCGTCAGGCTCGGTACGGCCGGTGGCGAGCTGCTGGACCCGACCGGGAACAACAATGTGCTCGCCGCTTCCGTGGCACGTGGTGAGAAGGCGTTTGCCCTGGTACGGGAGGTGAGCGGTCGGCTGAGGCTGTTCATCCGGGGCAAGGACGGACTGATGCATCCGGTGGGCATCCCGGACGTGCCGAGGCCGAAGTCGATGTCCGCGCCCATCTGGCTGGACCGGTCCTCCAGCGTCGCGCTGGTCGTGGTCGACGGCAAGCTGTACACGGTGACCACCGAGGGCCCGGTCGCGACCCCGGTCAACAGCCAGCGCGTCCCCGGCGACATCACGGCGCTGACCGTGGCGCCCGACGGGCGGCGGCTCGGGCTGGTGCTGAAGGGGCGGCTTTATGTCGCCGGGTTGCAGCGGAAGGGCATCCTGACCGGTTCGTTCACGGTCGTTTCGCTGCGCCCGGTGCCGACCAGTCTCGACGGTGAGCTGCAGGGAGTGGCGTTCATCAGCGACACCGAGCTGGTGGCCGGTGCCGGCGGGGAGAAGGTGCGGCTGACCGAGGTGTCGGTGGACGGTGCCGTCGAGCAGGTGTTCGTGAGCGAGCAGGGCGGTGAGGTGTCGAACCTGACCGCCTACGTGCCCGACGGCGGGCGTGCCGACTTCAGCAGCAGGATCATGTTGGATGTGGGTCGCCATGCGTACCAGGCATTCAACGGTGGCGGCCGGGCGACCTTGTCGTCCCTGGCGAGCCAGGTCCAGCCCTCGTCGACCGCCTCGCCGTCACCTTCGTCGTCGGCCTCGCCGTCGGCCGGTGCACCGCGGGAGGCCGACGTCTGGGCGCCTTGCTACGAGGGCTGAGCCGTGCCGGTCGGGGCGCTCTGGCAGGCACTGGCCGATCTCGTGCTGCCCGCGTCCTGCGCCGGTTGCGGCGGGTCCGGGCAGACCTTGCGCCATGAGGTCTGCGCCGGCTGCGCCCGCGCGGTCGAGTCGCTGCGTGCGGCACCGACCCGCCCCGACCCGGCTCCGGCGGGGCTGCCCGCCTGCGTGGCGCTGGGCGAGTACGACGGGCGGCTGCGGGAGCTGATCCTCGCGTTCAAGGAGCGCGGCCGGCATCGGCTGGCCCGGCCCTTGGGCGCGCTGCTGGCCGAGGCGGTCGCCGCGTCCGCCGCCCCGGAACGCCCGTTGCTGCTGCTGTACGTCCCCGACACGGCCGAGGCGGCCCGCGCGCGGCACGGTGACCACATGCGGGCGCTGGCCCGGTGCGCGGCCGAGCGGTTGCGGGAGGCCGGTCGGCGGGTGGAACTCGCCGCGCCGCTGCGCGCCCTGCCGAAGGCCGATTCGGCGCACCTGTCGTCGGCCGAGCGGGCGGCAGGCGCTGCGGGGGCGTTCACGTTGCGGCGCGGGGCGCTGGAGACGGCGAGGCGGGCCGCGCCCGGGTCCGTGACGGTGCTGCTGGACGACATCGTGACCACCGGGGCGACCCTTGCCGCAGCATCTTCGCTGCTCGCAGGGGCGGGCGTACGTGTCGACACGTGCGTCACGCTGGCCGCGACACGCCGGTACCTGCCGCACCGCGCAATATGGCCGTAATCTTCGGATAATGGCTGGATCGATGCTGGGTGACGGCTCCGTGACGCGCGGTACCGAAAGGGCGAATCTCGTCAAAACAGTCTTGGTACAAGGGATGACGAGTGGCTGACAAGAGGCTAGCGTCAGAAGCCAACCACCTGATGGAGGTCACCGCTCAGCGGTGAACGAGAGCGTCGGAAGGGGCTTACAGAAGTGCGCCCCGGACACCAGTTGCCGGGGTGTTCCGCACTCGGACAGACCGTGGGAGGTCAGGCGTGGACATCGAGGTCAAGGGTCGTAATGTCGAAGTTCCGGATCATTTCCGGGTTCATGTGGCCGACAAGCTGCAAAAAGTTGAGCGTTACGACCAGAAGATCATTGAATTCGACGTCGAGCTAATCCACGAGCGCAACCCGCGCCAAGCTGATTCCTGCCAGCACATCGAGATCACCTGTGTCACCCGCGGCCCCGTGATCCGCGCCACCGGTGCCGCCAGCGACTTCTACTCCGCACTCGACGAGGCCGTTGAGCGGCTCGACCGCCGCCTGCGCAAGGCCGCCGACCGCCGCCGGGTGCACCGCGGCCGTCGCGCCCCGGTCTCCGTCGCCGAGGCCACCGCGAACCTGGCCATGTTCGAACCCCCCATGGGCGGCACCGCCACCGCCACGCTCGCGCGCTCCGCCAACGGCGCGGGCGGACCGATGGACGCCCTGGAGGACCAGGACCAGCCGTGGCACATCGTGCGGGAGAAGGAGTTCTCCGGTGAGCCGATGACAGTCGACGACGCCCTGTACCAGATGGAGCTGGTCGGGCACGACTTCTACCTGTTCCACGACAAGGACAGCGGGCGGCCGTGCGTCGTCTACCGCCGCAAGGCGTACGACTACGGGCTGCTGACGCTGGCCTGGTGAACAGCCGATAGGCAGGTCTCGGCCTGTCCCGTCCGCCGGATGGGACAGGCCGATCTTCGTGTCAGCGGTGCTTCTCGGCGATCCGCACGTACTGGATGTCGTCGATGCGGGTGCCGTCGCGCCCCGGCAGCCGGGCTTTGAGCGTGCCCTCCAGCTCGAAACCGGCCCGCTCCAGCACCCGCCGCGAGGCCTCGTTGTAGGGGAACGTCCCGGCGACCACGCGCACCACGTCCGCCTGCTCCATCGCCCAGTCGCTGAGCAGCCGGGCCGCCGCGGTGGCGAACCCCCGGCCGCGGTGCTCCGGGCGCAGCGCGTAACCGAGGATCGCCTGCTGCAGGAAGCGCTCGTGGTAGTACAGGCCGATCTCACCGGCGAACGCGCCGCTCTCCGCGTCCAGGATCACGCAGGTGGCGCGGGTGCCGGCCAGCCAGTCCGACTCGGCGGTGGCGCAGCGCTCGCGCACCCCGTCCAGGGTGGTCGGGCCGCCGACGTTGCTGCGGGCCACCTCGGGCAGCTCGGCCAGCGCGAAGTAGTCCTCGGCGTCGGCCGGGGCGATCCGGCGCAGCCGCACCCGCCCGTCACTCAGCTCGCCGTCCGGGAACTCGGGCAGGCCGGGCGGCACCGGGCCGGGCGGGTCGGTCGCCAACCTGACGAAGACCACGTAGTCGCCGGGGGAGCCGTCGCGGCGGGGGGCCGTGCCGCGGCGTACGCCCTCGCGGGTGAAGCCCGCCGCCAGCGCGACCCGCTGGCTGGCCGCGTTCGCCGGCACCGTGAGCAGCTCCATGCGGTGCACGCCCAGCGTGCCGAACGCCCAGTCGGTGATGGCCCGGGTCACCGCGGTGGCCACACCCCGGCGGCGCGCCCACGGCGCGACCCAGTAGCCGACCTCGGCCTGGCGGCGGTCGGCCTGCAGATGGCTCAGCCCGGCCCCGCCGAGCACCTCGTCGGTGACCGGGTCCACCACCGCCCAGGTCGCCTCGCCCTGCTGCCAGGTCGCGGGCGACCCCTCGGTGATCCACCAGCGCGCGTCCTCCGCCGTGTACGGGGCGGGCATCTGCGCCATGAAGTGCGCCGTCACCGGGTCGTCGCAGGCCTCGCGCAGCTGCTCGGCATCGCGCAGCCGCCACGGCCGCAGGCGCACCGTGCCGCCGTCCAGCGTGAACGGCTCCCGGGCCTCGCTCATGCGCTCTCCTCGTCGAGGTCCTCGGCGACCATGGCCGCGGTCCACGCGTCGCGGCGCTCGCCGCGGTGGGCGCAGCCGCTGCGCTGGACACCCTCGTAGCGGAAGCCGGCTTTCTCGGCCACCCGGCGCGAGCCGTCGTTGCCGACGTACGCCTTCCACTCCACCCGGGCCAGGCCGAGCTCGCGGATGCCCCACTCGGCCACGACGCGCAGCGCGGCGCTCATGTAGCCGTGGCCGCGGGCGTGCGGCGCGGTGAGGAAGCCGACGTCGGCGACCTGCGGGTCGCCGGAGACGCGCAGGTCGATCTGGCCCACGTAGGCGTCGTCGGCGTCCGCGAGCACGAACGCGGCGCCCTGCCGGCGTTCCCACCAGCCGGGGGCGTAGCCGGTCACGAAACCGACCGCCTTCTCGTGGTCGTAGCCGAGCGGAACGGTGGTCCAGCGCAGCGTCTCCTCGTCGAGGCAGGCGGCCAGGACACCGGCCGTGTCGCCGAGTTCGGCGGGTCGCAGCGTCAGCGGGGCACCCTTGTCGGTGACGGTGCGCAGGACCGGTTGGGGGTTGTCGTACGGGTCGGTCATGGCCCCACCCTGGCATACGGTCCTGGGATCCGGCATCGGAGATTCCCCGCTCAGGTCAGCGCGACCAGCACGTCCCGGTGCTCGTCGACGAGCTGCCGGGGCAGCAGCCGGTGATCCACGAGCTGGTCGACGGCCAGCAGCGGGCCGGTGGTGGTGCGGTGGTCGACGATGCGCTGGGCCTGCTCCAGGCTGATCCCGGGTACCCGGGCCAGCACCTCGGCGGGCACGCCGTTCACGTCGACGAGGCCGCCGTCGTCGAAGGTGGGGGCCAGGTCAGGCCGGCCGATGTGCAGCCGCCGGGCGATGTCGGGATACTGGGTCAGCAGGCGACGCGCCTGCTCCCGGCGTACCCGCAGCTCGATGGCCTGCACCAGGGCGGCGGCGGGCTGGTGGCGCGGCTTGTCCAGGCCGAGGAAGAGGCCCTGCGCGACGCCGCCGACCCACATCACCAGCACCGCCATGAGCGAGATGTCGTCGCCGGTGGTGATCTGCTCGGAGCTGGGGTCCCCGGACATCCACGCGACCACGGCCAGGACCAGGTAGGCGACGGCGGACAGGCCGATCCGCCAGCTGCGCCGGTACGCGGCGAAGAATCCCATCACCGCGAAGGCGGCGAAGCCGCAGGTGAGCAGCGGCACCGCCGCACCCACCGCGGCGAGCACGATGCGTTTGGTCCCGGCCGAGTCCGACTCCGGGGCGCGCACCGGGACCGGGTACGGCGCCCACAGCGGCATCCCGTACGGCGTCCAGCCGCCGGCCGGCGGGCCGATGTGGCCGGGCGGGACCGGCTGCGGATAGGGCGGCGGCAGGAAACCGGCGGGCGGTCCGGGACGTGGGCCGGGCACCGGCGCCGGGGCATGCGGGTGCCCCGCGGGCGCGGTGGCGGGGTGCAGCAGTGCCGGGTCGCCCTGCAGGATGGACCGGTGCAGCTGCTGCAGCCGCTCGCCGGGTTCCACCCCGAACTCCTCGGCCAGCAGCGCGCGGGCGTCGCGGTACGCGGCCAGCGCCTCCGCCTGCCGGCCGCACCGGTAGAGCGCCAGGATCAGCAGGTGGCGCAGCCCTTCCCGGAGCGGGAATTCGGCCACCAGCTCCACCAGCCGGGTCGCCGCGTCCACGTGTCGGCCCAGTTCGAGCTCCAGCTCGACCATGGTCTCCAGGGCGGCGGCGCGGCTCTCCAGCAGCCGCTCGCGGGCCGCGTCGAAGGCCGGTCCGGGCAGGCCGCCCAGCGGCTCGGCCCGCCACAGCGCCACGGCGTCGCGCAGCACCGCGACGGCTTCGAGCAGCCGCCGCTCGGCGCGCAGCCCGTGCGCGCGGGACAGCTGCCGGGCGAAGACGTCCGTGTCGAGGCTGCCCTCGGCCGCCGACAGCACGTAACCGGCCGGGGTCAGCGTGATCAGGCCGCCCGGGTTGCGGGGCGAGTGCTCGGGGTCCAGCGCGCGGCGCAGGCCCGCGACGTACTTCTGCACCACGTTCGGCCCGTTCTCGGGCGGTTCGGACTGCCAGACCGCGTCGATGATGGCGGCGGGGGCGACCGGCCGGTTGGCGTGCAGCACCAGCATCGCCAGCACCGCCCGCTGCTTACCGGGTCCCAGGTCGAGTTCCGTGCTGCCGTGCCACGCCCGCAGGGGGCCCAGCAGTTCGAAGCGCAGCGGTCGGTCGGTCACGGTCCCCCCTGTCTGCTGGCGCGGGCGACACCTGCCCGAGCGGCGTTGACCTGGACTGACGTGATCACGGCAGCCGGAGCGCAGCAGTCGGCAGCATAGCGGCAGCGCGGCGGCCGCAGGGGTGGCCACCATGGTCACCGTTGGCGGAGCGGCCCGGCCCGGAGTCAGGGGGTACGGGGGCGGCCGGCGCGGCGTGCGACGTCGTGGCGGTCGTCTCCCCGGCGGCCGGTTCCGGGCGCCCGCGAACGACCCCGAACGGCGCGACGGCGGCTCGAAGGTTTGTAACTTCGTGCCCGATTCTGCCGGTTCGCTTCCCCGGGGGTGACGATTCGCCGTGCGATGCGCCTACGATGGGTCGGCAGACTGTCTAGGGAGCGATGAACACCCGTGTCGATTTTCGAGAAGATCCTCCGTGCCGGTGAGGGGCGGATGCTCCGCCGGCTCAAGGCCATCGCCGACGCCGTCAACTCCATCGAGGAGAACTACGTCGATCTGAGCGATGCCGAGCTGCGGGCACTGACCGACCAGTACCGTGAGCGTCTCGCCGACGGGGAGACCCTGGACGACCTGCTCCCCGAGGCGTTCGCCACGGTGCGTGAGGCCGCCAAGCGGGTGCTGCACAAGCGCCACTACGACGTGCAGATCATGGGCGGCGCGGCCCTGCACTTCGGCAACATCGCCGAGATGAAGACCGGTGAGGGCAAGACCCTCGTGTCGACCCTGCCGGCCTACCTCAACGCGCTGGCCGGCAAGGGCGTGCACGTCATCACGGTCAACGACTACCTGGCCCAGCGTGACGCCGAGTGGATGGGGCGCGTGCACCGCTTCCTCGGCCTGACCGTCGGGACGGTGCTGCCCAACCGCCCGTCCGACGAGCACCGCGCGGCCTACGAGTGCGACATCACGTACGGCACGAACAACGAGTTCGGGTTCGACTACCTGCGCGACAACATGGCCTGGTCGGCCGCCGACATGGTGCAGCGCGGCCACAACTTCGCGATCGTCGACGAGGTGGACTCGATCCTCATCGACGAGGCGCGCACCCCGCTGATCATCTCCGGCCCGGCCGAGCAGTCGCAGCGGTGGTACGGCGAGTTCGCCGCGGTGGTGGCCCGGCTGGAGCGCGGCAAGGACGGTTCGGGCGACTACGAGGTCGACGAGTCCAAGCGCACCGTCGCCGTCACCGAGCGCGGCGTCTCGCGGGTCGAGGACCGCCTGGGCATCGACAACCTGTACGAGTCGGTGAACACCCCGCTGGTCGGCTACCTGAACAACGCCATCAAGGCCAAGGAGCTGTTCAAGCGCGACAAGGACTACATCGTCTCCGACGGCGAGGTCCTGATCGTCGACGAGTTCACCGGCCGCATCCTGCACGGCCGCCGCTACAACGAGGGCATGCACCAGGCGATCGAGGCCAAGGAAGGCGTCGAGATCAAGCAGGAGAACCAGACCCTCGCGACGGTCACCCTGCAGAACTACTTCCGCATGTACGAGAAGCTGTCCGGCATGACCGGCACGGCGCAGACCGAGGCGGGCGAGTTCAACAAGGTCTACAACGTCGGCGTGGTGAGCATCCCGACGCACCGTCCGATGGTCCGCCAGGACAAGTCGGACGTCATCTACAAGACCGAGAAGGCGAAGTTCCAGGCGGTCGTCGAGGACATCGCCGAGCGCCACGCCACCGGCCAGCCGGTCCTGGTCGGCACGGTCTCGGTGGAGAACTCCGAGATCCTGTCGCAGCTGCTGCGCCGCAAGGGCATCCCGCACGCGGTCCTCAACGCGAAGTACCACGCCCGCGAGGCGGAGATCATCGCGCAGGCGGGCCGCAAGGGCGGCGTCACGGTGGCCACCAACATGGCCGGTCGTGGCACGGACATCCTGCTCGGCGGCAACGCCGAATTCCTCGCCGCGGCGGAGCTGCGCCAGCGGGGGATCACCGAGGAGGAGAACGGCGACGACTACTACAAGGCGCTCGAGGAGATCCTCCCCACCTGGGAGGAGGCCTGCGCGGCCGAGGCCGAGGAGGTCACCGGCGCGGGCGGCCTGTACGTGCTGGGCACCGAGCGGCACGAGTCCCGCCGCATCGACAACCAGCTGCGCGGTCGCGCCGGCCGGCAGGGTGACCCGGGCGAGTCGCGGTTCTACCTGTCGCTGCAGGACGACCTGATGCGCCGGTTCCGCTCCGGTGCGGTCGAGGCGGTCATGGACCGCTTCAACATCCCGGACGACGTGCCGATCGAGTCGAAGATGGTGACCCGCCAGATCCGGGGCGCGCAGACGCAGATCGAGGCCCAGAACGCCGAGATCCGCAAGAACGTGCTCAAGTACGACGAGGTCATGAACAAGCAGCGCCAGGTGGTCTATGCCGAGCGCAAGCGCGTGCTCGACGGCGAGGACCTGCACGACCAGGTCGACTCGATGATCGACGACGTGGTCGCGGCGTACGTCACCGGCGGCACCGTCGGCACCGGCAAGGAGTACGCCGAGGACTGGGACCTCGACCAGCTGTGGACCAACCTCAAGCAGCTGTACCCGGTCACCATCACGCTGGAGGACCTGGAGGAGGAGACGGGCGCCGAGCGCACCACCTTCGACCACGAGTTCCTCGTCGAGCGGATGAAGCAGGACGCGCACGACGCGTACGACCGCCGCGAGCAGCAGCTCGGCCCGGAGGCGATGCGCGAGCTGGAGCGCCAGGTGCTGCTGGCCGTCATCGACCGCAAGTGGCGCGAGCACCTCTACGAGATGGACTACCTCCAGGAGGGTGTCGGCCTGCGCGCGTACGCCCAGCGTGACCCGCTGGTCGAGTACCAGCGCGAGGGCTTCGACATGTTCGCCCAGATGATGGAGGGCATCAAGGAGGAGGCCGTCGGCTTCCTGTTCAACCTGGAGGTCCAGGTCGAGCAGGCGCCGGCCGAGCCGTCCTCGCCGGGCGTTCCGCTGCCGGACGGCGAGTCGCACGTCGAGGTCCGGGCCAAGGGCCTGGGCCAGCGGCAGCAGTCGCAGCGCGTGCAGTACACCTCGCCGACGATCGACGGCGCGGCGGGCGCGGGCTCGCCGCAGGTGCAGCAGGCTCCGGCGCTGGGCATCGGCAACGGTGACGGCGGCCGCAAGCCGTCCCCGCGTAGCGGTGGCCGCGGCGCGGTGGCCGCTCCGGCCTCCCGCAACAGCCCCTGCCCCTGCGGCTCGGGCAAGAAGTACAAGCGCTGCCACGGCGCTGCCTGACTCACCGACCGCAGCACAGCGAAGAAGGACCGGCCCGCGGGCCGGTCCTTCTTCGTATGGAGCCCGGGACGGGCGGCGCGGATCGATGGGGTGCAGCCGCCCGCCCCGGGAGTCAGAGGAGCACCAGGAGGGCGGTGCAGCGCCAGGTCGTGGTGTCGCGCTCCAGGCGGTACGCCACCGACCAGGTGGTGCGGCCGTCGCTGAGCACCGCGGCGACCTCGGCGACCCCCGGGCGGGGCTCGCAGGTGCGCAGCTGGCGACGGCGGACGGGGCGGCGCGGGGAGCCGGCGGGCACGGCCTGCCGGAGCGCGGCCAGCCGGCGCAGGCTGCGGGACAGCTCGTCGAGCACGGTGTTGGCCTCGGTGACGCGCAGCAGCGGGCGCAGCTGGCCGGGGGAGCGGAAGCCGTTGAACAGCTCCAGGCACAGGTTCAGGAAGCGCAGGGCCGCGGTGTGGCACTCGGGAGAGGCTCCGGCGACGGCCTCCGGCGGGATGATCTCGCTGGGCTCGGGCCGGGCCGGCCGGTAGGTGGTGGGGCGCAGCTCGTCGTCGAACGGCGGGTCGAGCGGGGGCGCGCGATGGATGCGGACGGATCCGGCCGGTACGGCGAGTGCCGTCATCGAGACCACCACCTCTGATCTTGAGTTTGCTTGAGTTTGCCTCCGTTTGACATTTGTAGCCTGTGTGCGAGGCATTGGTCAATGCCTATCTCGCGATCTTGGTGTGCGTGCGGGCCGCGCCGGGCTCAGTCCTCGCCGCCGGTCAGCGGGTTGTCCTTCACGTACTGCTGGGCCTCGTCGTAGAGCTCGGCGATGAACTCCTCCAGTCGGGACCGCTCCACCCGCCACTGGCCGCGCCCGCCCAGCCGGATCGCGGGCAGCTCGCCCCGCCGGACCAGCGCGTAGATCTGCGCCGTGGAGGTGCTGAGCTCCTCGGCGACCTGCTCCAGGGTGAGGAACCGGGGCGACGGCTGGGTCATGGCGGCGGATCTCCTGAATCGGGGCTGATTCTTGCGGTTGCTTCAGTTTGCCACCGGATGGTGTGACGCGGGAGTCCGGTGCCGTCGTGCGAGACTGTGCGCAGGCGAACGGGGACGGAAGGATCCGACGTGGCGAACGATCTCGTGAGGGTGTACCTGCCGGCGACGGTGAAGCTGGTGGCGACGTTGCGTGACGCCGACGAGCTGCCCGGCGCGATCGCGCACGCGGTGACCCCGGCCCTGCGTGAGTGGTATGCCGAGGGCGACGAGGAGGAGCTGGAGTACGTCGCCTTCATGCGGGCCGCCCAGGACGCGCTGCGCCTGCTGCGGGACGACCCGTCCGCGCCCCGGCGGCGCGTGGTGGTCTCCGCCGACGTGCCCGCGAGCCAGGTGATCACCGAGAGCCGGGATCTCGGCACCAGCTCGGTCCGGCTCGACGGCGCTGTGCGCCGCGCCGCGATCGCCGCGTTCCACGTGGACGAGCCCGAGGCGGAGCCGGTGGTGGCCGAGGCCGCCGAGGTGGTCGAGCGGGCCGCGGGCGGCGACCCGGACGCGCAGTTCACCGTCGACTCCGCCGAGGACCTGGACCTGCTCTGGTACGCACCGGAGGAGCTCGACGAACTCCTCCGGTGAGGGCGCTCAGTCCCGGACGGCCTTCGGCAGGCTCCGGCCGTACGCGATGGTCGTGGTGAGCGCGCCGACGAACAGCACGACCAGCCCGGTGTTCAGGCGCGAGGCCGCGATGAAGGACAGGATCTCGCTGTCGGCGGAGATGTCCGCCTCGGCGAGCGAGAGCAGCTGGGCGACGCCCAGCCGGGTGCAGAACTCGGCCACGATCAGCAGCAGCCCGGCGGCCGCGCCCGCGGCCAGGTAGACCGGCCACTTGGCGGTGTCCCCGCTGCGCGCGGCCGCGCGCCGGATGCGCCAGTACGCGGCGAGCCCGGCGATCAGGCCCGCGATGATCGCGGTGGTGCCGGCCAGCAGCCCGTTCGCGGAGTAGCGCTCGGCCGCGGTGTCGCCGCTGCCGAACGCGTTCAGCAGCGGAGTGGAGAACAGCGCCACCACGTTGAGGAAGATCAGCACCAGCAGCGCCGCGGACAGACCCGCCGCCATGATGCGGGCCGGGCGGATCGCGCCCAGCGCCCCGCCGAGCGCCCCGGCCACCCCGACGGCGACGGCCACCACGCCCACGGCGCGCGCCGACATGCCGTACGCGAGCAGGACGGCCCCGCTGGCCAACGTGCCGGTCAGCAGGCCGGCGGCGGTGCCCACGGCCCAGCGGCCGACGCCGCCCTCGGCCCACGGCTTGCGGCGGCCCAGCGCGAGCGTGGACCACAGCCCGACCGCCGCCCCGGCGAGCAGGTTGGCCTGGATGACCTGCGGCAGCAGGATCGCCGCCATGACCAGGCTCCAGTCGCCCGCCTCGCCGGTGAACGCGGTGCGGTAGAAGAGCAGCGTCACCAGGAGCCAGGCCAGGGCGGAGAAGGCCAGCCAGCCGGTTGTGAACGGCGCCCGCGGCGGGGTGGGCGCGGCGGGAGGCTCCGCGGTCTTGCGCGGTGACTCGGTGGACGTGGCGGTCGCGGGCTCGGTCATCGTGGTCTCCTGTTGGGCGACAGTGGGCCTGCCGACGGCGTGGTGCTCGCCGCGGCGGCCCCGTGTCGGAAGGGCCTGGACGGCTGGCGCGGGGCCACCGGTGGGACCGGTCCGGCCGACCGGCCCGCCGACGAGGCGGCAGGCGTGGCCGAGCGGGGTCCCATGCTCCGGCGACCTAGCCTAGCCAGGCCGGAGGGGTGGGTAGGCTGGAGCGGTAGGGCGGGCCCGGTGACCAGGACCGGAACGCGGTCGACCCGGTGGCCGCCGACCCGGTCACGGTCGAACGGATCACATGTCTGCCGCCGGGCCGGGCTGTGGCGGTACTTTGCGTGCAAGTATGCAAAGAACGTTGACGTACCTTCCGACCGGAGGAGCCATCGATGGACGCCGTATCCGTGGTGCCCGAGCCGCACAACGAGCCGGTGCACACCTACGCACCGGGCAGCGCTGAGCGATCCCGCCTGCACAAACGTCTCGGGGAGCTCGCCTCGGAGCAGCTCGAACTGACGATGACCATCGACGGGCAGCAACGTATGGGTGGCGGCAACGCGATCCACGTCGTCCAGCCGCACAAGCACTCGCATGTGCTGGGAGTCACCCACAATGCCACCAACGCCGATGCGGTGGCGGCGGTGACGGCCGCGAAGAAAGCCGCCCCTCTTTGGCGTGATATGTCCTTCGACGACCGCGCCGCGATCTTCCTCAAGGCCGCCGATCTCCTCTCCGGCCCGTGGCGCGACACCCTCAACGGCGCCACCATGCTCGGCCAGTCGAAGACCGTCCAGCAGGCGGAGATCGACTCGGCCTGCGAGCTGATCGACTTTCTGCGCTTCAACGTGCACTTCGGCCGCAAGCTGCTGGCCGAGCAGCCGGTCTCCTCGCCCGGCGTGTGGAACCGCTTCGACCACCGCCCGCTGGAGGGCTTCGTCTACGCGGTCACCCCGTTCAACTTCACCGCCATCGCGGGCAACCTGCCGGCGACCCCGGCCCTGATGGGCAACACGGTGGTCTGGAAGCCGGCGCACACCCAGCAGTTCTCGGCGCACTTCCTGATGCGGCTGTTCGAGGAGGCGGGCCTGCCCCCGGGCGTCATCAACATGGTGACCGGCGACGGCCTGGCCGTCTCCGAGGTGGCCCTGGCCGACCCGGACCTGGCCGGCATCCACTTCACCGGCTCCACCCGCGTCTTCCAGCACCTGTGGAAGCAGATCGGCGACAACATCGCCGGCTACCGCTCCTACCCGCGCATCGTCGGCGAGACCGGCGGCAAGGACTTCATCGTCGCGCACCCGTCGGCCGACCCGGCCGCGCTGGTCACCGCGATGGTCCGGGGCGCCTTCGAGTACCAGGGCCAGAAGTGCTCCGCCGCGTCGCGGGCGTACGTGCCGCGCTCGCTGTGGGAGGCGGGTGTGCGTGACCAGCTCGTCGCGGACACCGAGTCGCTGACGTACGGCGACGTGACCGACTTCCGCAACTTCGGCGGCGCGGTGATCGACGAGCGCTCGTTCGCCCGGCTGTCGGCGGCCCTGGAGAAGGCCAAGGCGTCGGAGTCCTGCGACATCATCGCGGGCGGCGAGGCCGACGACAGCACCGGCTACTTCGTGCAGCCGACCGTGATCGTCTGCACCGACCCGACCAACGAGGTGTTCACCACCGAGTACTTCGGGCCGATCCTGGCCGTCTACGTCTACGACGACGCGGACTTCGCCTCGGTCGTCAAGCAGATGGAGAGCGTCGCCCCGTACGCGCTGACCGGCGCGATCTTCGCCCAGGACCGGCGGGCGCTGGAGTGGCTGTCGCACGAGCTGCGCTTCGCCGCGGGCAACTTCTACCTCAACGACAAGCCGACCGGCGCGGTCGTCGGCCAGCAGCCCTTCGGCGGCGGCCGGGCCTCGGGCACCAACGACAAGGCGGGCTCCTGGCACAACCTGATCCGCTGGATGTCCCCGCGGACGATCAAGGAGACGTTCGTCCCGCCGACCGACCACCGCTACCCGCACATGGACACCGACCACCCGCGTCCGTGACCCGCTGACTACGCAGGGGCGGTATCGGCTTAGCGCCGATACCGCCCTTTATTCGGTATATGTCTGAGTTACCGTGGCTGCGTGCAGAGCTTCGGGGAGCAGGGTGGCCGCCTGACCTATGGCTCCTACCTGCGCGTGCCCGAGCTGCTGGCCCAGCAGGTGCCCCAGTCCTCGCCCGCCGCCCACGACGAGCTGCTGTTCATCACCATCCACCAGGCGTACGAGCTGTGGTTCCAGCTGCTGCTGCACGAGCTGGCCGACGCGCGGGACCGCATGCTGGCGGGGGAGAGCTACCTGCCCCGGGTGCGCCTCGAGCGCTGCCACGTCGTCGAGCAGCTGCTGGTGCAGCAGGTCGACGTCATCGACACGATGACTCCGCAGGACTTCCTCGCCTTCCGCACGCTGCTCGCGCCCGCGTCCGGGTTCCAGTCCAGCCAGTTCCGTGAGATCGAGTTCATCTCCGGGCTCAAGGATCCCGGCTTCGTGGACCGGTTGCGCGGGCTGTCTCCCGCTGAGGAGGCGCGGCTGCGCCGCCGGCTGGCAGAGCCGACCCTCTGGGACGGGTATCTGGCGCTGCTGGCCGCGCACGGCTTCGCCGTCGGCTCCGACGACGAGGTGCTGGCGGCGCTCGTCGCCGTCGCGCGCGACCGGGAGCGCCACGGCGCGCTGTGGGATCTGGCAGAGGCACTGATCGCCCACGACCAGGCATGGTCGCTGTGGCGGGCCCGGCATGTGCTGATGGCCGAACGCCAGATCGGGGCGAAACCCGGCACCGGCGGCTCCGCCGGCAGCCCCTACCTGCGCTCGCGCCTGGACAACCGCTTCTACCCGGCCCTCTGGTCCCTCCGCGCGGCCCTCTGACCCGCCCGCCACCGCGGGACATGGTCCAAGATCGTCCGATTTGCCGGGCAGCTGTGCGAAAAGCTGATCAAGATACGCACGACTGCCGGGCAAGTTGGACGATCTTGAGGATGTGGTCGGGGCCGGTCGCCGGATGTGGAGATCGTCGTTTCGGGTCAGGAAGTGGGGTGTGGGCCGAGGTTCTGACCGGAAACGGCGATCTTCGCCAAGATCTTGTGGACCAGGCTGCGAATATGTCGGGTTTGGGGTGATGGTGGAGGGGGTGGGCAAGATCGAGTAGGTGTGGGTGGGGCGAAAAAGGGGCGACACGCCGAGGGGAGAGATATCGGGCGGTTTGTGTTATCCCGTCAGGCGGGACTTCGGAGGCAGGAAACGGACATATTCCTGTCTGATCAGACAGTCGGAAAGGGACTGTCCGGCGGGGAATGTGCACTGTGGATGGGCCGATATCCTGGACAGAAGGCTGGGAAAGTGGCAGCGTTGAGTCATGGCAGAGGTAGGAATCAACGCTACTGCGGCGGCCGTGCTCGGCCTGCTGCACGATGGACCCATGACCGGTGGCCAGCTGATGGCCGCGGCCGAGCGCCGGCTCAGCCCGTACTGGTCGATGACCCGGTCCCAGGTCTACCGCGAACTGCCGGTCCTCGCCGAGCTCGGTTACGTCAAGCTCGGCAAGCCCGGCCCGCGGGCGAGCCAGCCCTACGCGATCACCGCGTCGGGCAAGCGCGCCTTCGCCCGCTGGCTGAACGAGGAGCCCGGCCGCGAGCTGGTGCGCAACCCGTACGCACTGCGTGTCGCGTTCGGATCCACGCACGCGACCAACCAGTTCGACTCGCTGCTAAACAGCGCCAACTCGCACCACACCGAGGCCCTCGCGGAAGCTCGTGAGCAGGCCAAGGAGGCCAAGAAGGAAGGCGACGACTTCACCGCAGCAGGGCTGGAGTTCGCCGTCGCCTACCACAAGGCCGCGCTGAACTGGCTGAAGACCGCCATCGCCAAGTAGCGCCTCAGCGCTGGGCGAGGTGCGGTCGCCCCTCCTCCAGCGCGGAACGCAACACGGCAGCGGCGGCCGGCGACGCCCCGAGCGCGTCCAGTGCGAAAAGGCCCGCTCCCACCACCGGTGGCTGTGCGAGCACGGTCAACCGGGCCTTCGACGAGTGGGCCTTCACCCCCGCGTCCACGGCATCCTGCAGCAGCGAGTGCCGGGCGCGCAGCACGCCACCGCCCAGGACCACGGCGTACGGTTCCTCCCTCAGCCCGAGCCGGTCCGCGGCAACCGTCACCAATGAAGTGATCTCGGTCGCCTGACGCGCCACCACGCGCCGGGCGACCTCGTCACCCTGCCCGGCGACGGCGAACAGCACCTCGCTCAGCTCGATCAGGCGGTCCTGGCTGAGGCTGCCCAGGTGCAGGCCGGTGATCACGTCGTTGACGGAGGCCTGCCCGAAGTGGGCGGCCACCGCCCCGGCCAGCGCCGTGGCCGGCCCGCGGCCGTCCTCGGCCCGCGCCGCGTGCCACATCGCCAGCGAGGCCAGGTGCAGCCCGCCGCCCCAGTCGCCGGAGATCGGTCCGAGCGCCGGGAACCGGGCGGTGCGCCCGTCGGCGCTGCGCCCCACGCAGTTGATCCCCGCCCCGCACACCACCGCGATCGCGTCCGGGCTGTCGGTGCCCGCGCGCAGCAGCGCGAACGTGTCGTTGTCCAGCCGGTACGACTCCGCCCACCCGGTCACCGCGACCGCCTTGGCCGCCGCCTCGACCTCCTCGGGCAGGTCGAGACCGGACAGGTAGACCTCGGCACGGCTGATGGGCACGGACGGGGGCATCTCGGCCACCCGCAGCGCCGCGCCGACCAGCCGGTCCAGCAGCGCGACAGCGGTGTCCAGGCCGATGACCTGCGGGCACGAGCCCGGCCCGCGGACGTAGCCGTGCACCCGGCCGTCCGAGTCGGCGAGCACCACGTCGGTTTTGGAGTTCCCGCCGTCGACGGCCAGGAACAGTTCCGGAGTGTTCATGCCTGCTCCTGGCTGCGCACGTGGGCGGTCCGGGCGCTCATCGGGCCCACGCCAGGTGGTCGGCGTTGGCGGCGAGCAGGCCCTGGGTGAGGGCCTCGGCGTACTCGTGCTGGCCGACCAGTGGGTGCGCGAGCAGCGCGGCGTAGACGCGGTCGCGGCCGCCGTGGACCGCGGCGCGCACGGCCAGCTCCTCGTACGCGGCGACGCCGGCGATGAGGCCGGACAGCTCGGGGCCGACCGGCGGGGCCGGGACCGGGGTCGCGCCGTCGCGGTCCACCCGGGCGCTGACCTCGATGACGGCGTCGTCGGGCAGGAACGGCAGGTGGCCGCCGTTGCGCAGGTTCACCGCGTGCACCGCGCCGTCGCCGGTGAGCAGCGAGGTGATCAGGCCGACGGCCGCCTCGGAGTAGAACGCCCCGCCCCGCTTGGACAGTAGGTCCGGTTTGGTGGTCAGGGCCGGGTCGGCGTACATCTTCAGCAGCTCGGTCTCCATCTCGGCGACCTTCTGCCCGCGGGTCGGCGCGCCGCGCTCTTCGCGCACGACCTCGTCGTGGGCGTAGAAGTAGCGCAGGTAGTACGACGGCACGTTGCCGAGCAGCCGCAGCAGCGACGGCGGCAGTTGCACCGGCCGGGCCAGCTCGTCCAGGTGGCCCGCGAGCAGCTCGGGCAGCCGGTCGACGCCGTCGACGTAGGCGGCGCGCTCCCAGGTGAGGTGGTTGAGGCCGACGTGGTCCAGGGTGACCGCGCCCGGCTCGACGCCCAGCAGCTTGGCGAACCGGCGCTGGAAGCCGATGGCCACATTGCACAGGCCGACGGCCCTGTGCCCGGCGTCGAGCAGGGCCCGGGTGACGATGCCGACCGGGTTGGTGAAGTCGACGATCCACGCGCCGGGCGCGGCGAGCCGGGCCGCCCGCTCGGCGACGTCCAGCACGACCGGCACCGTGCGCAGCGCCTTGGCCAGGCCGCCCGAACCGGTGGTCTCCTGCCCGACGCAGCCGCACTCCAGCGGGAAGGTCTCGTCGCTGATC
Organism: Catellatospora aurea; assembly: GCF_042663325.1. NCBI lineage: Bacteria > Bacillati > Actinomycetota > Actinomycetes > Micromonosporales > Micromonosporaceae > Catellatospora > Catellatospora aurea. The sequence continues at coordinate 43,341 of NZ_JBHTAC010000034.1, forward strand.
CGGGCGGCCTGCCCGCCCACGCGCAGCTGCACGACGACCACGGCGGCGTCGGTCAGGCCCGCGTCGAGGTCGGTGGTCCAGGTCAGCGTGCCGGGGTGGCCGTGGTGGGCCATCAGGCGGCGGGCGTACGGGCCGATGACGTCCAGCCGCGGCCCGGCCGGGTCGATCAGGCACAGCTCGGTGACGTCGAGGCTGCCGGCCAGCCGGGCGAACCCGTCGACCAGCTCGGGGGTGTAGGTGGACCCTCCACCCACGACTGCGATCTTCATGTGGTGCTCTTCCGGTGAGTGGGGGTTGATCAGCGAGCCGGGATCGGCCGGGCGTTCAGGGAGTCGACCAGGGATTCGCGCACCGAGCGCAGGCCCGAGTCCATGGCGCCGAGCAGCACCGCGTCGTCGGTCAGCGCGGTGACCTCGACCGGGGTGCGCAGCGGGGTGTTGCGGTGGAAGGCCTCGGTGACCAGGTCGCGCAGCCGCGCGCCGCCGGCCTGGGCGACCTCGCCGGCCAGCACCACCAGCGGCGGGTCGAGCAGCGAGGCGACCACGGCCAGCACGACGGCGATCCGGTCGGCCAGCGCGCCGAGGAAGGCGGTCGCGGCGGCGGAGTCCGCGCGGGCGGCGTCGGCGACCATCTCCTCGGCGGTGGCCCCGGTGAAGCCGTGCGCCGCGCCCAGCGCCGCGACGGCCGGTCCGCCGGCCAGGCTCTGCAGGTCGCGGGGCTGGCCGGGGGCGGCCAGGCCAAGGGGCACGTAGCCGATCTCGCCCGCCCCGCCGGTGGCCCCGCGCAGCAGCGAGGTGCCGAGGTCGATCGCGCAGCCCAGGCCCGCGCCGAGCCAGAGCAGGGCGAAGCTGCCGCTGCCCGCGGCCGCGCCGCGGTGGCGCTCGGCGATCGCGGCCAGGTTCACGTCGTTGTCGGCGTCCACGGTCAGGTCCAGCGCGGCGGCCAGCTCGGTGACCAGCCCCGGGCGGCCCCAGCCGGTGACGTCGATGTGCCGGATCGTGCCGGTCCCCGGGTCGTACGAGCCGGGCACGCCCAGCTGCAGGTGGGTGACGCGGTCGCGGCCGGCGCGGGCGCACAGGTCGGCGGCGATCGCCCGGACGGTCCCGACCGGGTCTCCGTCGGCCGGGTCGCTCGGGTACGCCGCGCGGGCGAGCACCGCCCCGCCGAGATCGCACAGCGCCGCTTCGAACGGGGCGTGTAACGTCTCGCTCACGTCCCGTACCGAGATCGCCAGCACCGTCGCGGCGGCCGGGTTGACCGCGTACACCTCCGCGTTGGGGCCGGGCCCGCCGCTGGTGTGGCCCACGACGACCGCCAGCCCGGCCTCGGTGAGCGTGCGCAGCACGTCGGAGGTGGTCGGCTTGGACAGCCCGGTCAGTTCCCGCAGCTCCCCACGGGTGAGCGTGCCCCGGTCGATGAGCAGCGCCATGGTCGCGCTCTCGTTCATGGCCCGGAGCAGCTTGGACGAACCGGCGAGCCGTGCCACGTGCCCTCCTCGTAATAGGAAAGTAGATTTACTATTGTCGGCGACCATGGCCGCTGTCAAGTCGCGGGTGCGCCCCGGAAAACCGTGCGGCGGGTGCCACTAGTCTTGTGGATGTGACTGCCGACTACGCCGATCAGCTCAAGAACCTTGACGCGACCATGCGCAACATCGAGTCCGTGCTCGACATCAACCGGCTGCGCCGGGACAAGGAGCGGCTCGAGGAGGCGGCCTCGGCCCCGGACCTGTGGGACGACCAGGCCAAGGCGCAGGAGGTCACCTCGCAGCTGGCGTACGCCACCGGTGAGATCAACAAGCTGACGAAGCTGCGCGGCCGGATCGACGACGTCGCGGTGCTGATGGAACTGGCCGAGGCCGAGGACGACGCGTCCTCCATGGCCGAGGTCGGCACCGAGCTGACCTCCCTGGCGAAGGCGGTCGAGGAGCTGGAGGTGCGCACCCTGCTCTCCGGGGAGTACGACTCCCGCGAGGCGCTGGTCGCCATCCGGGCCGGCGCCGGCGGCGTGGACGCCGCGGACTTCGCCGAGATGCTGCTGCGCATGTACCTGCGCTGGGCCGAGCGCCACGGCTACGCCACCGAGGTCTACGACACGTCGTACGCCGAGGAGGCGGGGCTGAAGTCGGCCACGTTCGCGGTGAAGGCGCCGTACGCGTACGGCACGCTGTCGGTCGAGTCGGGCACCCACCGCCTGGTCCGAATCAGCCCGTTCGACAACCAGGGCCGCCGCCAGACGAGTTTCGCGGGCGTCGAGGTGCTGCCGGTGGTGGAGCAGACGGACCACATCGACATCCCCGAGAACGAGATGAAAGTCGACGTCTACCGCTCCAGCGGGCCGGGCGGGCAGAGCGTCAACACCACCGACTCGGCGGTGCGCATCACGCACATCCCGACCGGCATCGTGGTGACCTGCCAGAACGAGAAGTCCCAGCTGCAGAACAAGGCCTCGGCGCTGCGCGTGCTGCAGGCCCGCCTGCTGGAGCGCAAGCGCCAGGAGGAGCGGGCCAAGATGGAGGGCCTGAAGACCGACGCGGCCGGCTCCTGGGGCGACCAGATGCGCTCGTACGTGCTGCACCCGTACCAGATGGTCAAGGATCTGCGCACCGAGTTCGAGACGGGCAACCCGTCCGCGGTCTTCGACGGCGAGATCGACAACTTCGTCGAGGCCGGCATCCGCTGGCGCAAGCAGAACGAGCTGGAAGCCGCTGCCTGATCGGCCGAGTGAGCCTCGCTCCGCCCGGCTGTCCACGCAGCCGGGCGGAGTTTTTCATGTATGGACATCGCTGGCGTTTCGCCCGCGCGGGTGACCCGACTACTGTCGGTGACAGTTGATCACGGTTAGATCACGGAATTTTCCAGGAACATTCACGGCAATACCGTCATCTCAACCCCTGCGGACTTGGCGAAACGGCGACACCGCGTAGACTCTCCGCCGTGATTCGACTTGAGCACGTGACTAAGACCTACCCGAAGGCGTCCCGGCCCTCACTGGACGACGTGTCGGTCTCGATCGAGAAGGGTGACTTCGTCTTCTTCATCGGTCCGTCCGGCTCCGGCAAATCAAGCATCGTCAAGCTGATGCTGCACGAGATCAAGCCCAACAAGGGCAAGGTCTTCGTGAACGGCAAGGAGATCAGCTCCATGCGGTCGTGGAAGATCCCCAGCTTCCGCCGCTCGATCGGCTGTGTCTTCCAGGACTTCCGGCTGCTGCCGAACAAGACGGCCTACGAGAACGTCGCGTTCGCGCTCGAGGTCATCGGCAAGTCCAAGGCGGTCGCCCGCCGCGTGGTGCCCGAGGTGCTGGAACTGGTCGGCCTCGGCGGCAAGGAGCACCGCTACCCGCACGAGCTCTCCGGTGGCGAGCAGCAGCGTGTCGCGGTGGCGCGCGCGTTCGTGAACCGGCCGCTGATCCTGCTGGCCGACGAGCCCACCGGTAACCTCGACCCGGACACCTCCATCGAGATCATGCGCCTGCTGGACCGGATCAACCGGACCGGCACGACCGTCGTGATGGTCACCCACGACTCGAACATCGTCAACCAGATGCGCCGCCGCGTCATCGAGATCGAGGGCGGCCGGATCGTCCGCGACCAGGCCCGTGGTGTGTACGGCTGAGCCGTGCGCCCCTTGAGCCCCTGTCCCTGACGACCGACCGTCTCCCCCGGAGGATTTCCCCCGATGCGTGCGAAGTATGTCCTGGCCGAAATGCTGGTCGGGCTGTGGCGCAACGTCACGATGACCATCGCCATGATCATTACGATGATCGTGTCGCTCTCCATGCTCGGCGCCAGCCTGCTGATGTACATGCAGGTCGACGAGATGAAGGGCCACTACTACGAGCAGGTCGAGGTCTCCATCTACCTGGAGAAGACCATCGACGACACGCAGCGGTCCGAGATCAAGTCGAAGCTCGACAGCGACCCCCTGGTCAAGAGCGTGCTCTGGGAGACCAAGGAGATGGCGTACGAGAACTTCAAGCAGCAGTTCCGTGACGCCCCCGACCTGGTCAACGCGATCGGCGCGGACGAGCTGCCCGAGTCGTTCCGGGTCGCGCTGAAGGACCCGCAGAAGTTCGACCAGATCAACGCCACCTACGCCGGCCTGGCGGGCGTGGACACGGTCGTCGACCAGCAGAAGCTGCTGCAGAAGATCTTCGACATCCTCGGCTCGATCCAGAACCTGTCGCTGGTCGTCGCCGGCTTCATGGGGCTGGCCGCCCTGTTGCTGGTCGCCAACACCATCCAGGTCGCCGCGTACAGCAAGCGGCGTGAGGTCGCGGTCATGAAGCTGGTCGGCGCGTCGAACTGGTTCATCCAGGCGCCGTTCGTGCTGGAGGCGGTCTTCGCCGCGCTGCTGGGCTCGATCCTGGCCTGGGTGATGCTGGTCGTCGGCAAGATCGTGCTGATCGACGGCAAGCTGGCCGCACTGACCGACCTGCTGCTACCGGTGAGCTGGGGCAACGTCAACCTGATGCTGCCGATCCTGGCGGGCATCGGCTCGGTGGTCAGCGCCGTCACCGCCTGGGTCACCCTGCGCTTCTACATCCGCGTCTAGTCGCGGCGACGCACGTCGACGGCCCGCTCCCGGCTTCGGGGCGGGCCGTCACCTTTTCTGCGCCACTCCTGTTGAATGTCGGTTTTGCCGTGTATCGGGGCATATGTCGGCAGTAGGGTGATCGGGATAGGCGAGGGAGGTCCCGTGCGCTGGCGACTGGTACAGGTGGTGTTCGCCCTGCTGACCGCTGTGACGGTCGGCATCCCGGCACATGCCGCTCCCGACGACCTCAAGAAGGACAAGAAGCGCGTCGACGCCGAGTTGGCCAGGACCGGGGCCCTGCTGGAGGCGTTGTCGGCGAAGGCGCGCACCGCCGCGACGGAACTCGCCGAGGCCAACGCGGCCATGCCCGCCGCGCAGGAGCGCATCGCCACGACCCGGGCGGCCGTGGTGGTGGCCGAGACCAAGGCCGCGTCCGCCCAGCGGCGCGCCGAGCAGGCCACCGCCGCCTGGGCCGTCACCGACCAGGCCTACCAGGCGTCGGTCCGGCAGGTTCAGGAGGGCCGGGACCGGTTCGCCCGGTTCGCCGTGGCCACCCTGCACGGTTCCAACCTCACCGAGTTCAACGTGCTCATGGCCGCGACCCGGCCGCAGGAGTTCCTCGACCGCGGCAACTTCATCAGCCAGATCGGCCGCATCCGCCGCGACGCGATCGACGACTACGTCGCCGCGCGCCGGGCCGCCAAGCAGATCACCAGCGACGCCGAGCTGAAGCGGCGGGAGGCCGCCGACGCGGCCCGCATCGCCCGTGCCGCGCTGCTGGCCGCCGAGAAGGCCCGCCAGGACGCCGAGCAGGCCCGCCGCGACCTCGACGCGCTCGCCGCCCGGCAGAAGAAGGCGATCGAGACGACCAAGGCGGAGAAGGCCGAGGCCCAGCGGCACTACCAGGAGGTCAAGGAGCAGAGCGAGCGCATCGCCGACGAGCTGCGGGTCTGGGAGGGGCAGTACGGCAAGCTCGTGCCGATCCTGCGCCCCGGGGCGAAGTTCCTGATGCCGACGAAGGGCTGGAAGTCCAGTGACTTCGGCAACCGCTACGACCCGTACTACGGCGTATGGCAGCTGCACGCCGGCGTCGACATCGCCGCGGGCGGCGGCCAGCCCATCTTCGCGGCGGCGGGCGGCACGGTCAGCAGCGCCGGCTGGCTCGGCGGGTACGGCAACTACACCTGCATCACCCACGGCAAGACCGGCGGCAAGGTCATCTCCACCTGCTACGCCCATCAGTCCAAGATCCTGGTGAAGGTCGGCGACAAGATCCGCGGCGGCCAGCTCATCGGCAAGGTCGGCACCACCGGCGCCTCCACCGGCTTCCACCTCCACTTCGAGGTCCGCCAGAACGGCAACCCCATCCAACCCTTGAACTGGCTCCCCGGCTGCCTCTGCTGACTCACCCCCTGCCGCAACTCTTAAAAAGTCGCGGCCACCGGCACGTCCTGACAGCGCGACTCTTTGAGAGTTGCGGCAGGGGTGGGTGGTGGAGGGCGTTAGTCGATCGCGGAGGTGGGTGGGGGGTCGGTAGCATTGTCGGGTTGCCGTGATCGAGGAGAGGAGGGCCGTCATGCCGCGGGAGAAGGGGCGCAAGGTCATCGCGTCGAACCGCAAGGCGTACCACGACTACACCATCCTCGAGACGTTCGAGGCGGGCATCGCCCTGATGGGCACCGAGGTGAAGTCGCTGCGGGCCGGGCGGGCGTCGCTGGTCGACGCGTTCGGCCAGGAGCGCGACGGCGAGCTCTACCTGCACGCGCTGCACATCCCCGAGTACGCCATGGGCACGTGGACCAACCACGCGCCGCGGCGCACCCGCAAGCTGCTGCTCAAGCAGAAGGAGATCGTGCACCTGATCACCAAGACCCGTGAGGGCGGGCTGACCATGGTGCCGCTGTCCATGTACTTCAAGGACGGCTGGGCCAAGGTCGAGATCGGGCTGGCGCGGGGTAAGAAGACCTACGACAAGCGCCAGGACATCGCCAAGCGTGATTCCGACCGGGAGATCAGCCGCGAGCTCGGCCGTCGTGCCAAGGGCATGAGGTAGGTCGGATGCAGGTCGGCTGACGAGGTCGCGCATCCGTCGGCACGGCTCGGGTCGGATGGCCGATCGCGGAGGCGGGCGCGGGGACGGTAGCCTCGCGGGTCGTGAGCAAGCATCGGCTGCACGAGGACGACGAGACCACCATGCTGCCCCGCGTCGTCGCGGGGCCCGTGGCCGACGAGCCCGACCCGGCCGTTCACGTGCGGCAATCGGCCGTGGCGGAGCCCGACCTGGCGGATCACGATCTGCCGCCGCTGGAGGAGTCCTCTCCGCGAAGGTCCGGGCGGCAGCCGTTGGTGATCGGCGTGGCGACCATGTGCCTGCTCGTGTCGGGCGCGGCGGCCTGGGCCCTGGCCAAGCCGGCACCGCAGCCGTCGCTGGTGCTGCCCACCGGCGGGCCGAGCGCCACCGGCGCGGGCTTCACCGACGGCTTCGGCGTGATGACGCCCAGCCCCGAGGCGTCAGCCGGGGCCGCGCCTGCCCGGCCGACCGCCTCCGCTTCCGCGGCGGCCACCACGTCCCCTGCGGCGAGCCCCGCTCCGGGCAGCAGCGGACCCCGCCCGCCGAGCCCACCCGCCGCCCCGCCGCCCGCCGGTGGCACCGCGAGCGCGACGTACCACGTGGACAGCTGGGGCGGCGGCTACGTCATCTCCGTGCAGGTGCGCAACACGGGCGGCACCCCGCTGGCCTGGACGGTGCGGATCCAGCTGCCGCCGGGCGCCAGCGTCGACGGGGACTGGGAGGCCGACCGGTCCGGTCAGGACGGTGCTTGGGTCTTCACCCCCGAACGCGGCGACCTCGCTCCCGGAGCGTCGTTGAGCTTCGGTTTCATCGGTCGCCGCGGACCGGGCCCTTTCCCGGTCACCTGCACGGTCAACGGGGTCGCCTGCCAGGCTGGCTGAGCGATGGCTTAACTCCGCCCTAAAGCACACGGCAGGTAGGCGAAACCGGCTCTAATATTCGGCGCGTGACCGTGCTGCGACTCGATGTGGAGCTCCCTTACCCGGTGGAGCTGGTGTGGCAGGCGCTGACCGATCGTCGGCTGCTCGGCGAGTGGTTCCTGCAGACCGACCTGATGCCGGTGGCGGGCGGGGTGTACCGCGCCTTTCCCGGCACCGATCTGCCGGGATTCACGGCGCCGTTCGACGTGGACGTGGTCGAGGTGGTGGGCCCGACCCGGCTGGTGCTGCGCTGGCGCGGCGAGCAGCTGCACGCCGACGTGGTCTGGGAGCTGTCCACCGTCGCCGGGGGCAGCCGCCTGCGGATCAGCCAGACCGGTTTCCTCGGCATCGGCGGCCAGGTGCGCCGGGCCGAACTGCAGCGGGCGTACGCGACGATGTTCGAGCAGCGGCTGCCCGCCCTGCTGGCCCGGCAGGAGCAGGCCGCGTTGCCGGCCCGCCGCCGGCGCAGCATGGACATCTACGATGCCGCCGACATGCCGCGCCGCCCCCCGGCCACGACGTTCGCGCCCCCGGCGGACGAGCCCGCCCCGCAGTCCGCCGGATCGGCGGCGGGCAGCCCTGCGGCGGCACCGGATCCGGGCGGCCTGACCTCGACGACCGCTGCACCCGAAAACCGCTCCACGGCGATCCTCGACCCGCGTACGCCGCCCGCGGTGGACGACAGCCCAGGCGTCGAGACCGGCGACCGTGAGCGGAGCACCCGGCTCGCCGCGGACCCTGATCCCACCGCAGCGGACGACGAGGACGACCCCGCGTCGCGTTCCAGGCGTGCGCTGAGCCGGGTGTTCCACATGCCGGCGGATCGGCGGCTGCGGCTGCTGTCGGTGGCGGGCGCGATGGTGCTCATCATGCTGGCGGCCACCGCGGTGGCGACGCTGGTGCTGCGCTCGCCCGGCCCGGGGGCTGATCCGCTCGGCGGCGACCGGAGCCCGTGGTCGGGGGTTCAGGCGGGAGAGTCCAGGACGCTTCCGCCGACAGCCGGCCCGGCGAGTCCGACCGCCTCGCCGAGCGCGACGGCCGTCACCTCCCCGTTGGCCTCCGCGTCGCCCGCGGTGTCCCTGCCGGACAGTCCGGGTGCCACGGAGGTCGGCGAGGTGGCACCGGCCGTCTCATACCGGACACTCGAAACCTGGACCGGCGGCTACATCGGAGAGATCACCTTCCGGCCGGCCGCGGCCGTCGACGGCTGGTCGGCCCTCATCATGCTTCCGGCGAAGGCCCAGGTGACCAGCGCGTGGGACCGGATCGACTTCCGGCAGAACGGTGTCAGGGTGACGTTCACACCGCAGGCCGTGCACCGCGTGCTGCCTGCCGGAACGGACTTCGTCTTCGCCTTCCAGGTCGGCGACCCGTCCGGTGCGACGCGGCCCCGGAGCTGCAAGGTCGAGGACGTGAGCTGCGCGGAGCTGTAGACGCCGCTGTCCGGTGACGGACACCTGTGACGTGACCGTGGTCGATTCCGGGGATGCCGCGAGCCGTGGGGCGACCCTATAGTCGGACCGTGACCGAGCTGCGACTCGATGTCGATCTCTCCCATCCCCGGGCGCGAGTCTGGCGGGCACTCACCGAGCAGCGGCTGCTGCGCGAGTGGTTCGTGCCCACCGACCTCACGCCGAACGCCGGGGAGACCTTCCGTGCCTTCCCGCCGCCGGGCCTCGCCGGGCTCACGACACCGTTCGATCTGGACGTGGTGGAGGTGGCGGCACAGGAGCGGCTCGGCATGCACTGGCGCGACGACCACACGCACACCGAGGTCACCTGGTCGCTGGCGGACAACGAGGCGGGCTGCCGGTTGACCGTGCTGCAGTCGGGGTTCTTCGGGGTGGACGGCACCCAGCGGCGGCGCGAGCTGCGCCGGTCGTACCAGTTCATGTTCGGCGACCAGCTGCCCGCTGCCCTGGACCGGCTCGCCTCCGGCGAGGTGGACCTGGGCGGGGTGCGGGCCGACCTGCACACCGCGATCCCGCGGCGGCGGGAGACGGTCCCGCTCGAACCGGCGCGGGTGCCGCCGCCCTCGGGCGGTTCGAAGCGGTTGCGGCTGCTGTCCCTGGCCGGCGCGGTGGTGCTGGTGGTGCTGATCAGCACCGCGGTCGCGGTGGTGATCGGGGGCGGCCCCGGCGGCGCGCCCGACGTCGACACCGAGCCGGTGTACGGGCTGGGCTCAGGTGTGCAGCCGGGTGCGGTCGCGACGGATCCCGCGGCAACCGCCTCCGGCACCCCGCTGCCGGGCGTGGCCGGGGAGACGCCGCAGCCGGGGACGTCCGGGTCACCGGGTGCGTCGCCCGTCGCCGAGGCGACCGCCACACCGGCGGGCCAGCCGCTGACCGCGAACTACCGCACGATCGCACTGCTCGGCCTCGGTGGCTTCGACACCGAGGTGACGGTCCGCAACCCGGGCACGACCCCGCGGGAGGGCTGGACGGTCGTGCTGACCATGCCGGCCGACCGGGCGGTGGAGAATCGGTCCACCGCGGCGGTGAACTTCACGCAGGAGGGCACGAAGGTGACGGTGACCCCGGTCGGCCCGGCCCGCTCGGTGAGTGCGGGCGGATCGGTGACGTTCATCATCCGCTTCCCCGCGCTGCTGGCCCTCGGCCAGGCCGTCACCGCCTGCACCGTGGACGGGACCGCCTGCACGGGGAGTTGACCGATACCGGAATGACTTTGGTCGCCCCGGGCGTTATTGTTGACGGACGCGGTGATCGTCACCGTGCGTGCGTTAGCGCATGACCAGGGGGTGACAGGTTTCGACATCGTACGTTGCGGCAGGAGAAGCGAGCCGAGGAAGCCGACGTCGTCTCGATAATCGTCGTCGGAAAACTATAAGCGCCAAGACTAACGTCAAGCGCGACTTCGCTCTCGCCGCCTGAGGCGAGTAGCAAGTCTGTCGGTCCGGGAGTGCCTACGGCCCGTGTACCGGCATCAGTAAGTAGGCTGGCCGATTCAGTCCCGTCGCGGGGCTGCTGAGGCGAGATCAATCGCGACTGGGCCCGTCACACCGTCTCGCTCATGTGATCGGTGGGGTCGAGTAGAGGCATAGTGAGCTGCGCTCGGAGAAGCCCTGTTAATGCGGCGATGGACCCGGGTTCGATTCCCGGCACCTCCACCAGACATGAACGGCCCCGGTCCACCAGGACCGGGGCCGTTCGCCGCATATGCCCCGCTACCTGCTCGGATGACCGGCTGAACGTCCGTTCAAACCTGGGCAAAGGTATGGACTTCGGGCCCCACCCGCGTGACCATCGAACGCAAGGACGTTTCTGCGGTCCGGGGGTGAGGTATGGCCACCGATTCACTGGACGAGCTGTCGAACGCGGTGCTCGGCCCCTCCGGCCGGCTCGGCGACGTGATCGCGGACGCGCCGCGGCTGACCCACAGCGTGCGCGCGCTGGAATCCGATCGCCGCGCGCTGCTCGACGCCGTGATGTCGACCGCGGCCGACCGGCGCGCCGAGGAACAGCTCGCCCAGCGGCTCACGGCCTACCGCCAGCGCACGGCCGACGTGCTGCACCAGGCGTACGGCGTCGACCTCGGCGGAGAAACCTGACCGGGAGCGAATCGGGTCAGCGCACCCCGGCCGTGTTCTGCCAGTCGTTCAGCCAACCCGCGAGCAGGCGCGCGCACCGGTCGACGGACTCCGCCCAGCCGGTGACCGCCTCGCCGTCGGCCTCGTCGCTGACCTGCTTGGCCATCCGCACCCGCACGCCGTAGGCGGCAGCCGCCGCGGCGACGGCATAACCCTCCATGTCGACCAGGTCCGCATGCTCGGCCAGTGCGGCCCGCAGCGCCGGGTCGGAGACGAACACGTCACCGGAGGCCAGCACCGGCCCGGTGCCCGACAGCTCCAGCGGGCCGCCGAAGTCGCGGCCGGTCACCGCGCGGATCGTCGCGGTGTCGAAGTCGTGCTGCACCACCCGGCTGATCTCATGGATTCCGCCCAGGCCCGGCCGCAGCGCGCCGGCGGTGCCCAGGTTGACGATCTCGCTGGGCAGCACGCCGCCGGCCAGTGCGCGCGACACCGCGATCGCGGCGCAGACCTTGCCCACGCCGGTCAGCAGCACCGGAAGCGCGGTGTCCAGATGCGCCGCCTCCTCGGGCACGGCGACGACGATCAGCGGCCGGTCGGGGGTCACGGTGCCGGTAAGAGTCACCCGGGAAGTCTAGGCGGCGTGTCGAGCAGCTCTCATGTAACCCGGAGGGTGCAGGTCAGCAGCAACAAGAACGGCGTCGACGAGGAGCTCACCAAGAAGCTGGGCAATATCGGCGTCCCGGTCTTCCAAGCCGGCTCGGGCACTGGGACCACGAAGGAAGGCCACTCCGAGGCGGCCGCGAGAGCGTTCGGCAACGACATCGAGAAGCAGAAATCCGTGCTCGGCGGTGTCATCAAACGGGTGAACGGCTACATCTCCACCAACCGGACGTGCAAGAAGGGCTGCAACGTGGACGGCAGCGCGTTCATGCGCAAGCCCGGCTCCGTCACCAACGAATCCCACGGCAACTGGGACGGGCAGGACCTGACCATCGAGCGGATGAACACGATCAAGAAGCAGACAGGGCTCGGCAGGGCGATCCCGGCGCTGTCCCGGGCGATCCGCAGGGGCTTCGGCCTGCGGAATCTCGTGATCACCGGCATAAACTACGGCCGTCGTCGGTGAGCGTGCAGGCGCTCGGCAGCTCCGAGCAGGGAGGGGACACATGAAGGCGCAGATCATGGATCTGTCACTGTCTGTCAAACAGGCGCTCAAGGCGCTGGCCTACCCGAGATACCTCGCCGCCATGTGGGTCATCACCAGCGAGCTGGTGGAGGCGTACGGCAACAGGAACACGCCCGATAGCGTCGACCTCGCGGGCCGGTCGCTGACACTGCTGCGCACGGCGGTCGACGAGTCACCGGAGGATGTCAGGGCCGACGCACGTCCCCTCAAGCTGGAGTGGTTCGCCCTGACAGGCGTCTGCGAGGAGGGCCACGACGACGAGGCACCGCCCTTCGACCTGCCAGTGGATCCGGGTGCCGGCAATCTCTGGTGGGTCATGCGCGACCTGATGGCCGAGCTGGAGACCGGAATCTACCTGTATTCGGCCATCGGCTCGGTGACGCGGGCAGTCACCATGCTGGCGGACTCGGACTCGGCAGCGGACGACGCACCCAGCGTGGAACTGCTGCACAGATGCCTGGCCGTCGTGAGACTGGTCGGCGAGGCGGACGGCGACCGGGCCCCTGACCTTGAGGAGGTCCGCGCCGTCGCCTTCCACGGATGACAGCGATGCGCCGTCGCACATGACGCCTTCCTGACGGCGTCGGGGGACGGTGCGGACCGGCGGGCCTCGCGGCCCGTGACGGTTCGCACCGTCCCCGCGCCGTGTCGGTCACCTCTGCGCAGCTGCCGACGCCTGCCGACGCGGCTCCTGACCCCGGCCGGGTACGGCAGGAGGCGCCCTTCTCCTCGGGGTAGGCCACGCCTCGGCCGGGGCCTACGCGGCGCGATCAGGGCCGCCGCGTCCTCGGTGCGCCGCACGATGTCCTCGGGTTCATTGATGCCATCACCCTGGCCGGCCAGAAGATCGCAGAAGGGATACTGGTATCCGGCGAGGCTTGTCACCGAGTCGGGCAAGTTTGCCGCACAAGCCGTGCCGAGACCCTGACCGCGCCGCCTCCGGACGGATAGGGTGCCAGTCATGACGTCGGGAGAGCCGCACACCACGCGGCACGACAATGCGGGAAAGGGCACAGGACGGCACGCAGTGGAGTCACTGACCGGGCACCTGTTGGTTGCCATGCCCTCGCTCCGGGACCCCAACTTCGAACGTACGGTCGTCTTCGTCCTGGCCCACGAGGCCGACGGGGCGCTCGGGGTGGTGCTGAACCGGCCCACCGAAGCGCTGGTCGGCGACATCCTGCCCGGCTGGGAATCGCTGCTGCGCGAGCCGGGGGTGCTCTTCGAGGGCGGCCCGGTCGGCACGGACTCCGCGATCTGCGTGGCCCGTGCCCGCGCCGGTGTGGCGGGGTTCGTCGGCTTCAGCCGGGTCATGGGGCAGATCGGCACGGTGGACCTCAGTCGCGACCCCGCGCGGGTCGGCCAGCGGCTGGAGTGCGTCCGCGTGTACCACGGCTATGCCGGCTGGGGCGCCGGGCAGCTGGAGCAGGAGATCGAGGAGAACGCCTGGCTGGTGTTCGAGGCCCTGCCCAGCGATCCGTTCCGCACCCAGCCCGAGGAGCTGTGGCCGCTGGTGCTGCGCCGCCAGGGCGGCATGACGGCGGCGGTGGCCAACTTCCCCCCGGACGTCTCCCTCAACTGACCAGCGGCGGTGCTTCGGTCGATCATGAATGTGCATTCGTGGTCGGCCGGTGGGTGTGGCGTGCACCGCCTGGTCAACTCGCGGGGATACCCGTTTTTGCGCGGGGGGCGGGGCCGTGTAATATTTCGCAGGTGCCCGGGCGGCGGAAACGTCAAACGGGGACTTACCAGGAACAAGGGGCCGTGGCGCAGCTGGTAGCGCACCACACTGGCAGTGTGGGGGTCAGGGGTTCGAGTCCCCTCGGCTCCACCGAAGAAACGCCCAGGTCAGAAGACCTGGGCGTTTCGCTTTGTCTGGGCAGTGATCTTTGTCGTGCCACAGCCGTGCCACTTCTCTTCGCCTTCGGCCAACCGGGGGAGGGGTAAGCGACGGCAGGCGAGCTACGGCAGACTGCCAGCGTGAACGCATCCTCCGAGCTGTATGCCGACGTGGCGGCACACGGGAGCCTCGCGGCCGCGCTTCAGGCGGTCGCCACCGCTTCCGGGGTATCCGTGGCCGTCGTGGCTGACGAGCGGCAGTCGCTGTTCAACGCGACTATCGCCAGCGCCGCGCCGCATCGTCGGCCGCTCGGTGTCAGCGCGGGAGCCGCAAAGCGCGTCTGGAGCGTCAACGGATGGAGTCAGGGCATCTCGACGATCTCCGGAAGCACGACCGACCTGGCCGAGGTCGTCAAGGCTGCACTGGCCTGGAGCGATGGCGCGACTTTGCGCGAGATTCAGCGTGCAGCTCCGTTCGTCGAGGTGACGGCTCGTGGCGAAGCCGCTGAGTCGGGGCCGGAGCACGTCGTGACGGGGGAGTGGGAGTGGCTCCTGCGGGACGCGGATGAGGCGGACTGGCCGGATTACCGGGCGCTCATCACGGCTGCCCATGCGGAGCCGCGGTTGCGGCGGCTCTACCCGTACACGAGCCATTGGGAGCTTCGCTTCTCAACCACCACCGGCTTCCCCTTCTCACCCGACGTCGTGTGCCTCAGCGTGTCGAGGAGTTCGATGTTCAGAGTTCGCGGGAACTGGACGGGTCCGTTCGCCGCTGAGGTGGCCACGGCCGAGGAGGCGGTGCGGATCGCGGGCGATCTGCTCCCGTCGGGCCTCGGTGCTGCGGTGGCGGGGGCGTACTCGTACGAGGAATGACTGTCGGCCGGGTCGCCGGCATGGTGCGGTCCCTCATGATCGAGAAGAGCGGCTGAACACTGGCGTCGCGCGCTGATATTTCAGCAAGCTCGTTCAAGGGCGGTGAGTCGGGGTGCCGACCGCCATGTTCGAGTCCCTTGGCCCACCGAAGCAACCCCGGCAGATCGGGTGATCATGCAGACCAGTGCTGCTGTAGCCTCTGCCGGTGTCGTTACCCAGCGAAGAACGCGAGCGTCTGCTGCCGCTGTATCGCGCCCGAGTCGACTCCCACGCCGAGGCGAGCGCCGATTACGGGCGCCGTTGGCGGGCATGGTGCCGGGCTCTGCTGTCGTTCGGGGGCTCACTGGTCGTCCCACCGGTCATTCCTGAGTCCGATCTTGACGAGTTGCTTGCCCGTGGATCTGCCTTCGGAACGGTTGTGCGCCGCGTACAGGGTGATGTCGGCGAGTGTCATCGCAACGTCGCCATGCTCTGGATCGACCGAACGATCGACTCGATCGGCACGGGTTATGCGTTGTCCGACGACGGGCTCTGGCGGCAGCACTCGTGGGGTATCGACGCAGAAGGTGCGCTGGTGGAGACCACTGACGAGCGGCGCGCGTATGTGGGCATCGTGTTGCCGGCGAGAGCGCCGAGTATGCAGTTCGCTGGGAGCAACGCTCAGGAACATCTCAAGACGGTGCTGAGGGAACGTGGTCCACGCGCCGCAGAGCTGATCAGCATGATTCGGGAACTGGCGGGCGTCGCCAGGCAGTCCAGCTAGTCGCCAGCTCCCCGACCGGCTGGGTGCTGGTTGCCGCATTCCGGCTGCGCTTGGTTGGCTGACCTCGCCGTCTCGTCCCTCGCGATCCGCGCCGCGGCCATGCTCGGCCGACGGGTCCGCCCTCGCGCGGCGACCTGGATACGCTACGCGTCGATCGCGCGAGCACAGGAGGGGCGACGTGAGCGTCAGCTTCGCGGTGGGCGAGGAACGGTGGCGGGCAAGGTTGGGCACGCTACGGCAGGTGGTGCGGCAAGAGGTCGTCGCACGACAGGTCGCGGATCACCTGCCGGACCTGCCGCGGCGATGTGTGCTCGACATCGGCTGTGGTCAGGGCACGCAGGCTCGTCTGCTGGCCCGTCGGGGGCGCTTGGTCACCGGGCTGGATTCCTCGGATCGGCTTCTCGATGAGTTCCGGGCCTCGCTGCTGGCATAGCCCGCCGAAGTCGGCGACCGGGTGCGGCTTGTCCGAGGCGACGCCCAGAAGATCGGCGAACTCTTCGCGCCGGCGAGCTTCGACGCGGTGCTGTGTCAGGGCGTTCTCATGTACTTCCTGGACCCCGGTCCACTGCTGGACGCCATCGCGCAGGTCGTAGCTCCGGGCGGGATGGTGTCACTGCTGGTCCGCAACGGTGATGCCCTGGCGATGCGCCCCGGGTTGCTGGGCGACTGGGACGCAGTCGCCAAGGCGTTCGACGGGGCTGCGTACCGGAACCGGATCGGGGTCGACGCCCGTGCCGACCGATTGGCGGATCTGACAGCTGAACTGGCCCGGCGGCAACTGTCCGTGCCGCAGTGGTACGGGGTTCGGGTGTTCACCGATATGGCCGCATCCGACGAGCCGCTTCCCGACGAGGCGACCTTGGACGTCATCGTAGGCTCCGAGGAGAAGGCCGGACGGACCGACCCGTATCGGCATGTCGCCGCCCTGCTGCACCTGATCGCCGTGCGTGGGGACACAAGCGTAGCCGCTGAACTGGGCCTCAACGCTTCATGAGCAGCAGGAACACGGTTCGGGTTGTGCCGCATCGGGTCCACCGAAGAAGCGCCCAGGCCAGTAGACCTGGGCGTTTCTCTTTGGCTGGGTGCTGGTTTCCGCGGCAGCACCAACCTCAGTCGGTGAGGCCCGGCACCGCGCCGCTGCCACTTTCCAGCCGGTCGATGGCCGACAGCAGCCGCCGCGCGTTCTCGGGGCTGCGGAGCATATGCGCGGCCTCGTTAACGGGCTGGTCGTCGTCCAGCGAGGCGACGACCACCTCGTCGGCACCAGGTGCCCGCGATCCGGAGTTCGCCTTCGTCGGCATGTGTCCGTCTCTCACGCATAAAGGGTACGTACAAGACGCCGTGCTTTGGATAGCCGACGGGGTGCAACAGCGAGGCGGTCCGCACGGAAATCGCGGCATAGATCAACAGCCGGAAATGCGGCAAGATTGCCCGGTGCGTATCGGGATGCTCGGGTCGTTCGAAGTCCAGGCCGCTGACGGGACCGCCGTGGAGGTGCCCGGCGCGCGGCTGCGCGCGTTGCTGGCGGCGCTCGCGCTCGAACCCGGCCGGATCGTCGCCCGCGCGCGGCTGGTCGACTGGATCTGGGGCGAGGAACCGCCGGCCGACGCGGTGAACGCCCTGCAGGTCCTGGTCTCCCGGCTGCGCAAGGTGCTGCCGGACGGGGTGGTCGAGGCCAAGCCCGGCGGTTACCAGCTGTCCGTCGACCCGGATGCCGTGGACGTGAGCCGGTTCGAGCGCCTCGTCGCCGCGGCCCGCACCGCCGCCGACGACCGGGAGCGGGTGGAGCTGCTGCGCTCGGCGCTGGCCCTGTGGCGCGGGGCGCCCATGGACGGCATCGCGCTGCAGGGCAGCAGGACGTTCGACGCCGCGGTCTCGGGGCTGGTCGAGCGCCATCTCGCCGTGCTCGGGGACCGGGTCGACCTGGAGGTCCGTCTCGGCGGCGGTGCGGATCTGGTGTCCGAGCTGACCGACCTGGTGGCGCGATACCCGCTGCGGGAGGGCCTGGTCGCGGCGTTGATGCGCGCGCTCGCCGAGGCGGGCCGGGGCGCGGAGGCGCTGACGGCATACCAGCAGCTGTCCGAGCGGCTCGCCGACGAGCTGGGGGTGGACCCGTCGGCGGAGCTGTCGGCGCTGCACACCGCGCTGCTGCGCGGCGAGATCGGTGGCCGGGCGGAGAACCGCAGGACGAACCTGCGCGCCGAGCTGACCACGTTCGTCGGCAAGGAGGACGAGGTCGCGGAGGTGGCCGCGCTGGCGGCCAGGCATCGGCTGGTCACCTTGACGGGGGCGGGCGGTTCCGGCAAGACGCGGCTGGCCACGGAGAGCGCCCGGACGATGCTCGGTGATCTGCCGGACGGGGTCTGGTTGGTGGAGCTGGCCCCGCTGCGGGCGGGCAGCGAGCCGGCGCAGGCCACGCTGACCGCGCTGGGGCTGCGTGACCAGTCCATCGGCGGGGGATCGGGTGGCGACGCGATGGACCGGCTCGTCGCCGCGCTCCGGGAGCGCGTGATGATGCTGGTCCTGGACAACTGCGAGCACATGATCGAGGAGGTCTCCGCGTTCGCGGACCGGCTGCTGGGGGAGTGCCGACGGTTGCGGATCGTGGCCACCAGCCGGGAGCCGCTCGGCATCACGGGCGAGGCGCTGTGGCAGGTCGAGCCGCTCGCGCTGCCCGCGGCGGACGCGAGCCCGGCGCAGGCCGGCTCCTCGCCCGCGGTGCGGCTGCTGCGCGACCGGGCCGAGGCGGTACGCCGCAACGTCGGCTCCGACGAGCAGACCCTGGCCACCATGGTCCGGATCTGCCGGGCGCTGGACGGGATGCCGCTGGCGATCGAACTGGCCGCGGCCCGGCTGCGCACGATGTCGGTGGACCAGCTCGCCGACCGCCTCGACGACCGATTCCTCCTGCTGACCGGTGGCAGCCGCACCGCGCTGGCCCGGCACCGGACGCTGCGCGCGGTGGTGGACTGGAGTTGGGACCTGCTGAGCGAGGCCGAGCGGGACCTGCTGCGGCGGCTGTCGGTGTTCTCCGGCGGGGTGAGCCTGGAGGCGGCCGAGCGGGTCTGCGCGGACGGGGAGCCGGCACTCGACCTGCTGACCGCGCTGACGGAGAAGTCGCTGCTGCTCTCCGACGGCGACGGCGCGCCGCGCTACCGGATGCTCAACACCATCCGCGAGTACGCGGCGCAGCGGCTCGCCGAGGCCGGGCAGGACGAGCCGGCCCGCCGGGCACACCTCGCGTACGTCACCGAGCTGGCCGAGACGGCCGACCCGCACCTGCGCCGGGCTGAGCAGCTGGACTGGCTGGCCACGCTGGAGGCCGAGCACGACAACATCGGCGCGGCCCTGCGCTGGGCGATCGAGCAGGGCTGGGCCCAGGAGGCGATGCGGCTGGTCGGGGCCGCGGGCTGGTACTGGTTCCTGAGCGGGCACCGTGCCGAGGGCACCGAGCTGGGCATCGCGGCGGCCGCCCTGGAGGGCGAGGTGTCCGACGAGGCGCGGGCGTTGGCGTACACCATCGTGACGCTGTTCGTGACCTCCGGCGCCGCCGGCGATCAATATCAGGCCCAGGAGTGGATCGAGAAGGCGCACAAGTTCACCAAGCGCAGCGGGTCCCGCCATCCCATCCTCGGGTTCGCCGCTCCGCTGGAGCGGATGCTGCGGGAGCCGACGGACTTCCTGCCCGCGTTCGAGCCGCTGATCGTCGCCGACGACCCCTGGGTGCGCGCGCAGGCCAGGCTCACCCGCGGCCGGTTCCGGCTCGTGCTCGGCAGTGACGAGACCGACGTCGACACCGACATCGAGATCGCGCTGGCCGAGTTCCGGGCGCTGGGCGACCGGTGGGGGGCCTCGTCGGCGCTGGTCTTCCTGGCCGACCGGCTCGCCGCGCGCGGCGAGTTCACCCGCGCGGGTGGGCACTACGAGGAGGCGGTCCGGGCGCTGACCGAGCTGGGCGCGACCGAGGAGGTCGTCGGCGTACGGCTGAAGCAGGCCCAGCAGTACTGGCTGCTCGGCGACGAACACGCCAGCGCGGCGGCCATGGCCCAGGCGTCGCGGTGCGCCGACGGGATCACCTGGCCGGACACGCTGGCCGAGCTGACGTTCGCGCAGGCGCAGCTGGCCCGGTGGCGCGGCGAACCGGACCAGGCACGCGAACACCTGACGACGATCCGCACGAAGTTCGACGTCGAGCGGGGCGGCCTCTATGTGATGACCCGGGACCTGCACGGCTACCTCGTCGACGACCTCGATCAGGCCCGCGCCCAAAGGGCCGACGCGTTCCAGGCCGCGGTGCAGCTGGGCCACCGGCCGATGCTGGCGCAGGTGCTGATCGGGATCGCGGATCTCGCGCTGCGCCAGGGACATCCCGAGCAGGCCGTACGCCTGCTGGCGGCGAGCGACGGCGTGCGCGGCACGCAGGACCGTTCGTTGCCCGACGCCGCCCGGATCATCGAGGACACCCGCCACCGCCTCGGCGAAAGCGGGTTCGCCGAGGCGATCCGCGAAGGGCGGCAGCGGGACTGGCGGGAGCTGGCCGAGGCCACGCTCGCCACCTGACCGTGACCGTGGTCGTGACGCGTTCGCCCTCGACCGGCCGACGTCAGTCTGCGAGCCGGGCCGCTCGGAGCGGCGTGTCGACATCCGCCCCGGCGCGGCGGACGACGATGTCGCCGCCGAGTTCGCCGATCCGGATGTCGCCGCCGATGCTTCTGATCGACGCGCCGCCGCCGATGCTGCGGATCCGGATGTCGCCGTTGGCGTCGACGTCGGACCGGCCGGTCACGTGGTCCACGACCACCTTG
This sequence comes from Catellatospora aurea, assembly GCF_042663325.1. Classification (NCBI taxonomy): domain Bacteria; kingdom Bacillati; phylum Actinomycetota; class Actinomycetes; order Micromonosporales; family Micromonosporaceae; genus Catellatospora; species Catellatospora aurea. Next base: position 63,886 of record NZ_JBHTAC010000034.1, read on the forward strand.
CCGCCGGTGGTCTTCAACCGCACCTCCGCGGCCTGCGCCACCCGGAGGTCTCCGATCGCGGTCTTCAGCCGGCACGAGCCGACCACGCCCTGCACGACACACTCGCCCTGCGTGGTGTCACCGCGTACGTCGGATCCGGCCGGCAGCCGGACCAGCACCCTCACCGAGCCGTGCCGCTTGGTGAAAACCGCGCGCAGCTTCGGGTGCCTGACCAGCAGCCGGCCGTCGGCGAAGGTGATCTCGACATGTTCGGCGGCGTCGACGTCCAGTTGCCGGACGGGGTCGATCGGCTCGACCTGGACCACGGTGTCGGCGCGGTCGTCGGCGACGAAGCGGATGTCTCCGAGGATGATGTCGACCGTCGCCGAGATCGGCGCGGGAGTGTCGAAGGTCGGCATGGCGGTGCTCTCCTGAGGTCTGCGGGTCGGTGGGCTGCTGCTCGGCGCCCACGGTCACCCGCCGTCCTGTCACCGCGCCGTCTCCGCGCTGTCGTGGTGGGGCCGTGGCGGCGGTTCGGGCTGCGGCCGCCACGGCCCCGGCGCGGGTGTCAGTGCGAGATGGTCAGGTTCACCCGCGACACGATGCTCTTCACCGAGCCGCGCCCGGCGAGGCAGTTGATCAGGTCGACCCCGGAGCCGACGAACACCTGGTTGACGTTGCTACCGAGGAACAGGCCGGCGGTGACGGTGCCGTTGAAGGTCACCACCAGGTTCGTGCCGGACAGCGACGCGGTGCGGATGGCGTTGACCGTGGTGGTCTGGCCGGTGTTCCAGGTGATCGTGAAGTTCACGTTCAGCGTGCCGAGCACCATGGTGCAGTCGTCGAGCATGGTGATCGTCTTGGTCTCGAACCCGGAGACCAGGTTGGGCCAGCGCGGGGCGCGGCACGGCTTGTAGTTCGTGGTGCGCGACACCACGGTGGGCTGGTTCACCAGCGTCAGCGGGGGGCTGAACGTGATGGTGTTGGTGCTGCTGGGCGAGGTGCACTGCACGTCGAGCACCGCCGCGCTGGCGGGCGCGGCGGCGAACAGGGTGCCGCCGAGCACCAGCATCGCGGTGAGCGCGACACGGACGAGTCGGACCACCAGGGGCCTCCGATCTAGGGGACGGGACGGTCGCCGATAGTCACGCTTCGGCAACCACCGATACACTAAGCGTGGCCATAGATCGATAGACTGTCAGATATCGATATGCGGTGATGACTTGAAACAATCTATTAACGTCGATACATTGTGTGCTTCGGGCGCAGCTCATTCGCTCGCCGGTGGGGCCGAGCGCACCATGGCGCCGGCTCCGGAGCACTCCGGGGCCGGCGCCATGAGTGTGCGCAGGGTGTGGCTCAGCTCGCGCCGGGCGCGCCCAGCAGCGCGAGCACCCGTACCGCCGAGGTGCCCAGCCCCGACGGCAGCGGCAGAATCGCCGGAGCGTGCTCGGCCATGCCCGGACTGCGCTGCGACATGCTGGCGGGGGAGTAGCGCACGCACTCCTCGTGCCAGCGCAGGATGCCCGACATCCAGTCCTTGAGCTGGTCGGCGTACACCGTCAGCCGCCGCCGGACCTCCTCGTCCAGCCCGAGCTGGTCGCACATGGCGGGCAGCTCCACCGACACGATGTGCTCGAACTGCCGCATGCGCTCGGCCATCAGCCGCGCCACCAGGTCACGGGCCTCGAAGCGGTCGCACCCGAGGAACCGTTCCAGAACGAACACCAGGTTGTGGACCTCGCCCTCGTATTCGATCTCCTTCTGGTAGGAGAACAGGTCGTTGGTGAAGCACGAGTAGTCCTGTGCCGCGTGCTCCAGCTGCTGGATCACCCGGTTCTCGTAGACCTCGTCGGGCACCAGCCCGTCGTGCGCGAGCCGGCACAGGCTCATGGTCATGTCCGAGCCGAACGTGGCCCGGCGCATCTCCACGTAGTCCACCGGGTCGGGCACCCGGTTCTGGATCTGGTTGGCCAGCTCCCATACCCAGGACGCGGTCATGTCCTCGACCGACTGGCGGAAGCGCGCCCGCGCACCGGGCGCCATCGGCCCGGCGGTGCGCCGCCACAGGTCGGCCAGCCCGCGTTCCAGCGGGGTCAGCGGCTCCGGTGTCGGCTCCCCGTCCAGCGGCATGAACAACGCCAGCCTGGCGTTGGCGGTCTTCGCCCCGAGGAAGTCCCGGGTGCGGCCGAACTGCACCGGGAACAGGTCGTCGCCGTAGGTGCCCCAGGTGAGCCAGTTCGACGAGATTTCCAGCTCCTCCGGCGTCGCGTCGGCGTGGATCATCGCGGCGCAGTGCGGGAAGTCGAACCCGGCCAGCGCCTGCTCGGTCCACAGCCCGTGCACGCCCGTGCCCGGCACCGGGTCGAGCATGCCCATCTCGCGGCCCCAGGCCACCGTCTGCCGCCGGGCCCGCGCCAGGTGCGGGCTGGTCCGCGGGCGGTACGGCATGTGCAGCACCGGGATCGGCAGGTGGCCCGGCTGCCGTCCGAGCGGCACGTGGACGTACTGCCCGAACAGCGTCGGCAGCCCCGGGGCCAGCACCGCGGCCGGACCCTCGGCCCGCGGCGTGATCTTCGTGTACCGGCTGGACCGGGCGTGCCACTCGTGCCCGCCCGCCTGCCAGTCCTGCAGCCCCTTCGCGTACAGGGCCACCGCCAGCTGCTCCGGCGGCGTGACCGCGTGCTCGGCGTACAGCACCGGCAGCTCGGTCAGCGCGGTGTGCTCGAACTGGTGCAGGCGCGAGGTGAGCAGCTCGCCGACCAGGTCCCCGGCGCGCTGGGTGGGCACGTCGAGGAACCGCTCCAGCACCAGCACCGCGTTGGAGTTCTCGCCCTCCTCGGCCACCTCCCGCTGGTACGAGAACAGGTCGTTGCGCAGGTGCACCGCGTCGGCGAAGGTGTCCCGCAGCACCTGCAGCGGCCGCAGGCCGGCCAGCCGGTCGGGCACCTCGGCCCCGCAGGCGTACTCGACCAGGTTCGCCGACCAGGGCGCGCCGCCGACCCGCCGCCGCATCTCGATGTACTCGATCGGGTTGGCGATGCGGTGCCGGTTGATGTTGTCCAGCTCCCACATCGACTCGACCATCAGGTTGTGCGTGCTGGCCACGAAGCGCCGCCGCCACCCGTCGGACATCCGCGGGATGGTGCGCGCCCACAGGTCCGCCAGCCCCGCCTCGGCCGGGTTGCCCGGCTCGGGCGGCGTCTGACCGGGCTCGGTCATGAACAGTTCCAGCCGGTCCAGGTACTCCTGTGCCCCGGCGAGGTCGCGGTCGTACTTGAACGACTCGAGGAAGTGGTCGTCGAAGAAGAAGACCCAGACGTACCAGTCGGTGACCAGGTCCAGCGCCGCCTCGTCGCAGTCCGGGTGGGTGTACGCGCACATCAGCGCGTAGTCGTGCTTGTTCAGCTTCTCCAGGTCCCACACCGGTTCGCCGGACGGGCCGGGGGCGTCGAGCATCCCCATCTGCTTGGCCCAGGCGTTCGAGTGGTCCCGGGCGTGCTGCTCGTGCGGGTTCAGCCGCGCCGGGTGGGGGAGGTAGAAGTCGGGCAGGACGAACGCTTGCATCACCGTCTCCTGACGTGTTCCTGGCGATGACGTGCAGGTGCCGGCCGCGGCTGCCACGACTCTATAGGGATACGTCCGTTTTGAGTAGATGGTGAATTCAGTCGCTGGGCAGAAACGGAGAGGTCCGTCTGCGGAGATTTAAGTAGGGTGATCTGACGTGAAGAGACACATCGCGTTCACCCACCTGCTCAACTTTCGTGATCTCGGCGGATACACCGGACACGGGGGGAGAGCCGTGCGCTGGGGGCGGCTCTACCGGTCCGACGCGCTGTCCAAGATGGACGACGGGGACTGGGCGCGTTTCCTCGAACTGGGCGTCGGGACCGTGATCGACCTGCGGTACCCGTTCGAGATCGCCCGGCGCGGGCGGGTGCGCGAGCACGACGGTCTGGCGTACCACAACCTCAGCGTGGAGCACCGGCCGTACCGGCAGGCGGAACTCGGCCCGGAGGTGGCGGTCGGGCCGTTCCTGGCGGGCAAGTACGCCGAGGTCGCGCAGGACGGGGTGGTGGAGCTGCGGCAGGCGCTGGACGTGATCGCCGCGGCCGAGGACGCGCCCGTGGTGTTCCACTGCGCCTCCGGCAAGGACCGCACCGGCGTGCTCGCCGCCCTGGTGCTCACCCTGCTGGACGTGTCCGACGAGGTCATCGCCGAGGACTTCGCGCTGACCGAGCTGGCCACGCCGGGGCTGGTCGCCGACATCACCGCGCAGATGGGCGTTCCGCCGGTGTGGCCCGGTTACGGTCGCGCCCCGGCCGAGGTGATGACGCTGTTCCTCGCCTGGGCTCGTGAGCAGCACGGCTCCCTGCGCGGCTACGCCGAGCAGCGCCTCGGCATCGACGACGCCTACATCACCCGCCTACGCGCCAACCTCCTGGAGTCGTGACCGCCACCCACCGTCCGTGACGCCGCTCGCCGCCCCGCCTTGTAATCGACGTTGGCCTATCTCATCGAATCCGAGTCGTGAAAACTCGATGAGATAGGCCAACGTCTATGAAAAGCGGGGTGCGGTGAGTGGATGCCCCGGTCCGGCGGGGACGGGTTCGGTCAGGGGGTGAGGAGTTTGCGGACCTGGTCGGGGCCTACGGCAAGGAGCAGGGTGGGCAGGCGGGGGCCGGTGTCGCGGCCTACGAGCAGGTGGTAGAGCAGGGCGAAGAACTCGCGCTGGGCGACCTTGAGCTCGGGCGTCGGCTTGACGTCCATGGGCAGGCCGAGGCGGGTCTTCGGGACGCCGTACACCAGGGTGGTCAGGCCCTCCAGGGACCAGTGGTCGTCGAGGCCGGCCAGCAGCAGGCGCAGCGACTCGCGCTGGTCGTCGTCGAGCTTGCCGAGCAGGGTCGCGTCGGGCTCGGCGAGCACGCGGGTGCGCTGCTCGGCGGGCACCTGGGTGGTGATCCAGTGCTGGGCGCGGTCCAGGCGCGGGCGGGTCTCGTCGAGTGAGGCCACCGGGTCGGCCGGGTCCAGGTCGCGCAGGATGCGCAGGGTCTGCTCCGGGTCGCCGGTGGTGATGTCCACGATCGAGGCCAGCGTGCGGTACGGCAGCGGGTGCGGCGTCACCGGCAGCAGGCCCGCGGCGGTGCCGACGGCCCGGCTGTGCGCGGCGGTGTCGGCGGCGTTCGCGGCGCCCTCGGCGACCTTGCGGCCCAGGGTGTCCCACTCGTCGTAGAGGCGCTGGATCTCCTGGTCGAACGCGATCTTGAACGCCTGGTTCGGGCGGCGGCGCGCGTAGAGCCAGCGCAGCAGCGGCGGCTCCATGATCTGCAGCGCGTCGGCCGGGGTCGGCACGCCGCCCTTCGAGCTGCTCATCTTCGCCATGCCGGAGATGCCGACGAAGGCGTACATCGGCCCGATCGGCTGCTGCCCGCCGAACACCTCGCCGACGATCTGCCCGCCGACCTGGAACGACGACCCGGGGGAGGAGTGGTCCACGCCGGACGGCTCGAAGACGACGCCCTCGTACGCCCAGCGCATCGGCCAGTCGACCTTCCACACCAGCTTGCCGCGGCGGTGCTCGGACAGCAGCACCGTCTCGGTGTGCCCGCACTGGCAGGTGTAGGTCAGCTCGGTCGACTCGTCGTCGTACGCCACGACCGTCGTCAGGTCGCGGTCGCAGACCGAGCAGTACGGCTTGTACGGGAAGTAGCCCGTCGCGCCGGTGCCGTCGTCCTCGGCGGCCGCGCCGGAGCCCTCGGCGGCCTCCTGCGCCGCGGCGGCCTCGTCCTCGTCGAGCTTGCCCTGGCGCGCCGCGCCCGAGCCGGTCCGGCCCTTGGTGCGGTAGCGGTCCAGCACCGCGTCGATCTTGCCGCGCTCGCGCATGGCGAGCAGGATCTGCTCCGTGTACGCGCCCGAGGTGTACATCTCGGTCTGGCTGATGCCGCGGTACTCCACGCCCAGCTGCGCCAGCGACTCGATCATCGAGGCCTTGAAGTGCTCCGCCCAGTTCGGGTACGCGCTGCCCGCCGGGGCCGGCACCGACGTCAGCGGCTTGCCGATGTGCTGGGCCCAGGACTCGTCGATGCCCGCCGGCACCTTGCGGTAGCGGTCGTAGTCGTCCCAGCTGATGATGTGCACGACCTCGTGCCCGCGGCGGCGGATCTCGTCGGCGACCAGGTGCGGGGTCATCACCTCGCGCAGGTTGCCCAGGTGGATCGGGCCCGACGGGCTCAGGCCGGACGCGCAGACGATCGGTTTGCCCGGAGCGCGACGCTCTGCCTCGGCGATGACCTCGTCAGCGAAGCGGGAGACCCAGTCGGCCTCCGGGTTTGCGGCCACGATCGGCACGTCCTTCCAAGAGAAAGCGAACTGGGCCCATTCTCCCGGATCGGCCCAGCGAGTTTTCCGACGCCCCTACCCACCGTGATCCGCGGCCCGAATCGGGCCGCGCGCGGCGCGGCGGGTCAGTTGACCAGGGCGTGGGCGGGCAGGACCACGGAGGCGGCGATGCCGCGGTCGCCCGCGGGCTCCAGCTCGACGCGCATCTCGTGGCGCTGGGCGAGGCGGCTGACCACCTCGATGCCCATCTGGCGGCACGTCGCGGCGGTGATCGGGCTCGGGTGGGCCAGCCGGTGGTTCAGCTCGCGCAGCCGCTCCGTGCCGATGCCGATGCCCCGGTCCTCGATGAGCAGCACCGCCCGGTCGGCCACCCGGCGCGCCTCGACCAGCACCGTGCTGTCCGGCGGGGAGAACGCGGCCGCGTTGTCGAACAGCTCCGCCAGCAGGTGCACCAGGTCGTTCACGGCCGGGGCCACCACGGCCAGGCTCTCGTCGATCACGCCGAACTCGATCCGGCGGTAGTCCTCGACCTCGGACCGGGCCCCGTGCAGCACGTCGACCAGGCTGACCGGCTCCCGCCGGATCCGGGCCGACTCGCCCCCGGCGAGCACCAGCAGGCTCTCGTCGTTGCGGCGCATCCGGATGGCGAGGAAGTCGAGTTCGAAGACGTCCTTCATGCGGTCGGCGTCCGGTTCCACCTGCTCCATGCGGTCCAGGCAGCTGATCAGCCGGTCGACCATCGCCTGCGAGCGCCGGGAGAGGTGGAACAGCATGTTGATCGTCTCTTCCTCCCCCGCGGTGGGGTCGGCTGAGCTCACCATGATGACCACTTTCCTGTGACCCGGGGTTACGGCCAATCACATATACCAGCACAGCGCGTGCTTGGCGAGACTCAATCACGTTTCTTGCGGTCCCCGGACGGGCGGCGGTATCGGGCTTCCGGTCGACAAAGGCGTCACGGGCAGCGACGCTGGAGACATGGTTGCCGTGCCCGACCGTCATCGTGTGCGTGCCGTGCTCCTCGACGGCGACGACATGATCCTGTTCGAACGGACCCGCCCCGGCGTGCCGCGGCGCTACTGGGCGACGCCCGGCGGCGGCGTGGACCGCGGCGACGCGAACCTGCTGGCCGCGCTCTACCGGGAACTCGACGAGGAGCTGTGTGCGGTGGTGACCGCGCCGGTGCCGCTGACCTTCGTCGACACGCGGCGCGAGGACGGCCTCTGGCAGCGCCAGCACCTGTTCGCCTGCAAACTCGTCTCGATGGACGTCGCGAGCCGCTACGGCGCGGAGTTCGGCGACCCGGCCAAGGGCACGTACGACGTGGTGCGGGTGCCGTTCACGGCCGAGGCCATCGGGGACCTGAACATGCAGCCCGAAGGGGTGGCGGCCTACCTGATGACGGCGATCGACCAGGTGTGGCAGGCCGCCCAGGACGGCCGGGCGAGCTACAGCGTGTCCTTCGCGTCCGGCACCCCGGCGGAGTCCCTGCGCCAGGCCCTGCACGAGGCGTACGGCCTGGACCCGGCGGAGGTCTTCACCGGCACCGCCGAGGACCTGATGGCCGCCGCCGACGTGCGCGCCACGGTCTGGATCAACCCCGACGCCGGCGACCCCGGCTACGGCTGCGAACTCAGCGCCGGCGACTCGCTCGCCCGCGCCACCGGCGTCAGCGAACTGGAACTCGCCACCCACCTGTGCCGCCTGACCGCCACCACCGCCCTGGTCGCCGACACCCCCCTCCACAGCTGGCTCATCACCCCCGACGGCGACTACCACCACTCCCACGCCCTCCGCCCCTGACGACCCGGCGAAGGAAGGGCACCTTCCAAACCAATATGTAGAGGAAGGGCACCTTCTTAACTCGGGCTACGCCGTGAGCTGCGAATATTCGCTCCGGTGCGGTGGGGGCGGAGCGTCAGGCGGTGATGCGCTGCGGGCCCGCGTACACGTTCATGGTCTGGCCGCGCAGGAAGCCGACCAGCGTCATGCCCGCCTCGGCGGCCAGGTCGACGGCGAGCGTGCTCGGCGCGGACACCGCCGCCAGCACGCTGATCCCGGCCATCCACGCCTTCTGGGTCAGCTCGAAACTGGCCCGGCCGGACACCAGCAGCACGTGCCCGGCCAGCGGCAGCCGCCCGGCCCGCAGCTGCATGCCGATGAGCTTGTCGACCGCGTTGTGCCGGCCCACGTCCTCGCGTACCCCGATCAGCTCGCCGCCGGGCGTGAACAGGCCCGCCGCGTGCAGCCCGCCGGTGCGCTCGAAGGTGCGCTGGGCGGCCCGGAGCCGGTCGGGGAGCAGGGTCAGGGTGCGGGCGTCGACGGTGACCGGGTCGGCGGCCACGTCGTGCGGGGAGCGGGTGCGGATGGCGTCGATGCTGGCCTTGCCGCATACGCCGCACGAGGAGGTGGTGTAGAAGTTGCGCTCCGTTCCGGCGGCCGGCGGCGCGACGCGGTCGGCGAGCACGACGTCGACGACGTTGTACGTGTTCGCCGGCGGCGTGGACTCCTCGTCGTCGACCTCCGCGGCCCCGACACCGCCGATGTTAAGAAGGCGCCCTTCCTCTACGTATGTGGTTTGGCTGAGCTCCTGCTCGTCTCGCTGACGCGAGCCGACGATGCCCTTCCTTTCAGCCGCGCCGGCGCAGAGCTGGGCGGTGAGGATGTCGGTGGGGCGGGTGATGACGCCTTCCGTCAGGAGGAAGCCGAGGGCCAGGTCGAGTTCGTCGCCGGGGGTGCGCATGGTGACGGCGAGCGGCGGGCGGGGGCCGCGGCGGTGGCCGACCCGGATCTCCAGGGGTTCCTCGGCGGCCAGGGTGTCCTGGCGGCGTACGGGAGCCGACCCGCCGAGGTCGATCCGGGTCACCTGCCTGCGGTCGCTGGCCCGGCCCATCAGACGGGCCGCAGCCGGACGATGATCTGCTTCGAGGTCGGCGTGTTCGACCCGGCCGCCGTGGAGTCCAGCGGCACCAGCACGTTCGCCTCGGGGAAGTAGGCGGCGGCGCAGCCGCGCACCGTCGGGTACGCGATGACGCGGAACGACGGCGCGCGCCGCTCCCCGTCGGCCCACTCCGAGATCAGGTCCACCGTCGAGCCGTCGGCGATGCCGAGTTCGGTCAGGTCGTCGGGGTTGACGAAGACCACCCGCCGGCCGGCCTTGACGCCGCGGTAACGGTCGTCGAGGCCGTAGATGGTGGTGTTGTACTGGTCGTGGCTGCGCAGGGTCTGCAGCAGCAGGCGGCCCGGGGGCACGGTCAGCACCTCGAGCGGGCTGACGGTGAACCGCGCCCTGCCGTCCGGGGTGGGGAAGCTGCGGCTGTCGCGGGGCGGGTGCGGCAGGGTGAACCCGGCCGGGGTGCGCACCTTCGCCTCGAAGCCGTCGAAGCCGGGCACGGTCTGCTCGATCAGCGCCCGGATCGCCCGGTAGTCCTGCGCGTACGACTCCCACGGGATCGTCGACTCCGGCAGCACCGCGCGGGCCAGCCCGCACACGATGGCGACCTCGGAGAGCAGCATGGGCGAGGCCGGGTCGAGGCGGCCTCGCGAGGCGTGCACGTTCGACATCGAGTCCTCGACGGTGACGAACTGGTCCCCGGCGGCCTGGGTGTCCCGCTCGGTGCGGCCCAGCGTGGGCATGATCAGGACGGTCTGCTCGTCGGCGGTGACCACGTGCGAGCGGTTGAGCTTGGTGGACACGTGCACGGTCAGCGTGCAGCGGCGCAGCGCCGCCTCGGTGACGTCGGTGTCGGGGCTGGCCGCGGCGAAGTTGCCGCCGACCGCGACGAACACCTTCGCGTGGCCGTCGCGCATGGCCCGGATCGCCTCGACGGTGTCGTGCCCGCGGCCGGTCGGCATGGCGACACCGAGCCGCTCGCCCAGCTTGCCGAGCCACGTCGGCGGCTCGTGCCAGATGCCCATGGTCCGGTCGCCCTGCACGTTGGAGTGCCCGCGCACCGGGCACAGGCCCGCGCCCGGTTTGCCGATCATGCCGCGCAGCAGCTGCACGTTGACGACTTCCCGGATCGTCGCGACGGCGTCGCGCCCCTGGGTGAGGCCCATGGCCCAGCAGACCACGGTCGCCTCGGACGCGGCGAACAGACGCGCCGCCGCCTCGATCTCTTCCGCACTCAGGCCGGTCGCGCGGGCCACCAGGTCCGCGTCCACCTCGCGCACCGCGGCGGCATAAGCCTCGAACCCCGAGGTGTACGCCGTGACGAACGCCTCATCGACGGCTCCCCACTCGACCAGCTTCGCCCCGATCGCCTGGAACAGGGCCAGGTCGCCGCCGACCCGGATGGGCAGGTGCAGGTCGGCCAGCGCGGTGCCGGAGCCGACGAGGCCGGAGGCCTTCTGCGGGTTCTTGAACCGCATCAGCCCGGCCTCGGGCAGCGGGTTGATCGAGATGATCTTCGCGCCGCGCTGCTTGGCCTTCTCCAAGGCGGTGAGCATGCGCGGGTGGTTGGTGCCGGGGTTCTGGCCGACCACCACGATCAACTTGGCGTCGTGGATGTCGTCGAGGGTGACCGAGCCCTTGCCCATGCCGATGGTCGCGCCCAGCGCCACGCCCGACGACTCGTGGCACATGTTGCTGCAGTCGGGCAGGTTGTTGGTCCCGTACGCCCGCGCGAACAGCTGGTAGAGGAACGCGGCTTCGTTCGAGGTGCGCCCGGAGGTGTAGAACAGCGCCTGGTCCGGCTCGATCGCCTTGAGGTGCTCGGCGGCCAGCGCGAACGCCTGCGCCCAGCCCAGCGGCCGGAAGTGCGTCGCGCCCGGGTGCTTGACCATCGGCGTGGTCAGCCGGCCCTGCTGGCCGAGCCAGTAGTCGCTGCGCCCGGCCAGCTCGGCGACGGCGTGCGCGGCGAAGAACTCGGGCGTGACCCGGCGCAGGGTGGCCTCCTCGGCCACCGCCTTGGCGCCGTTCTCACAGAACTCGGCGTGTGCGCGGTGCTCCGGCGAGGGCTCGGGCCAGGCGCAGCCGGGGCAGTCGAAGCCGCCGGCCTGGTTCACCTTGAGCAGGGTGAGCGCGGTGCGGCGGACGCCCATCTGGTTGACGGCGGCCGCCAGGCCGTGCTTCACCCCGGGCAGACCCGCCGCGGCGGCCTTGGGGCCGCGCACAGTGAGATTCCGGTCACCGACATCGTCGCGTGAGGGCTTCTTCGCCATACCTCAAACGATCTCACGTCCGCGGTGCGTCGCCGAGTGTGGTGCAGGTCTAACCTGAGTCGTTCGCCGGCACCCCGACCGGCGACATCCCTGCTGGGGAGGATGATCATGAAGGATTGGATCGCCGGCCTGCTGGCCGTGCTGGGCACCCTGCTCGTCCTGGCCGGAGCAACGGTCACCGTGGTCAAGACGCTCACCCCCGACCCGGCCGGCGCCGCGGCCGGAACGGACCCGCTGGGCGGGACCGCCGCCACCAACGGCAACAGGTTCTCGCGCTGGCTGCACCGCATCAACGCGGCCGACCGGCTCATCGGCTGGGGCGTGATCCTGCTCGCGCTGGGCGCCGTCGCGGCCGGTGCGATCGAGTTCAACCTCGGCGCGTCGGCCGGAACACGCTGAGCTGCGCACCGTCCAATACGAATGGCCCGGCATGAGAATGCCGGGCCATTCGTATAGATGCCTCGGCGCGCCTGGGCACCCCGTGCTCCGGGGCCGCCTGCGAAGGATTATTCTGCCTCCGAGGTACGCCTCGAATGATCAATCCGGGTGGCGGCGCGAGAGTGGGGCGCCGCGAGCAGCCGGGCCAGCTACAGGAGGCCAGACGTGACCACCGTCGCACCGCAGCCGATCGCGACCCGGCCCTACCCCGTGCGCAAGCAGGTCAAGGGTTCCGCGATCGCGCGCCTGCTGCGCACCACGGATGCGAAGCAGATCGGGATCATGTACATGGTCACCGCCTTCGTGTTCTTCCTGATCGGCGGCCTGATGGCGCTGCTCATGCGCGCCGAGCTGGCCGCGCCGGGGATGCAGTACCTCTCCCCGGAGCAGTACAACCAGCTGTTCACGATGCACGGCACGATCATGCTGCTGTTCTTCGCGACGCCGATCGTGTTCGCGTTCGCGAACTTCGTGGTGCCGATCCAGATCGGCGCGCCGGACGTGTCGTTCCCGCGGCTGAACTCCTTCGCCTACTGGCTCTACCTGTTCGGCGCGAGCCTGGCTACCGCCGGGTTCATCACGCCGGGCGGCGCCGCCGACTTCGGCTGGTTCGCGTACGCGCCGCTGAACGACGCGATCAACTCGCCCGGCATCGGCGCGGACATGTGGATCGCCGGCCTGGTGCTGTCGGGTCTGGGCACCATCCTCGGCGCCGTCAACATGATCACGACGATCCTGACCCTGCGCGCGCCCGGCATGACGATGTTCCGCATGTCGATCATGACCTGGAACATCCTGGTCACCAGCCTGCTCGTCATCATGGTCTTCCCGCTGCTGGCCGCCGCGCTGCTGGCCCTGCTGGCCGACCGCCGCCTCGGCGCGCACGTGTTCGACCCCGCCACCGGCGGGCCCATGCTGTGGCAGCACCTCTTCTGGTTCTTCGGCCACCCTGAGGTGTACATCGTCGCGCTGCCGTTCTTCGGCATCATCTCCGAGGTCATCCCGGTCTTCAGCCGCAAGCCGATCTTCGGTTACACCGGTCTGGTCGCCGCGACCCTGCTGATCGCCGCCCTGTCGATGAGCGTGTGGGCGCACCACATGTTCGCCACCGGCCAGGTGCTGCTGCCGTTCTTCTCGTTCCTCAGCTTCCTGATCGCCGTGCCCACCGGTATGAAGTTCTTCAACTGGATCGGCACCATGTGGCGAGGGCAGATAACGTTCGAGACACCGATGCTGTTCGCCATCGGCTTCCTTGCGATCTTCCTATTCGGCGGCCTGTCGGGCGTGCTGCTGGCCAGCCCGCCGATCGACTTCCACGTCTCGGACTCGTACTTCGTCGTCGCGCACTTCCACTACGTGCTCTTCGGCACCATCGTGTTCGCGGTGTACTCCGGCGTGTACTTCTGGTTCCCGAAGATGTTCGGCCGGATGCTCGACGAGAAGCTCGGCAAGGTGCACTTCTGGCTGACCGTGATCGGCTTCAACTGGACCTTCCTGGTGCAGCACTGGCTGGGCGCCGAGGGCATGCCCCGCCGGTACGCCGACTACCTGCCGTCGGACGGCTTCACGTTCCTGAACGCCTTCTCCACCGTCGGCGCGTTCATCCTGGGCGCCTCCACGCTGCCGTTCCTCTACAACGTGTGGAAGTCGTATCGCACCGGCCCGCTCGTGACCGTCGACGACCCGTGGGGCCACGGCAACTCCCTGGAGTGGGCGACCAGCTGCCCGCCGCCGCTGCGCAACTTCGACCGCATGCCCCGCATCCGCTCGGAGCGCCCCGCCTTCGACGCCAAGTTCCCCCACCTGGCCGTCAGCACGGGCACCAAGGCCCCGGTCATCGAGGCCCCCAGCTACTCCCACGGCCGCCACGGCGGCGACCACGAGGTCTAGCCACCACCAGCCCACGCCGGGGCCCGGTCCGCACCACGCGGCCGGGCCCCGGCCTTTTCACCGCGTTGATCATGAACTTATGGCACGGCTCGACGGTGTGTCGCTGCCATAACTTCATGATCGCCGGTGCGGCGGGACCGCCTGAGGGTGGCTGGGGCAGGATGGAGCCATGCCGGAAGGGGACACCGTCTGGAACACCGCCAAGCTGCTGCGGGACGGGCTGGAGGGTGCGGAGCTGACCGGGTCGGACTTCCGCGTGCCGCACCTGGCCACCGTCGACCTGGCCGGCTACCGGGTGGCCGACTCGCTGAGCCGGGGCAAGCACCTGCTGCTGCGCGTGGTCTCGCCCCAGCACCGCGAGCTGACGCTGCACTCACACCTGCGGATGGAGGGCGCCTGGCGGGTGTACGCCCCCGATGAGCGCTGGACCGCCCGCCCCGCGTTCCTGATCCGGGTCGTGCTGCGCACCGCGAAGTCCGTCGCCGTCGGCTACCACCTGCACGACCTCAAACTCGTGCCGACCGCGCGGGAGCCGGAGCTGGTCGGCCACCTCGGCCCGGACCTGCTCGGGCCCGACTGGGACCCCGAGGAGGCGGTACGGCGGCTGGCGGCCGACCCCGCCCGCCCCATCAGCGATGCGCTGCTCGACCAGCGCAACCTCGCCGGGATCGGCAACCTCTACCGGTGCGAGCTGTTGTTCCTGCGCGGCGTGTGGCCGTGGACGCCGGTCGGCGACGTGCCGGACCTGCCGGGCATGGTGACCCTCGGGCAGCGGCTGCTGGCGGCCAACCGGGGCCGCTGGACCCAGTCCACCACCGGCTCGCTGCACCGGGGCGAGACCAGCTACGTGTACGGCCGCCGCGCCCAGCCCTGCCGCCGCTGCAACGGCCCGATCAGCAAGCGGGACGGCGACAGCGAGCGCATCACCTACTGGTGCCCCCGCTGCCAGCCCGAACCCGCCAACCTTGTTAGGAAGGGCACCTTCCACAACGCATAGCGCAATGCCGGGAAGTTAAGCCGGCGGTGAGGGCGGGCCTGCGGAAATAGCGAAGCT